>CAZAKP010000044.1:0-18474 GCA_964485845.1 uncultured bacterium | reverse complement strand
TCCCGTAGATACATGGCTGAGCCGCCATCTACATATAGTGGTCGGTCACGGTGGGACCACAATTCTGCCGGGGAGTGGACGGCCCACCGGCTGCCTGGGGGGTAGCATGAGGAGATACGAGAAGCCGAGAGTCAAAGGCTAAAAGTCAAAAGCCAACGCCGCGAGCATCGAGCCGAGCAACGACGTGAGCTTCTTCTGGAGCAACGTCTCGAACAACGTCGCGAAGAACGCGCGGAGCAACGACGGGTTCAGGTCAAGGTTGAGGTAAAGGTTGAGGTCGAGATAGAGCGAAAGACACATCTCTCGACGCAAGTGAGCACACAACGCGCGAAGTTCCTGCCGATACTTCGTGACGAGCATCGCGTGATGCTTCGCGGCACACGACGAGCGGCGAGTTTCGTCCTGGACCAAAAGCAGGAAGCCGGACCGAAGTCCGGCTTCCGTGATGGTCCTCTTCTGCTAGAAGCTGTCGGCTACGTCCGAGATGCGGACGTTGTCGCAGATGATGTACTCGGGGATGCTCATCGCGGTCGGGGAGCGGCGGTCGTAGGTGGAGGAGACGTTCCACGGAATCGTGCGCGAGGAGATAGCGACTATCCCTGAGAAGACCGACGGGATGGTGTCGGTGACGCGGGAGGAGAGGAGCGGCGCCGTGAATTCGCCGTCCTTGATGAGCCGGGCATTGAACCGGCTGGAGCCGGTGAACATGCCCTTGGTGGGGTCCGGCATGTGGATGTAGTGGAGGTGCGGGATGTAGAGCGCATCCTTGGCGAGCTTGCGACCGGCGTCGATTCCGGCCGGGGCCGAGCCGCCGGCGAGGCAGAAGTCGTCGTTACCGAGGTCGTTTCCGGTCGGCTGGCGCTTGTACTTGGCCGCGGTCGCCGAGTCGTAGAGCACGCCTTTGAGGATTCCCTTGTCGCAGAGGACGCGTGGGTGGCGGCGGTGGCCCTTGAAGTCGAACGGCATGCCGAAGACATTGGGGTTCGTGGGGTCGTCGGTGATGGTAACGCTCGCCGGGAAGAGCCGGTCGCCGGGCTTCAAGTTGGACGAGAACGCCCGTTTCTCTTCCCACATGCGGCCGATGAACGCGCCCCAGATGCTGAGTCCGACGAGCTCGGATACCGCCTCGGGTCCGAACATCACTCGCTGGTGGGCGATGTTGGTCTTATAGCCCGGGTTCTTCTCGTAAACGGGCAGGATTCCCAGGAAGTCCGCGACGACGTCGTCGGCGGTGAACTCACCCGCCTTCTTCTGCGTCCGTTCGACCTGGAGTTCCCACTTCTTTTCCTGTTCTTTCAGGACCATGGTGAAGCGACCGTCGGTGAGCCGGCGATAGGCCTCATTGTCGTTCGCCGTGGAGATGAAATACATCTCGGTCGAGCCGGACGACCACGAGCCGGAGAAGTCATACTTGCCCAGCGGCTTGACCTTGTCGACGACTTTCTTGCAGAGCTCGGTCTTGGCAACCGGCGAGAGCGTTTCGAGTGCGGGGTCGAACCCGGTCGAGTCATCAACGCCTTCCTCGACCACGCCGAAGATGGGGTCGTAGTCCTTTTCCAGCGCCGCCTGGCAGTTCTTCGCGGCGATGGTAAGGGCTTCGTCGAGCTGTTCCGGATGGGTGATGTCCGAGGTAAGGCTGTACGCGCCGGATTTGCGTCCCTGCTGTACCGAGACGTCGAGCCGCGAGAGCTCTTCGAAGGTCGAGAGCGCTACTGATGAGTTGCCGAGCCGGATCAGGCTCGAACGCTCGCGGTGGAAGTTGAACTCGGCGTCGAGCTTCTGCCGGCGGGCCTTGGTGCGGGCGTCGAGCAAGAGGTCACGAATTCGCTGCTCCAGCATGGGTTACTCCTTCTCCCCGGTGTCGACGTTGTGGAAGCGCATCACCGGGATGCCGTGGCCAAGCTCCATTATCTGGTTGGGCTCGCCCTTGCCGCAGTTCGGCACCTGTTCGAGGCACCACGTCGCTTGGTTCCCGACCTTGTCGAGCGAGTTCCAGAATTCGAGGGTGTGGCCGTGATAGGTAGGATTCTTGTACACCTTTGTCTTCTTGCCGTTCTTTACTTCCCATGCGATCTCAGTGGCGAAGTGGAAGTGCTCGCGGTTCGAACCAATCGACCAGGAAACCGGCACGTCGACGATCACGCCGTCCTCGGTCGCCGCGATGATGTCTTCCAGCGTGCCGTCGTTCCCGGCGTCGATGTTGATGTTCGTCATCCGGTCGATTGGCGCGCGGTAGAAGGCGCAGGCGCGGGCTGCGGTGCCGGACTCCTTGATTGCCACCCGTCCCGCCTTGGCGTTGGCCTCGGCGAGGTCGGTGCGCGAGGAGAGGACGTTGACGAGGATGCCGTCCTTTATCAGGTAGTAATCGCGCTGGGGCGTGCCCTCGTCGTCGAATCCGAAGGTGCCGGGCGAGTTCGGCGTGATGCCGGCCCGGGCATTGAGCTTGTTCGAACCATAGCGGAGCTTGCCGATGTGCTCGAGCCGGACGTGGGAGCCGCCGGCGAACGACAGCTCGTAGCCGAGGATACGGTCGAGTTCGAGCGCGTGGCCGATGGTCTCGTGGGTCTGGAGGTGGCCCTGGCCGGGCAGGAGGATGACGTCGCGCTTCCCCGGCGGCAGGGTCTCGGCGGCGACAATTTCCGCGAGCTCTTTGCGGATGCGCTCGGCGTGCCCGCCGAATGCACAAGGGTCGGCGATCCATTCCCAGCCGCGGGTGCCCTGGCCGTTGCAGAAAAGTTCAGCCGAACGTCGCTGGGTGCGGCCCTGCGGGTCCGGTGCCATCACCGCCATCGAGCCGAAGGTGTTGAGCTGCCAGCGGTCGACTTCGGTGCCCTCCGAGTTCCAGTAGTAGATCTTGCGGCGCTGAAAACTTGCGGTAACGTAGCGATGAGCTACCGTCTTGTCGTTCAGCTTCGCGTCGATGCCGGAAAGCAGGGCGAGCTTCTCCGCGGTCGGCACTTCAAACGGGTCCTGTTTGACCGGTGGGCGGTACTTCCCCTTGGTGGGCCGGGCCGGACCCATGTCTTTGGGGAAGCCGGGCAGCAGCGTCGCGGCTTTGGCGTTGGCGAGCGCCCGGTCGAAGCAGGCCGGAATCGAAGCCAGGTCGGCGGTGGCGGCAAAGCCCCACGCGCCCTTATAGAGCGTGCGGATGCCGATGCCGCGTTCGTTGGCGTCGTAGTTCGTTTCGAGGTTGCCGTCGTAGAGCGTCAGGCGCTCAGAACGGTCCTCGCCATACAGGCGCGCGTCCGCGAAACTGCAGCCGGCGTCGAGCATGCGCTTCAGCCCGGCCTTCACGGTTGCTGCCTGTCCGTCGAAATCAGTGCTCACAGTAAGACTCCTTTTCGTCTTGCCAGCCGGTGGATTCAGGAGTAGGACGATAGATTATGCCAGCGAGTTGCGGATACGCAAGAGAAAGAGCGAAGAACGGTGCCGGGCATCGGGCAGTCGGGCCCGGATTTGCGGATCTGCGTACCGGGGACCTCGATATTCTTGAATCCGGTGGCGTGCGATTGCCTTGACAGCAGGCACCATCAGGCATTAAGATAAACAGAGACCAGCTTGATTCGCTCCCGCCACATCCGGCCACTCGCATGCCTGTCTGCCGTGGTACTGCTCGGCGCCGGCTGCGCCTACTTCAACACCTACTACAATGCACAAGCTTCTTACCGCGAGGCGATGAGGCTCAAGGACCAGGGGCAGACCGCCCAGGCCAAGACCAAGTTCGACAAGGCGATTGAGAAATCCGCGCTGATGATACAGCGCTGGCCGAAGTCACGGTGGGTGGATGACGCGCTCTTCCTCATCGGTTCGAGCTACTACGAAGAGGCCCAGTATGAGAAGGCAATAAGAGAATTCGACCAGCTGGGACTCGCCTTCCCGAACTCCGGGTTCGTGCCGAGGGGAGATTTGTACCGCGGGCTGTCACTCCTCGCCGACAAGCAGTACGGTACGGCCCGGGTGACGCTGGACGCGGTGAAGCAGAAGTACCCGCGGCTGGCCGACGAGGCTTCCTACAATCTGGCCAAGTCATTCATCGACCGGGAAGAGCTCGATCGCGGCGCCGATTCGCTGGAGGCTTTTCTGCGTCGGTTCCCCAGGTCCCGTTTCCGTTCGTCGGCGGTGAAGCTGCTGGCCGACGTCTCATTCGCGCTGGAGCGGTACGTTGATGCCGAGCAGTGGTATGCAGAATATGCCCGGCTGGCCGATGACCCGAAGCAGCGCGCACTCGCCAGGCTGAAAATCGCCGCCTGCCGATACGAACTCGGCGAGAACGAACAGGCGGTCACCGAGGTCAACGACGTGCTGGGCAGGTACGCGGACCTTGACGATGAGGCCAGCCTGCTGCTGGGCAAGGCGCTGGACGCGATGGGCCGGGCGGCGGACGCGCTCATGGCCTGGGCAAGGGTGAAGGGGCCGAGCGACTTCGGAGCCGAGGCGGCATTCCGTACCGGCAAGCACTACGAAGAGGGGGCCGACTTCGAGCGGGCCCGCGCCTACTACGACACGGCCAGGGCCCGCCGCGCGGATTCCGACTACGGCGTGCTGGCGGTGAAGCGGTTGTCATTGCTTGATGCTCTCGCCGCGCGTACGTCCGGCAAGAAGGCTGGCGGCGATTCGCTGCTGCCGGCCGAGGCGATGTTCCTCATCGCCGAAGTGAACAACCTGAACCTCGGTGACTACGAGAAAGCGATGGATTTGTACCAGAAGGTCCACGATTCGTTCCCGGATACGGATTGGGCGGCCAAGGCGCTGTTCGCCAAGGCATGGATTCTGAGAAACGTGAAGAACGACACGGCCGGGGCCGAGCCGCTGCTCCGAAAAGAGATATCCGAGTACCCGGAAACCGAGTACGCGGATGAGTCGCGACGCTGGCTCGGGCTACCGGTGCCGAAACGGGAAAAGAAGAAGCCCGAGCCGGTGCCGGAAACAGTCGCTGCACAGCCGCCGCCTCCGGCTGAGGAGCCTGCGCCGACACCCGGGCTGGAACCTGGCCCGATGCCGGAGGAATTGCCGCCGGCCGACACCGGCGACTTCGCGGCGAGGGAAGAGGCGGGAAGGTTCCCGCACGGGAATCGTGGTCCGGGGCGTCGGCCTGGGCGACCTGAGCTTGCCGGGGGGCCGCATGGCCCGGGCGAGATGCCCGGAACCAGGCCCGGTGCCCCGCAGACGGAGCCGGGGCCCGGCGGTGAGAAACCAGCCGGCAGGCCTCCCAACCGGCCCGACACGCTCCGCGGTCGCCCGAGCCTGCCGCCCAAGGCGCCGACACCGGAAAGCATAGCGCCGGTCAAGGAGGACACCGTTCGGCCGCAGCCGCCGGTCGCGCCGAAGGCGGACACCACGAAACCCGCCGCGCCGGAGGTCGTGCCCAAAACGGAGACGACCGGGCCCACCGCGACGCCGGCCAGGCTGCAGCTCGAGATTGCCCACTTTGCGACCGACTCATGGCAGATTCAGGCCGAAGACTCGGCCCGTCTCAAGACCGACGCCGAGTCACTGCAGGCACATCCGGACGTGAAGATCGTAATCGTGGGCCATTGCGACCCGCGCGCGAGCGAGCGTTACAACCGGCGACTCGGGCTGAAACGGGCAGAGGCGGTCAGGGACTTCGTGGTTGCGGCCGGTGTCGACGCCGCCCGCATCAGCGTGCGCAGCGACGGGGAGAAGCAGCCTATCTCTACCAAGCCGGATGAGTTCTGGCTGGACCGACGGATAGAATTCGAGTATAAGTGAGACCCGTGTTCTGTTCGGTTGTCCAGGCCCGCGAGCTGTGCGCGGGCGTTTCTTCGCTATGGCTGGAAGCGCCCGAGACAACGCGGCGGGTCAAACCGGGCCAATTCCTGAACGTCAGGGTCTCGAACGGGCTTGACCCTTTGCTCAGGCGGCCGATATCGGTTTGTGACGTCGAGCGGAGCCGCGTGCGGCTGGTCTTCCGGGTCGTCGGGCGCGGAACTGCGATGCTCGCCCGCGTTCGGGCCGGCGACGAGCTCGATGTGCTTGGGCCGCTGGGCCGGCCCGCGCCTGAAATGCGGCACAAGGACATCACGCTTTGCGGCGGCGGAATCGGAACTGCCCCGCTGCTCTTCCTGGCGCGCAGGATCAGCAGGGCGAACCGGGTGCAGGTTGTGCTCGGCGCCCGGACAAAATCCGAGCTGCTGCTGGTCAGGGAGTTCCGTTCACTCGGAGTCCCGGTCAGCCTCGCCACAGACGATGGCAGCGTCGGGCACCAGGGGATGGTTACCGAACTGGCGGAGGCCGCAGTCAGAAGAAACACGTCCGACACTCGACACTCGACAATCGACAATCCTCAATCGTCCGGTGCGGTCTTTGCCTGCGGGCCGAGGCCGATGCTTGCCGACCTGGTGAAGCGGCTCGACCCGATTCCGGTCTTTGGTTTTGTCGAGGAGCGGATGGGCTGCGGCACCGGCATCTGCTACTGTTGTGCCCTGCCGAAAAAAGGCGGCGGCCACGTCCGGTTCTGCGAGGAAGGGCCGGTCGTGAGACTGAATGAGGCGGTGCTGTGAACCCGAAGGTGATTCTCGGTCAGACCGCGTTTGTGAACCCGGTGCTGGCCGCGTCCGGAACCTTCGAGTTCGGGCTCAAGTTCAAGTCAGTCGCCAACCGGCTGGGCGGCGTCGTAACAAAGGCAATTACGCTGCAGCCGAGGGTCGGGAATCCGCCGCCGAGAATCTGGGAGTTCGCCGGCGGGGTCATCAATTCGGTGGGGCTCGAGAATCCGGGCCTGGAGAAGTTCTGTAATGATGTCGTGCCGCTGACGTCGAAGCTGCTCTGCCGCGTCGTGGTCAACATCGCCGGGTTCACGGTCGATGAGTATGGAGAGCTGGCGGCGCGGCTCGAATCTGAGTCGATCGACGCGCTGGAAGTGAACGTATCCTGCCCGAACGTCAAAGAAGGTGGAGCCTTGTTCGGGCAACAGCCGAGCGTGGTCGAGGCAATAACCGCGCTGGTACGCAGGCGGACAACCAGGACCGTCATCGTCAAGCTGACCGCCAACTTCGTGGACCCGGTCGAAACCGCGAAAGCGGCCGAGGCGGCGGGCGCCGACGCAGTCACCCTCATCAACACGCTGTTCGGCCTGGCGCTGGATGGAAACGGACGGCCATTCCTCGGCGGCAGGAATGGCGGGGTGTCGGGCCCGGCACTCAAGCCCTTTGCCCTGTACTGCGTGGATCGGGTGGCGGCGGCAGTGAAGATACCGGTCATCGGGTGCGGCGGGATAATGAGCGCGACCGATGCACTCGACTTCCTGAGCGCCGGGGCGCGGATGGTGCAGGTCGGCACGGCCAACCTCGTGAATCCGGAAGCGGCGCTTAATGTGTGGAACGGAATGAAGGAACATGCCCGGCGGAATCGATGGAGCAACTGGGATACGGTTGTCGGCAGAATCAGGAGACAGGATTGACTAAGATAGTGCTGGCGATGAATGTTGACCGTTCAGGCGCAGTCGCGCTTCGCGACCGCATCGGCAGGCGGGTAGACGTGTACAAGATCGGTATGGACATGTTCACGACTTTCGGGCCCGAGGTTGTGCGCGACTTTGTGTCCGGCGGCTGCAGCGTGTTCCTCGACCTCAAATACTCGGACATACCCTCGGTTGTCGGCAAGGCGGTCGGGGCGGCGTCCGACCTCGGGGTCTCGATGCTGACGGTCCACACCATGGGTGGGCCGGAGATGCTGGCGGCGGCGGCGCGCGCAGCAGACAAGGCCAAAGGCACGAAGCCGCTTGTACTCGGGGTTACGGTTCTCACAAGCCTTGACGATGTGGCGCTTGAGAAGATAAGCGGCAAGCGGCAGGCGGTTAGTGACCGTGTCCGCAGTCTGGCTCTCTTGGCTAAGGAGTCGGGCTGTGGCGGCGTGGTCGCCTCGCCGCAGGAGATCGGCATCGTGAAAGAGGCGTGCGGCAAAGATTTCGTGGTGGTCACGCCCGGTATCCGACTGGGGTCCAGGGGTCAGGGATCAGGGACTGCGGCCGGGATCCGGACCCCAATCCCTAACCTCCAACCCCTAACCCCTGCCAGAGATGACCAGGCACGGACATTGACTCCGGCCGAGGCAGCGAGGGCGGGCGCAGACTACATCGTTGTTGGACGGCCGATATACGAAGCGCCGGACCCGCTCGCCGCGATAGCTGAAATAAGAGAGCAGTTAGGTGTTAGCAGTTAGGAGTTAGGAGTGATGGTGCAAGACCTGGGTGAGATGCTGAAGAGGTACGGTGTACTGCGAGAGGGACATTTCCTTTTGACTTCCGGGAAGCACTCGGACAAGTACTTTGAGAAGTTCCGGATTCTCGAACAGCCACCCGTGTGCGAGGCCTTTGCCAGGGCAGTGGCGGACCGCTTCGGCAAGGATAGCGTTACCGTCGTCTGCGGCCCGACGACCGGTGGCATCATCATCGCCTATGAAGTCGCCCGACAACTCGGTTGTCGGTGTGTTATCGCCGAGAAATCGGAGACGGGGCGGAAGATCGGCCGCGGGTTCCGGCTTGGACCGGAGGACCGAGTCGTCGTGGTCGACGACGTGCTCACTACCGGCGGGTCGATCAAGGAGACGCTGGCCGCGGTCGAACCGTCAGGAGCCAAGGTCATCGGCGTCGGCGTGTACGTAGACCGCAGCGCGGGCGTTGACTTTGGCGTACCGCTGTTCGGAGCCTATCGCCAGGAAGTGGCGACCTTCGAGCCTACCGCCTGTCCGTTCTGCGCCAACTCCATTCCGCTCGAAGAACCCGGCCGCAGCGGCAAGAAATAGCGGGCCAGAGGCCCACAGGCTACAAGCCCAGAGCTGGAAGCCAAAAGCCAACAGCCAAACCCGCCCGGTCCGACGGATTTGGCTTTTGGCCTTTGCCTTTTGACCTTTGACTTTTTCTAGGCTTTCTTCTCCGCCTCGTATTCCTGCTGACTCTTTTCGATCTCGGCCTGGATTCTCGCGATGTCGCGCATCAGCGCCCTCAGTTCGTCATCAACCGCGATGGGCGCGTCCTGAGCCTTCGAGTAGCGGGCATACGTTTTTACACCCAGGTCAGCCATCTTCTTCTCGAGTTCGTGGCCCAGGCGCACGAGATCCATCTTCAGCCGGCCACGGCGAGTAAGGTCTTCGGCTTCCTTGAGTGCGGTCTTGGTGGCGTCGGTCATCCACAGACGGACATCGTCCCAGATACCCTCGATGTTCTTTTTAGCCATGACCAAGTTTAGTGCTGCCCGGATGTCCAGTCAATCGGCACTGGCCTCAGGGCACGATTACGATCTTGCGGGGCAGACTTCCTTCGGACGTCACCCAGTAGATGCCCGCGGACGGCACCTCGCCATCATTCGTCGTCCTACCGTCTATCCCGAGTAGCACTGCTCCGGCCGGCAGCCTGGGCCGCGTCCCGGCGCGGACGAGGCTTGGGCCGGCTGGATTCGGACTTCGGATTTCGGGTTTCGAATCTTCCTCCGCGATGCCGGTGGCCGAGGCTGAGTAGCTGTAGCTCGTCCTGCCGCTCGGGTAGTGGCTTGCCGGCACAAGCCAGACCGACTGATAGCCGGTGTCCGATGACGGGACCGAAATCGAACCGGCCTGTACCGAGTCGAGGTCAATCGTGTCCAGTATGAGCCGATGTCCGACCGTGTCTTTGGCCACCATGAACAAGTGGAAGTTAGCCGCGTCATTGCCGTCAAATCCCAGTTGCAGGTTCCGTCCCCTCTGGAACAGGAGGAATTCCCCGGCCCAGCGGTCGAGGCTGTTTGAGCGCGAGACCGGGTAGGAGATGTGCCAGCCCGCATTGCCGAACCTCGGCACGGTGACGCCGTGGTAGCCGTACTTCCCGCCGAGGTACGTTGTATCGTTGATGACGTTGGCCAGCACCCAATGGTCGAGCACCTCCTCGAAACGCTCGGCGATGCCCGTGGCCGCGAAGGCGGAGTCAACGCCGGCGATGCTCACGTAGGGCGAGGCGACGATGTTATGTATCAGGTTGTTGCCTCCCCGCTCGCCGTACTGGTCGTAAAGAAACAGCGTCCAGAGGTAGGTCTTGATGTAGTCGGCCCAGTCGCCGTTCCATTTGGTCAGGTCGTTATCCGGGTTCGTGTTGAAGTCGGAGATGGCATCGGGCGAGCCGAAGAGCCACATCGCCAGTTCGGCGCAACCCTCGTTCACCCAGAGCGACTCGGCCTGGTCGTAGTTCCAGTGAATCATGTGCTCGAACTCGTGGGCGGCGATGGCGATGCGACTATCGCCGGACGGGTCCTGCGGGTAGCAGTCGAGGTAGACGCATTCGACTTCATTCGAGTGATAGCCCCAAAGCCGCATTGCAGTTGTGTCATAGTACTCGTCGAAGTACTGCCAGAACCCGTCGAAAGAGTAACTCATGAACTGGCCGACGTTATAGTAGACAAAGTAGACGAGCGAGTCGTGGTCAATCGCGTCCGGCGGCTCACCGAACACGGTCGTGTTGTGATACCAGATGCCGTGCAGCGAGTCGCGCGGGCTCGTGCGGTCGAACCGGTCGATGATGCGGGCGATGCCGGCCGAGTCGACCAGGCCCGCCGACCAGGCCGAATCCTCGACCATCACGTACAGATGGTCGCCGGTGCCGCGGCAGGTCACGCTTGCCTGATACTGCTCAGGCGGCATCACCGACATGTTCTGCAGCCACATCGTCCGATTCTCGCCGAGCCGCGGGGGATGAGAGCGATTAGCGACTAGCGACTGGCGACCATGGTTCACATTCTGACTCAAGCCCCCGGTCCCCAGTCCCTGACCACTAACCTGGGTTTTCATCGCCTCGAATACCGGCGTACCGCAGCGCCAGCTTGGCGTCTGCGCAATCAAACTGATAACGAGCAAGAACATATTTTCCTCCAGAGGGTTGTCGGACCGACATTAAAGTTTAGGATTGAACCCACCGCAAGTCAAAAGAGCTTGGTCCAGGACACCTTCTCAGGACGCGACTCTGCGGACGGCCAAAGCAAGACCTGCCTGTCCGGCCGGGGCCGGTAGCTGTTGGCCGTGAGCAGTCAGCCGGCTTGGACTTGAGCTTGCGCTAGCCGTCGGCTTACAGCTCACGGCTTGCCGCTCCGCCAATCTGCAATGTCGTGGGCCGTCAGCGGTCTCGGCAATCCAGAATCGTAAATCCAAAATGACTTGGGCCGTGTCAATGATCATCGGCTCGATTGCCCAGATCCCGCGTGGGCCTTCCTAGCTGGTCGAGCTCTTTGCCGGCCGGTACCGGACGTCGGGCAGGCCCCGGAAGTGCTCATCCTGAGTCCAAAGCGCCGCACCGAATGCTCTCGCGGTGGCCAGCATCACGCTGTCAGCCATCGGCAGCCTGAGGTCGTAGCTGATGCGTGCTGCGTCCAGGGCGATGTGCGCGTCAAGCTCAACCACGGTTCCCTGCTGCATCATCGCAACCGCGGTCAGTGCGTCGCCTTCGGTTCGCTGCTGCAGGATGCGCTTGAACACCTCGTACAGGCTCAGCGTTGGCACCACCAGCTCGCTGGTTGCTTCGATGGCCCGGCCGAAGAACCCGGCATTCGCCCCGGCGGCGAAGTACTCAAGCCACGCGCAGGAGTCGACTACGTTCACGGCCGGTCGTCCTCACGCTCGACCCGCGTGTCGAGTCCTTTCAGGAAGCCGCGCAACTTCCGCGCCGGCTGCACCGGCACCAGTTCGATTCGATTCTCGTAGACTACCGCCTGGACCTTCTGCCCGGGGCAGAGCCCGAGCTTCCGGCGGATACGCTTTGGTATGACAACCTGGTACTTCGGGGATATCGTCACTGTCTCCATGGTCACCTCATCGATAGCAGTTTCATTATACGATTATTATATCGACCGCTACTACGTAGTCAAATCGCCGTGACTGCCAAGGCCATGGTTCGTCAGTCGCCGGCTGTCAGCATTTAGCTGTCAGCCGTAAGCCGTTACCTGTTGGCGGGCTCGGCAATCCGAAACCGTAGATCCAAAACGACTTGGGCCGTGTCAATAATCATCTGCTGTGTCCGCGAACTCCCAGCCGCGATTATGACCCTTGACTGTCTCATCTTCAGGCTAGACGCTGCTGCTGGCGCCACTCCTTTGCGAACCTCTCGCGGCAGGCGCGTACACTTCGTCGACAGCCATGCCGCTCAAGCTCCTCCTGCATACCCTCGGCTGCGGTCTTCAGCGCCGGAAAGTCACGCGAGCGCCGGTGCTTCCGATACCAGGGAATCCACCGCTGAAGAACTCGCGTTTCCTCGGCTGTCCACGCGGTCCAGGGCCAGCTCCGTCTGCGAGCATGTGCCAATTTGCAGATGCGCGTGTGAACGGCCAACCACGACCTCGCCCGGGTGCGATTGTAGCGGCGGGGATTCGCTGTACGCCAGCGTCGGCGTATGTCGGCTAGCTCCCTTCGGCAGGCAAACGCCGCCGCATCCCCGTTCTGGTATTCTCCGTCCAATAGTGCCCGCGCGTACCGGTCAACAACTTCATCCTCGTCGGGTCGCCAGTCCTCACAGAAATCACGTCCCAGCTCGCCAGCCCGACGCTCGAGAAGTGCCTTGACTGAGTTGTACTTGGGTCGGACATAGCCATCGCGGGCAGAAGGATGCCCGGTGCGATATCTGTCGTACATGCTGATGATCCGCCTGTGGCACGCCCGCGCCATGGCCCTCAGGGTGACGTTTCTGTCTTGAGCGGTCTTCCGCGCGTAGACTTCCAGCAACCGGCGTTCCTGCTCTAGCCACCGGTTGGTGCTCCAAGTCCAACCGAGATGCCGGGCTCGTCGTTCAAGCCGGTCGCGCACCGCAGTTACTGTGCGGGCTGGAGGTCGGGGCCGAAGCCGGTTCATCTCAGCATGGCATGACTCTGCTGCCGACCCGGCGTCCGAGAAACGACCTCGGACAAGGGCGTCAACGTGACGGTTGAGAACCGCCACTTCTGCCTGACTCCAGCGTTCCCGAATCGACCTGTAACCAGCAGCCGGCGCGTGTTTGAGGATACGAATGAAAACGGCCTGATGAGTACGTGGCACGGCCGGCGAGACCGCAGCACTTCGCTGCCGGCGTCGTGCGAATTCCTCGTGACAGGCGTCGGCTGCCTGCCACGCGGTCTGATAGCGGCCCGCGACCAGAGCTTTGACGAACCGGGCGACAACCCGCTCTTCTGCGGACGTCCAGAAGGAGTTCAGCGCACCCCGCCGTGCCGAGCGTGTTCCGCTCGACAAGTGGCGTCTCACGGTCAGATAGCTGCGCGCCGGCACAGAGGCAGGCCGTACCCGCTCCAGTTCCGGCAGGCACGCTCGTGCGGCCCCAGCGACGGTCTCATAGCGGCCTTCTACCACTGCCTCGACGAACCGCCCAATCACCTGCAACTCGTCCGGCGACAGAGGTATCCGCCCCGGCCTCGGCATCAGCAAAACCAGTATGTACGAGTCACTACTACTCCGGACAGCTTCGCCAGCATCCTGTCAGAAGGCTGCCAGCTGCTAGCTGCAAGCTGTCGGCTGTCGTGCCTTGGGCCGTGTCAATAATCATTTGCGGTGCCATCTGAGTTTCCCCCACTGATCTCACCATCGACGTGGGACTAGCTCCTCAACCTTGCGGCACGTGCGTCGATGTCTACTTCGTCCTGGGTGAGGCATCCAATAGAACACCGTCTCGTCGCCCTCGGGCCACTGCCAGGACGTAGCGTCTCTCTCTTTCCGCCGCCGATGTCCTGCGTGCGCGCAGAACCACGCCTGTGCATGGAAGCCAAAGGCAATCACAATCGGGGGCCGCAGCTTACCAAGCAACAGCCAAGTCTGGTGTCCGCAGCGGCGCTCATCACTCATAGCGTGGTCTGCCCCGGCGGGAAAGCTAGGATGGCTCTTGCAGTGCAGGATATTCACAAGTGCAACGTCAGGGAGAAACCTCTGCCATTCCGGTTCGCCGACACCGGTTCGCCTCGGCTGAGAGATCGCGCCCTGCATCCAAGCCACTATGCCGACCGCTGTACGGATCACACTGTCAGATTCGTAGCCGACCCAGAGGTCACGGTTCAGGGCAGCCGTGGTATTACCGCCCAAGTGATACGCACTAAAAGCCTCCCGCGTTCCCAGCACGCCCGCCCAATCGCCGGTAGACGTTGTTCCAGCGGCGTCCTGATTGCGATTCCACCACGGACAGGAGTCGCTCTCGACGGCATCCAGGGGGTCGGCCCCGCCGCCCGGATTACTGGCGAGGAACACGACCGTCTTGCCAAGAGGATTACCTCGGATGGGCTCAGGCACGTAAGCGGGGTTGCCTTGAGCGAAGACCGGACAGGCAGTGCCGCCGTCGAGCATCGGCGCACCGGCCTTCCACAACCCGCACCCACACGTATGCTCGGTAGGGTTCCAGAACCAGCCACACCATCGGACGAGTTCTGCTTCGTTCACGACAAAATGATAGCGGTCAGAGTTTCCATTTCAACGCGAGCCAACGATGTACGCGCTGTTCGACAGGGGCCGCTGAGGCCAAGAACGATGTACGACCGAGGCCGTCAGCGGTCTCGGCAATCCAAGATCGTAAATCCAAAATGACTTGGGCCGTGTCAATAATCATTTGCTGTCTCCCTCGGATTCCGCGTGATCTTCCTTGGGTTTCTTGACCCATGGGAACGGCTTCGTCAAGTACGGCTTGTCTCCGTATCGGACGCTGCCGCAGCCTAATACTCGGGCGCCGACTCCCGAATCCCATCCGTTCTTTATGAGCTCATAGAGGGACCGGCAGAGGCGGGAATGCAGGTGCTGGAAGGAGTCGTGGAACGTAGCTGGGACGATGCTGACTTCACGATGGTCTTCCCTCCTGAGGGGAACCGGGTAGCGACTCCAAGACGGAAGTCCCTCTTCACATACGCTCAGCACCCCTCGATCGCTCGCACTAAGCTCGAGCGCGGAGACCTGGCCAGCCAAGCTGGTAAGTCTGTGGCTACGCAACCGCTTGGGGATGGAACCGCCCGTTATCAAGCTTGGGTCGTGTGCTATGAGTAGTCCCTTTAGGACGTTCTCAAGGGCAAGGGCCGCCAGCAGTACGTACGCGCGCGGCTGAGCCGGAGCAGTCTCGATGTGGTCAGTGTCGCCTCGACCACTGTGGTTTACGGACAGGGTCATTCGGTCACTTCTTACATGCCACAGCCGTTCCGCTGCATCAGCGAGTTCCTCTGAGTACTCCAGCCATTTGTCAGGCATGGAGTCTCGGACGTACTCAACAAACCGCTTGTGTTCGTCTATCTGCTTGTCAGAGGGATCCGGAGGGAGTCTCACGCTGGTGGATTTCAAGAACACAGCCGAGCTTCCGTTGAGGCTGGGCGGGGTAGGGAGGCACTATCGGGCTTGTTCAAAGGTGGGACTATTCGATCCTTGGTCTACGCAGTTTCACAGCATGGCAAACGATGGGCCTCACTGGCTCGAAGCGGGCTGGAATGCGGTCCTCGATCGCGAGCCTAGCCAGCAACTTAGCGACGCTGTTGTCGCGGGCAACTTCGAAATAGCCCTCCTGGAAGTCCGAGCGCCTGAGCTTGGCGCCACCATGGGCGATGCCGCACCGGTTGGTGTGATAGAGGTAGCGTGCGATCTTGTCATCAGAACCAACCAGCTTCCTGAGTTGTTCGAGTCGTCGGCCGGCCCGCGCATGTAATCTCGAGAGCAGATTGACGGTGCGGAATCCTTCAGGGCTGTCCGCGGCCGTCAAGCGCGGCACGCGGCAGTTACCGATTCGCGCGACGTTCGAGGTGATCCATTGTTTGCCATTGTTGCCCGACAAGTTCTCCAGTACGCGGTAGTACCACAGGAACTCGGATAGTGGATCGGTCTGACGGAGTGCTGCCGAATACGAGTGCACGGCGTCGCATAGATTGCCGAATCGCTGCCCGTACGGAAGATCGACGCGTCTGTTTTCATCGTACCAGCGAAATGCAATTGAGTATCGATAGCCAAGCCGAATGCCATGTAGAATGGCCAGTACCTCTATCTGGCTTCTAACGAATTGATCGCGTGCCGCAGACCCCCGCAGCGCGAGGTTTGGCGTGTATGCGAGACTCCTGAGTATGGAAGAGGTGGCAAGTGGAAAAGATGGCGCGTCGTGTTCAAATGACAGGCAGTCGGCGTAGAATGCGACGGTCCTGAAATCGGGATGCTCACATCCTCTCGGAGGGTGAACATAGATCTCAGGGTCAGGGTGATACTGAACGAGGTGGTAGACTCCGTCCACGGTCACGTCTGGAAGACCATCGTCCTCCAAGCCGACCAGCACAATGCCGAACTTGGCCATCTTGTATTCGCGAGGTAACCCCGACGTTACCGCGGTCATCTTACATCTCTCGTTTGTCGCGCCGGCAGGCTGGGCTCTGTTCGTGTGTGGAACTCGCGGGCAGGCAAATCAGATGCGCGGGAGAGAGCCGAGCATTCAAATGGATGACTGTCCCTCACTTCTCCGTACACAAGCGAGCCGAGATGGTTGCCGGTCGCGTCGATTGTGCGCTTAAGGGACTCTTGCTCGTGCGGGGTCTTGGCCTTGGGCAACTGCTTGTGCAGAGCCTGCCCTGAGCCTGCCGAAGGGTCGAGGAACCGTTCCACCACTTCGACCATTCTGTCATGCCGTGCGTAGTTGGCTTGGTACCGTCAGCAATCGGACGGTCACTCTGCTAGTAGTCACCGATTCCACTCGGACTTAGCACTTCTTGTACGTTTCGTTTGATCCGATCACGCAGAGCTGCCAGCGCCCGGAGGACCTCAGGCGAATGCCGTTCCCATCGCCCCCAGACGGAGTTCGGATGAGACTGCATGTGTCGCCACACAAAGTCAGGCACCGTATGCGGACATGCACGAGCATGTACGTTGACACCGTCGGGTGTCATCAAGAGGCCTTTCTGAACCAGCGAAACGGCGTCAGGGTCTGCTAGCTGCAGCGGCACGGACTGGCGTTGATCTTCGTGGCAGAGTGCCATGATGAGACGTTCGCTGTTGCTCAGTGAGCGGAATCGTGACAGAACAGCATGCTTGGCCGATTGACTCCTTAGGACGGAAGCTAGCAGTTGCACTATCCCAAGGACGAAGAACAAGATCGCGGCGGCCCAGAGCCATCCCCTAAACGGATGCAGCGCCCGTACGGGCGGCATACTGCTTAGCACCTCGATCATTCCCCCGATGGCGATGCACGCTAGACACAGCCCGAACAGGAATGCTGGCTTCAGATCGCGAAGAACCCTTAGCCAAGCAGGAATATCGGGCACGACCACTAGGGTCCTCCGACGATGCGGACTTCCTCTGCCGTCATGTCGTGCAGCCTATACACTGGCGCGTCAAACAGCCCATCGTTGTGGCGACGGCACGTTTCTGGGATGTCACTGCGGGTCATCGGTGCTTGACGAGTGTCAGCCCGGGCACCAACTGGAACCAGGTCTCAATCCTAGCCGTGTCCGCAGAAGCACCTACCTTGTTTACTTGGATGAGTGCGTAGTGCCTCTCCTCTTCGCCAAGCGTACAGAACCCGACGTAACATGGCTGAGCTGAAACCTGGGTATAGATGAAGTAGTTGGCGTTAGGTGGAGGTTGATAGGCCGGCACAGGACTCTGCGCATTCGGCAGCGGGTTCGAGAATCCGTTCGTCCTCCAGGCAGCGCGAGGCACGATTCCGACAGCGCCGGAGTCAATAGAATCCGCCTTGTTCGGTGTCACGATGTTCAGTGGATTGCCCGTTCCCATCTGCAGATCCGACACGTAGAAGTCCACCGTGTCGCAGTTCGCACTGTCGGTCATAGCGAACACGCTGGCCCTTCCCGAGCTTCTGTTCCACCCGCACGCGCTTCGGCTCGGGTCGGTGTTTATTTCGTAAAACGTCATTTCCGCCGTATGGACCGGTACGGTAGTGATAGTGTCCGACGAGAACAGCGACTCACCGTACGCGGCGCAGACGTAGTAGTCTCCTGTCGCACCGTTGGGCCAATGAACCATACGCAGGGAGTCGGTCTCACCGACCATGGCAAACACACTCGCCGCCACATCCCTGAAGAAGAGCCGGTAGGCGTCCGGCTGTCCGGCGGACGGAGGGTACCAACGCAGCAGTACGGCTGAGTCTTGGTATGATTCGAGGTCGAAGAACTCAGGGCGGCCGCCGATGATACTGCCCACGACCGCTACAGCGAGGGATTCTGACCACGGCGACGGTTCCCAGTAGTTTGGAGAACTCATCCTAGCTCGAAGGACATGCTGATGGGGCGAGTAGAACACGTGGTCCTCATTGTACTGCGACCAGCACGGGACCGGGTCGGACCATGACTCCTCGATACCGTCCCACTGGAACTGCAGTCGCACAGTGTCCCGGTAGGGGTTGCTTGACGAAACCGAGTAGGTGTATTCGTGCCCAGTCGTGCAGACCTGTGGACCTACGGGCCGGAGTGGCGGAGATAGTGGCCCATACGCGACATGAACTGCTAGGGGCTCGGACCACTTGGATTCGGCGCTGTCGGTATCTTTCGCTTTGACCCG
>CAZAKP010000043.1:16581-18650 GCA_964485845.1 uncultured bacterium | reverse complement strand
ACCCGGGGCGACCCCCAGGGCTACTCGCAGAGGCACCCTAACCATCAGCTATCCAGTCTCTTACTACCATTCTCGCACCACGTTCGCGTGAGTCTTATTGGTATCATGCGGATGTCTCGCCGCGCGGGTGAAAGGGGCCAAAACTTCGGGCCGGAACGAAGTCTGCTATCGGTGATGCGGCGTTCAGCCGGACAGCGTTTGACATGATGTGGCAAGCTCGTACAATGTCCGAGCAATGCGGTGCGTACTAGTTCGCAGCGCGAGTCCGACGCTGCGAGAGGAGGGCGCGTGAGGTCTGCGATTCTGATACTCGTGATAGTCGGGGTGACCTGGGCCGGGGCGGTGAAGCAGTACGGTCCGGAGACGTGGTTTGAGCAAGACCCGGCACCGGTGCCAATCGTCGCGGAGTCAATCGGGAATCCGCTGGACTATGCCGGTGCCCGCATCGGCCTCGACGTGCGGAACGTCGAACTGCCCCGCGGCTGGGAAGGTGGCTACCGCTACTGCTGTCGGTTCGACGTCATCGACCTTGTTGCGGGTCGGCCGCTCTTCATGAAGCAGTGGGCCGAGAGCATCTCCGGTCTGATTGTGAGCGGGCAGCGATCGGCCGGTGCTGTCGGCGTGGCACCGACAGCGGTAGAGATCCTTGCATGGCGCGATCCCTGGCGCCGACCACCATCTCCGGGTGACACGAGCGTGTGGGTGTTCGTCGAGCAGCACCTGGGGGCATGGCTGTCACCCGCGCACCTTCGTGCCTTCGCTGCCCTGTACGATGCACTGGAGAAGGCAGACGGTCGTCTCCGTTGGGACAAGCGCGGACTGACGGGCGAGGACAGCGCCTTCTTCCGCGCAAACCCGGGCTACTATCTTGCGCCTGACGGCAAACGGATGGCCGACCTGACCGGCAACACCGACGGTCAGATGGAATTCATCGCCCGGGCCCGCCGATTCCCGTGCTACGAGCCGGTCACTCGCTTTGAGCTAGTCGCAACCGCGGTTCGCACGTACATCGCAGATTTACAGCGCCTCGGCCCGGCGGGCCTGTTGCGGCCCGGGGCCAAGTCCGACACGGTTATCGAGTTCGAAAGCCCCATCGGTCCGATTGTCGTGTCCGGGTTCGGCAACGATACGCTGCGTTCCGACGCGGCTTTAGAGGTGGATTTGGGTGGAGACGACGTCTACCTCAACAACGCCGGGGCGACATCGTTTGACCGGCCGGTCAGTGTTTGTTTGGACCTAGCCGGTAACGACCATTACGAAGCGCCGGCATCAACCTACGTGCAAGGATTCGGGTTAATGGGCGTCGGGATGCTCGTTGACGTCGCGGGCAATGACGTGTACAAGGCCAAGCACTTCTCACAGGGCGTCGGAATACTGGGAGTCGGTGTGCTTTGGGACAAGGCGGGCAATGATACGTTCAGCGCACACACGTTCTGTCAGGGCGCCGGCATGTTCGGGCTCGGTATGATGCTTGATGATGCCGGTGACGATGTCTACGACTGCGCCTCAAACGGGCAGGGCTCGGCCACGACGCTGGGTCTGGGCATCCTCTCGGACCTCGAAGGCAACGACAAGTATCGGCTGGCGTGTGACTCGACCAAGGACGCCATGGGCGGGATTCCCGGCTACGGCCAAGGTGGGGCATTGTCGTTCCGGGCCTATCCCTGGGAGAAGAAGCTGGTTGCTTACGGCGGGGTTGGGATGCTCGTAGACGACAGGGGCAACGACGAGTATGTAAGCAAGGGCTGGAACTGCCAGGGCGGCTCCTACATCATGTCCCTGGGAGTGCTCGTGGACAACGAAGGCAACGACCACTACGATTGCGGGACCGGGCAGGGCAGCGGCATTCACGTCACCAATGCCATCCTGATAGACAAGAAGGGTGACGATGTCTATGAAGGAGGATTCCGAGCCGGTGGCTCGGGCAGCGACCGGTCGCCCGGGTTCCTGATTGATTACGAAGGGAACGACACGTACAAGTCGGCCACATCTTCCTACGGGACTGCCTGCAAGCCGTTCGCCTACTCCCTGTTCATCGACTACAAGGGTAACGACAAGTACATCTGCGA
>CAZAKP010000043.1:0-16481 GCA_964485845.1 uncultured bacterium | reverse complement strand
GACTACATTGAGTGCATTCACCATTGGATCAGGCCCGGACCGACCGGCGGCAAGGGCAGTTTGAGTGTCCCATCCTTGCTCTCCGCAAATGACCCGGAGGTCAGGACAATCGTGGCCGATGACATCGGGTTGTGGAACATATCGAATGCTGAGGGAGCGCTGATAGGCGTCGCCCAGAAGGACAGCAATGCGCAGGTGAGAAGGTTCGCCCTGCGCTCACTCATCAGACTCAAGTCAGTCAACGCTATACCTCTCGCGCGGAAGTTGGCGACCGAGGATACGGCTGAGGACGTGCGTCGGATGGCAGTGACGCTCGTGGGCAAGGTGAAACCGGACACCGCGAACCTTTCGCTGTTCCGTTGGGTCCTGGCCGAGGACCACGCCTCCTCGGTGCGTTGTGCCGCAGCCGATGCGATGGGGAACCTCGGCGACCAGCGTGCGGTGGAACCGCTGCGCAGCGCGGCGAAGACCTACGACGTCTATGTCCAGCGTGCCTGCGCCAGGGCGTTGTGCGCCCTGTATCAGGTCGAAGGTATCGACCTGCTCATTAAGTCCATGTCATTTCCGTCGATTGACGCGTTCTACAACTACGATAGGAACGTGCCGAACTACGTCTCGACCTTTGCCGGATTCGACCTGCCGGATTCGGAGCGCTACGTGCAGGCGAGGTGGCAGGCGTGGTTTGACACGCACCGCGACAGCATCAACATCAAGTACAATGCGGACGCATACAACGCGTGGACCGACCTGACTGACTCGCTGCGCGACGTGCCCGACACGGCTCAGATTGCACGCTACGAGGCGTTCCTGAAGCGCTTCCCGTCGTACGACCGGGCCAAGAAGGAACTCGCCGGCAAGCTGAACGGCATTGCGTGGAACCTCGCCACCGGGCAGGAGACGCGGGGACACGGCGAAAAGGGGACGCGGAGAAGGCTGGCGCTGAAATATGCCCTGCGCGCGGTCGAGCTCTCGGACGACGCGAACATCTGGGACACGCTGATTGAGGCGTACCTCGCCAATGGCAGGAAGTCCGACGCCCTGCGCGTCTGCAAGGAGGCGCTCGCGAAGCATCCAAACGAACAGGTTCTCAAGGACCGGCTAAGGCAGTTGGAGGGAAAACAATGAGCGACCTGTCTTTGGCCGTGAGAGACACTGACGCCCTAGCCAATCTGCGGGCGTTCGCCAAGCTCTATGGCTACGTCCGGTTCTTCCATCCGAGCGATGAGGCGAGTTCGATTGACTGGGACCGCTTCGCCATTTTGGGTTCGCGAAAGGCGAGAGAAGCGCGGAGTCCGGCAGAGCTGCGAACCGCGCTCGAAAACCTGTTCCGCCCGATGGCCCCAACTCTTCGGTTGTATGGCGCAAACGAGACTCCTTCTCCGTTTCCCCATCCTGTGTCTGCGACCGGCCTGAAGACCGTGCACTGGAATCATCACGGCGTTGGTCTGCACCACGGCCACCTGGCGTATCGTAGCCATCGGCCCGGTCGATGGTCGCCGGATGGCGTCAAGTCCCGGTTGGTATTCCAGCAGCTCGCAGGTGACCGTTATGGCGGCAAAGAGGTCAAGGTTGCAGTCTACGCACGGACAGATTGTCCGGATCGCTCCGACCTGCCCGGTCTCTGGCTTAGCTCGCAACCGCCGTATGCGCAGTTCAGGAATCTGATTGCGGTTCCGATTACGTCGAGCGAGTGGCAGCAGTATTGCGCGACGGCCCGGCTGCCGGAGGACTGCAATGTGCTCAGCATAGGATGCTTCGGTGGCGGGGCAGGTACCGTCTGGGCCGACGAGTTCGAGCTCGCAGTGCGAAACGAGAACGGCGAGTGGATTCCCGAGAAGGTCGAAGACTCGGGCTTTGAGTCCGGCATCCCACTCGACGACTCACCGCATTGGTATGCGTTCAAGCTGGGCGCCCGGTCGAGCTTGACGACTCAAGGCCCATATCGCGGCAAGCAGTGCCTGATGATTGAGACCGATCCTACTGCATTCCTCAACGCTATTCACCTGCAGCCGGGCGAGTCGGTGGACAAGGAAATCGCGCCCGGCCTGTTCTGCCGTGTGCCGCTTGCGCTTCCTTCCGATGACGAGCATACTTTGCCCCGAGCCGACGTCGAGGAGTTCACCCGGCTCAAGGCCGAGCTCGATGCGATTGACGTTGCCGCGCTTACGCCCCGGGATCCGGACCTGCGCCTGGCCGACGTGGTCATTGTATGGAGTGTCTTGCAGCATTTCTATCCCTACTTCGACGTGGTCCCGGCGAACTGGGACTCGGCACTGACATCCGCGCTCGAGCATGCCCTTGCCGACAAGGACCGGACGGACTTCCTCCACACCCTGCGTTTGATGGCCGCGGCACTCCATGATGGGCACGGACTCGTGAATGACCCAGCCACGCGGGCCTGGGGGCAGGTCCCGGCCCGGCTCGAGCTGGTTGAAGGCAGGACGATGGTCATCGCTGCCGAAGGCGCGTCAGGTCTGCTCAAGGGCGACGAAGTTCTGGAGATAAACGGGAGACCTATCCAGGAGGCGATTGCCGAAGAGCTTGAGGTTTCTTCCGGTTCGCCTCAGTTTCGTCAGGCGTGCAGCGTGCGTAGGACGCTCAGGGGGCCGGTCGGCGACACGTTCCGGTTCCTTGTCGTGCGCGGAAAGGATACCCTGGCCGTGTCCAGTGTGGCGGTAAAGACGCCGGCGACTGTGGTGTTGTGCGACCAAGGCGAGAGTATCCGGCAACTGGCGAAGGATATCTGGTACGTTGACCTGACCCGCGCTCCGATGGCTGCCATCGACTCGGTGATGGACAAGCTGGCCGGGGCCAAGGGAGTAGTGTTTGACTTGCGCGGGTACCCTGCCGGCAACCACGATGTCATCTGCCATCTGCTCACCGGCAAGGAGCAAAGGGGAGAGAAGTGGATGTGGATTCCGCGCATCGTCTACCCCGACCACGAGCGAGTCGAGGGCTGGGATGGCATGGGTTGGGCCTTCCTGAAGCCACAGGAGCCGCACCTCAAAGGGAAAATCGTATTCCTCACCGACGGCGACGTGGGGTCCTACGCTGAGAGCTTCATGAGTTACATCGAGGGCTTCAAGCTGGCCGAAATAGTCGGCGGTCCGACTGGCGGCTTCAACGGCGACGTGAATCCCATCGATCTTCCAGGCGGGTACACATTCACCTGGACCGGGCTGAAGGTCACGAAGTTCGACGGGTCGCAGCATCACCTTATCGGTATCCAGCCGACCGTGCCGCTTCAGCGCACGCTACAGGCAGTCCGCGAGGGGCGCGACGAGTACATCGAGAAGGCGGTGGAGCTGATCCGCGGGCACTGAGGCAGCCGAAGTCAGAATGCAGAGGTCAGAATGAAGAAGGCAGAAGCCGGACCGGGCAAGCACATTCCCGTCAACCACAGTGAGCTGGTCGCGGAGGTCAGGCGCGAGTTTGAGGAGGCGGCCGACGCGAAGTACGGGGAGTCCATTCAACGGTTCTTCAAGGAGCCGATTGACGTCTACGGAGTGAGGACGCCGGACGCACGCAGGATATCCCAGGAGTACTTCAGGAAGGTGAAGCACCTGCCGAAGGCCGAGATACTAGAGATATGCGAGCTGCTGCATGGCGGCTTGGGGCACGATCAAGCGCGAAAGCGGGGACAGTCCCTTGGAGCGCGAGGACGCGCGGTACAGTCCCCGTTTTCGCGCTCATGTCCCGCGCCGAAGTACGAAGAGCACGGTATCGCCTTCAGTTGGGCGGGGAAGTTGGCGCCGAAGATGGAACCTGCTGACTTCACGATGCTGGAACGTTGGCTGAAGGACTACGTTACCAATTGGGCGGCGTGTGACACGTTCTGCGGTGGCGCGGTCGGTGAGTTCCTGGTCAGGTTTCCCGAATTCCTGCCGCGCGTCCGAGGCTGGGCCAGGTTAGAGAACCGATGGTTGCGGAGGGCGTCTGCCGTCACGTTGATACCGGCGCTCAAGGCGGCTCCGGGCGAGGTCAGAAGCGAGAAGCTAGAAGCTAGAATGCAGAGCAAAGTCAAAGGCCAAAAGCCAAAAGCCAAGAGTCAAAACGAGGCAGTGGCACGCCAGAAACCAGAAGCTGCAAGGCAGAGCAGGTACGTGACACAGGCGTACGAGACCGCGGACATCCTGCTGTTGGATGGGGACGACATGGTTCAGAAGGGCTATGGCTGGATGCTGAAGGAGCTGGCCAACCGGCGGCCACGTGAGGTTTTCGAGTTCGTGATGGAACGCAGGAGCCGGATGCCGCGCACGGCCCTCCGCTACGCCATCGAGAAGATGCCACCTGCATGGAAGAAGCAGGCGATGGTGAAGTGAGACCGACAGGAGAGGAGTCGAATGATGTCAGGCGAGCTGGTTTGAACGCGCCTGGATTTTCGGCATACTCGACGCTGTCATGTTGAGCTCGATTCTCCTGCTGCTGCTCGTGCGGGCCGACCCGACGCTTTCTCCATTCGAGCGCTACTTCCCGCGCGCCGGTGATTTCCGTCCGTACGTCTCAGTGGGAACCGGCCTGCAGTACAACGTGCCGATGCCGATTGTCATCCGTCAGAGCGGGCAGCCCGACCTCCGGCTGACCGCGCGTTTCAGCACTCGGCCGTTCTCGGAGGTGCCCTATTACGACGTCAAGGTCGGGGTAGTGCGGAAGCTGTGGGCCTATGAGCTGGAGCTCATCCATCACAAGCTCTACCTGGATAACCGGCCGCCCGAGGTCGATACGTTCGAGATAACCCACGGCTACAACCCGATCCTGGTGAACGCGGTCCGTCAGCAATGGGGCGTCGCGTTCCGTGCCGGCGCCGGGATTCTGCTCGCCCATCCTCAGTCTATGGTCCGTGGACTCAGGTTTCCCGAAACCGGTGGAGTCCTGGGATGGTACGTTTCCGGGCCTGCGGCGCAGCTCAGTGTCAGCAGGTGGTTTGACCTGAACCGCCAGCTCTTCGTCGGGCTGGAGGGGAAGTTCGTCGGCGCGTGGGCGCGCGTGCCGATTGCCGATGGGAGCGCCGACGTGCCGAACCTGTCCCTGCACGGCCTCGTCGCAGCCGGCTGGCGATTCTAGCCGGGCCCTCGGTCCACAGCCAGGCTGCTGTCGCTACGTCCTCTACGTTGCTCTGACGTCTGCCTAGCGTTTGGTCACCACAACCACTCCCGTCATGCCGAGTCGGTGGTGTGGGGCGCAGTAGTAGTTGTACTTCCCAGGCTCAGCGAAGACGTACGAGAATGAGGCGCCGCGGCCCAGCTCTTTCGAGTCCCATCTGCCATCAGGTTTGCCGTTCAGTCCACTGGTCGTCGTGTGCGGGAGCCGGCCGCGGTTCACCCAGGTCACAGTATCACCGGCAGCGACGGTGATTGAATCGGGATGAAACCGGAACTCCTGCATCGTAACTTCGAAGTGTGTTGGTGCTGTTGCGGGGTCCGCTGTGGTCGGGTCCTTTACTGAATATCTCGTCGTATGCGTGCAGCCGACCGCCAGCAACAGGCCGGCAAACAGGCCGGAAATGGCCAAGAGTCTCATTGTCCCTCCTTCTGAGTTCAGTCCAGCTTGGTCAGTGTAGTTGTCGCTGAGCCGGATATGCAGTGATAGACGCCGGCGGGCAACTCGCGGCCGCTATCGTCGCGGCCATCCCAGCTGGCGCGGTAGCGGGCGTTGCTGCGCGCAGCAACGAATGACCTGACCATCTGCCCGGAGACGTCATAGACCCTCAGGACACGGCGCGTGCCGGCGGCCGCGTCGAACTCGAGCGTTGAAGTCGACCGGAACGGATTCGGGAACGCCCGGAGTCCATATCGGCTGCCTGCGTGACTCCGAGAGTCGTCGATACCACTCGAACCGACAACGACCACTCCTTTCATGCCGCTCGTGTAGTGGTGCATGCAGTAGTAGCGAAACGTGCCTGACGTCGCGAATGTGTGGGCGTAGGTGTTACCCGGCGAAACGTCGCCTGAGTTCCACGTCCCGTCCGGAACTCCATTCACGCCGCTGGTCGAAGTGTGAACGTAGTAGCCGTTGTTGGTCCAGACGATCTCGTCGCCCTGACCGATGTTGACTGAGTCCGGGCTGAAAGCGAAATCGATCATGCTCACCGGTATCTGGGCTGCCAGTGCCGCCGCAATCGTGAGCAGGACCCCGAACGCGATGGTCCATCCTTTCAAGGTTCCTCCCTTCATTCAGACTTCCTGTCCCCCGTCGGAATGCGTTGACCGCGCGGCTAGTGAACGGCGATGACGCCTTTCATGCCGTTGCTTGCGCCGTGAAGTGTACAGTAGTAGTGAAAGTTGCCGGCCGTTGCGAACGCGTGCCGGTAGCTAGCGCCCGGTGCGACAATGCCGGAATCCCACGCACCATCCGGGTTCCCTACCTCGCCGCTCGTCGTCGTGTGGTCAACAGCGCCCTGGTTGACCCAGGTCACTGTGTCTCCGACCGATACGTTCAGCGACTCGGGGCTGAACGAGAAGTCCTGCATCGCCACCTGGTTTGCGGTCTGATTGCTGGTCTGGTTGCAGGCCACACCTGCAAGCAGGACCATCGTGAACGCCGCGAGAATCCGCATTGTTGCTGTCCTCCTTCCTTGTGTTTGACATCCCAATGGCTGCCGGGGGTTCGGTCGGTGTTCTGCTCAAGCGGGGGCGGCCGGCGTGCCGGACCGGCCTTCGGACGTTAGTGTTCTACGACGAGACGCGCGGATGAAGCGCGTCTGCCGGAGCTAAGCCGCAGGACATAAACGCCAGACCCCAGGGCGGAAGTCTGGATGATAGAGGATTTCGAGCGGACCGGCTCGCGAAGAACCAGGCGACCGGAAGCATTGTATACCGAGAGGGAGTAAGGCTGAGTGGGCGAATCGGTGAGGCGGATAGTCGCGCTGCCCCGGCAGGGATTGGGGAAGGCGTTGAAGGCGAGGCGCGGCGGGACAGGAGACGGGCATTCGGACCTACCGCTCGGGGGAAAGGTGTGCGAGCCGAAGTAGATCTCCCAGTTGTCGGCGTCGCAGCTCTGCCAGACAATCAAACAGGTGTCGCCGCTGGCCGCGAGCCGCGGCTCCGCCACCAACGCACCGTCGTCGGTGATGCAGACCGGTTCAGACCACGTGCGGCCGGAGTCGTCCGAAACTGAGCCGGCGATGGACCACTCGTCCTGCTCGCATTGAACCCAGACGCAGTGAAGCCTGCCGTTGCCGGATTCCTTGACGCACGGGGCAAAGCCCAGGTGCCCGTGGTTGAGGGCCACCGGTTCAGACCAGCTGTCACCATGGGCCCAGCCGCGTACGTAAGTCGCGGTCCAGTCGTCGGACTGCGTATCGCCGAGGTCCGAATAGACGAGATGGATGTTACCGCCGGGGTCGGTGGCGTCGCAATCCAGCGAGGGCTGCTGGGATAGTCCCGCCGTCGGGTTGTGCGTCACCGTCCGGCAGTAGTAAAGCCACGGCCGGTGACTGAACCAGATGTTGTGGCCGCAGGCGGAGTCAGGGCATTTTGACTGCAGCAGGTCCTGCCAGGTGACCCGCGCGAAGGTGTCGGCCAGGGCCACGGCCGGAAACTGCGGGTAATGATACGCGCAGCAGGATACCTGCTCGGGTTCGTCAAAAGTCCAGCCGCCGTCGCGGCTGGTGATGGCCGTCAGCGCGTACTCGCGCAGGCAGACGACCTCGATACGCTGGGCCCGGGCCGCAATCGCCGGCCGAGATGTAATCATGCCCAGGGATTCGATTTCGGTTTCAGGTTCCCAGGTCCGGCCGGAGTTGGTGCTCCGGCAGGCGTGCAGAGTCCAGATGAACGTTGTCTCGTCCGGTACGTAGCGGCAGCAGTTAGCGACCACAAACAGTCCGCTGTCGCCGAAGGTCGCGATAGCCGGGTCCGAGTATTCAATGGCATCGCCGTCGGCGTAGAGGAGCCACGTGGGCGCGGACCAGGTGCCGCCATGGTCGGTGCTGCGTGCGTAGCGGATGACCGGCAGTAGGTTGGTGTTATCGGCGAAAACACAATGGACGGCGCCGGCATCGGCCGTCACATCGCCGGCGCGTGAGAGTCCGCTGGAGTTGCTGATATTGCGCTCGCCGGCCGGCAGGGTCGGGCAGCGGCGTCCGCGTCCGATGTGGTCCGGATTCAGCGCGCCCGGGCGGAACATGGCGGAGAGCACGCGGCCCCGAGCAAAGGGCATCGGAAATCCGAGCAGACCCGCGACCGTGGGCGCGATGTCCGTCTGGTCGGCCCGGTCACCGATGACTGTGTCGGCTTTGACGTCCGGGCCGACGGCGAGAAACAGCACGTGGCGGCAGCCATGGCACGTGCACCCGTGGTTGAACCAGCCGCCGTGCCGTTCGTCATGCCGGCCGTGGTCGCTGGTGATGATGAAGGTCGTGCTGCCACGATACTCCGGGTCATCCCTGAGCAGTTTCCACAACTCGAATGTCAGTGAGTCGGCTTGACGGATGCTGGAGAAGTAGCGGCTGGTGTCGCCGGAGTGGCCGGCCGCGTCGACCTGGCCCAGGAGAACGTAGCAGAGTGACGGGTGGCTGCGGGTGATGACGGCGCGGGTCGAGTCCCATGTCACCTGGTCGCTGTCGGACCACGCAGCGTACACCACCTCGGGAGCCCAGGGCCGGCCGAAGCCCGGGTAGGTGCTGACCGGGTACTTCCAGACATTAGGCTTGCCGCTGATGAACACCGCCTTGTCCGAGGGTACGCCCAGGAACCTGCGGTAGCACTCGCCGATGGTCGGCTCGCGCGGGCGGACCGGCGCAAGGACGTCGTGGTTGTTGACCATCAACTGCCGGACCCCGGTGACGATTGTCGAATGAGCCGAATTGGTTACGGTAACGCCGGTGTTGTAGCAGTTGTCGCAGAGCGTGCCGAGGGGCCGGAGACTATCCCAGATGAAGTGCAGGTTGAGGTTCCCGGCCTCAAATCCCTCGGTCGAACGGAGGCCGTCGATGTTGACGATGAAAACGTTCCGGGTCTGGGAACCGAAGGCGGGCGCAGCCGCCAGCAATGCCGCCAAGAGCAGCGGCGCGGTTGCCTCTATCGGACGAGTGTGTTTCTTCAGACCTCTGGCCGACCGGCCAGGAGACGAAGTATCTCCCCGACCAGCCGGTACCCACAGCGATGCTAGTCAGACCGCCATCGCTGTCAAGAAAAGCCGAACGGGGCGGGCGGAGTTCGAGCGCGGGCGACAGCCGGGCCTGCGCGTCCGCGCGGGGTTCAGCGAGGCCGGCCGGCGGTTTCGGGTGAGTTTCTAGTCTACGACCAGGCGGGCGGTCGAGAAGCGCTCGCCCGAGTCCACGCGTAACAGGTAGACGCCGGCCGTCATCGACCGGAGGTCAAGCCGGAATGGCGAAGTCCGAATTCCGAATGACGAACGGATGAGGCGGCCGGAGGTGTCGAAGATGCGGAGCGTGGTCGGGTGGTCAAGTGGTCCAGTGTTCCAGTGCAGGACCGCCGAGCCGCGGCAGGGATTGGGGAAAACGGAGAACGATGAACGATGAACGATGAACGATGAGGAGGCAACCGCGTCCACGAAGCTGCTGTCGGCGAGTTCATGGAGATAGAGAATCTCGCGACAAATCTGGTGGCGCTCTTCCTGTTCTCGAATCCACGCCGGCGGGTCGGAAACCGTATAGACGTGATTCCCGGCGTTCATGACGGAGTCGTTGACCCGGGTCCAGACCGCGATGCCCGACCCGCCATCGGCGGCAGACGTGGCGCTGTCGATGAGCGCGATGGCGTGGTGGTTATCCGGGATGCGACTCGTGTGGTCGGTTGCGGTCTGGATGCGTAGATAGGCTCCGGGCACGTTCTTGATGAACCGTCCGGCTTCGCGTTCCAGCCAGAACGACTCCGAGTCAACCGGGACCGGTACGTGGCCGCCGGAATCGCTCGAGGTCTGGTACCGGTCGGACGGACCTTCCCAGTCCATCAGGAACTTCACGCTCGGCGTCGCATGGCGGGCAATCATGCCGGTTGCCATTACGATACCGTAGCCGCGCGAGTAGATGCCGAGGTTCTCGGCGTCGACATAGGGTCTCACGGCGAGTGATTCAAGGCACGCGGCCATGCCGTCCTGCTGCTTGTACCCGTCGTAGTTCTCGGTGCCGCCGCTGCGGCCGCGGCCGTCCGCGTCGAAGTGCATGACCGCGAAACCCTCGGACGCGATTGAATCAGCGAAGTTCTCAAACGTTGTTCCGGCGGCGCTCAGGTCGGGAACGAGCACCACGCCGGGCACGGTGGCGCTCGGCCCGGCGCCGACCGGCCGATGGATGTGGACATAGAGGCTGCAACTGGTCGTCGGATTGACGACCCACAGCGTTTCGGCGACAACGACTGAGGCCATCACCGGCGGATACTGCCAGACTATGTTCTTGGCTGGGTCGACTTCGATTACCCGCTTGCCGGTGGAGATCATGGTGTTGCCGCTGGCGAGGCGAGTTGCCTGGTACGGCATTGACACCCCGGTCATCGTCCAGACGACCGTGCCGGCCGAATCGACCTCGATGACCCGGTTGTTGCTGCTGCTGCCGATCAGTGTGTTGCCGTTGGACAGGCGTTCGCAGCAGCGGGGCCAGGACAGGCCGGTTCCGTACTGCCAGACAATCTGGCCGGCCGAGTCGACCTCGATGACCTTGTTCGCGTTCGAATTGCTGACCGTCGTGTGGCCGTTCGCCAGGCGTCGGCCGTTGTGCGGGCCGCTGAGATTGGCGTAGCTCCAGACGATGTTACGGCCGGTGTCGACCTCGATGACGCGGTTATTATCGCGGTCGGTGATGAGCGTGTTGCCGTTCGCGAGCCGGTAGGCCTCGTTCGGGTAGTCAAGGCCCGACCTCATCTCCCATACCACGTCGCCGCGGCTGTTGACCTCGAGAACGCGGTTGCTGTCGGTGGCGGTAATCACCGTGGTGCCCGTGGCCGTGCGGCGGGCGGTATGCGCCCACTCGATGTCGGAACGGACGTAGGCCCAGACCAGGTGTTCGTTGCTGTCGATCTCGATCACCCGGGCATTCGGCTGCGAGTTCAAGCCGGACTCAGTGATGAGCGTGTTGCCGTTGGACAGGCGTTCGATGCCGCTCGGAAGCGTACACGGCACCGCCGCGAACAGCGCTGCGCACAGGGTGAGGATAACGGGCGCTACTACACGGATTCCGAATCGCATTGATACTCCTTGTCGATAGACCTGCACCGCGAAAACGGTAAGCGGCGGGATGATTCGCTCCACGGCATGCGGGAATGTAGTCGACGACCCTACAGGCAGAATCCGTCGCGCCACTCTCGCCCGGTCGCTTGCCAAGCTACGAGTAGACAATTCTAGCCCGGGAGCGGCCTATGTCAATCAGACTTCGCCTCGTTTGTGGAACCCAAGGGTCACGAGTACGCTTGACTCGGTCAAAGGTCAGTATTATGCTCACAACTGTTCCGATGAGTGGATCGACTATCCCATCCGACAAGCTGCAGCAACTGCGCGAACGCGTGAACTCGGCCGCGACTCCGGCCGAGCGGGTCAGGGCGACTTTCGCCCTTGCCGAGGAGCTCTGGCTCAGCGACCCGGCCGGCGCCAGGCCCCTGCTGGAACAGGTGATTGCGGAAGCCGATGGTGCGAGCGTCGCGGAGTCCCGCGTCGGGGCAGCGTCAATACTCAGCGAGCTGCTGCGCCGGGCGGGAGACTACGACGGCAGCACGCGGTGCGCGGAGATGGTTCTCAGTGCCGGGGTCGCCAGCGGCGACCGGCGGAATCGCGCCACCGGGCTAAACCTGGTCGGCCTGATACACCAGGAACGCGGGGAGCTGCGGCGGGCACTCGAGTGCTTTGAGGAGTCGCTGCGACTCAGCCGTGAGGCCGGATTCGGGCTGGGCGAGCGGACCGCCCTCAACCAGGTCGCGGGCGTCTACCTCGCTCAAGGCGACTCGGGCAAGGCACTTGAGTACTTCCGGCAGGCCCTGGAGGCGAGCGTCAAAGCCGGGGATACCTACGGCGGCGCGGTCCATGAGCATAACATCGGGGTTGCCCTGGGCGCGATGGGGCGCTGGACCGAGGCGATCGAACGCCAGCACCGGACCGTCGCGCTCTGTGAAGCGCATGGATTTCACCAGCTCTTGCTGGCAACGCAGATGTCACTCGGCGAACTCGCGCTGAAGCGGACGGACTACGAAGACGCAGCGCAGATGTTCCGGAACGTCATCGAGGCCGGACGGGAGTCGGTGCACGCCGGGTTCTGGTACCGGGAGGCGTTCTCGAATCTGGGCTGGGTTCACTTCCGGCGCGGAGATCTGGCCCGGGCCGAGGAGACGCTGGACGAAGCCGTGCGGCTGGGCGAGGCGGCGGAAGATCGTTACATGCTCGCCAGCGCCGAACGCCGGCGAGCTGAACTGGCGCTGGCCCAGGGAAGGGTCGAGGCCGCTCGCGGGTTCCTCGCGCAGGCCGCGCGCCATGCTTCAGACCTGAAGCTGCTGAAAGAACAGGGCGAGGTGCAGCGGGTTGAGGCACTCCTGTCGGTTGCCGGCTCGGACTCGAATTCCGCGCTTGAGCTCCTTGCCCGGTCAGAGGCCACACTCGATCCGTTCGGCGATACGTACGAACTCGCGCTGACCCGGCTGCAGCACGGTCGCCTGCTTGTTGAACTCGGCCGGTCAGGGGAGGCCTTATCTTTGCTGCAGGCCGCGGCCCGGACATTCCGCCGGCTCGCAGTCGCAGCCGAGGCCGAAGAGGCGAGCCGGTTATTGTACCAGCTGGAGGTGGACGCGGACCGCCCCACCGCGCTCGTCCAGGGACTGATGAGTATCATGTCGCTCGACCTCGCCGCGGACCGACTGGTCGGCCTTGCGCTGGCGATGATCTGCGACAACCTGAGGTTCGAGCAGGGCATGGTGCTGGTGAGCGGCCACGTGGTTGCCCGCAGAGGCAACCCGGCTTTGACCCGGCTGACCAAACGCAGTTCGGCGCTATCTCAGACCGACCTGGCCCTGCTCCTTCCCATCAAACAGGGCCGCCGTCTCCTCGGCCATGTCTGGCTCGGGCGGAAACAGCCGCTCGCGACGCGGGTCGACCCGCGGAATCTGAACCTCGTAGCTCGGACGCTCGCGCCGTTGCTTGCCAGGCTGGGCAAGCTCACAACCATTGAGGCAGGACGTACTCCTCGGATACCCGGGCTGATTTTCCGGGGAGTGATCGGCCGCAATCCCGAGGTGCTCGAAGTGCTCGAGCTCATACCGCGCGTTGCCGCAACCGACGTGCCGGTGCTCGTTTGCGGTGAGAGCGGCTCGGGCAAGGAGCTCGTTGCCCGCGCCCTGCACGAGTCCGGCCCGCGTGCCGACCATCCGTTTGTTACGGTCAACTGCGCGGCGATCCCGGAAAGCCTGCTTGAGGCCGAGTTCTTCGGGGTCGAAGCCGGTGCTGCTACCGGCGTCTCAGCGCGGCCGGGTAAGTTCGAGCTGGCCCACAACGGAACCGTTTTCCTTGACGAGATCGGCGACATGAGCCCGGCCCTGCAGGCGAAACTGCTGCGCGTCATCGAAGACCGCAGGATTACCCGCGTAGGCGGCGCCAGGGAAATGGCGGTTGATGTATGGGTGATTGCCGCCACCAACATGGACCTGGCCGAGCGCGCCCGAGAGGGCAAGTTTCGCACCGACCTGCTCTATCGGCTCAATGCCATCCCGCTCGTTCTGCCGCCCCTGCGCCGGCGGCGTGAGGACATCCCGGTTCTCGCCAAATACTTCATAGCCCGCACCGCGCAGGAGTACAAACGTCCGGTGCGCCGGGCAAGCGACGAAGTCATGGCGTTGTTCGCGGGATACTCCTGGCCGGGCAACATCCGCCAGCTCAAGCATGCGATTCAGCGTGCCGTCGTGCTTGCCGCCGGTGATGAGGTCGAGGTCTCCGACCTTCCGCCGGAGTTCAGGCAGACCCGGTCGGCTCGCGCCGCGCGGTCGGTCTCGAGCATGCGCCGCGCGAGACGCAAGACCGCGGACAAAGCCGAGCGCGCGATGCTGCTCAAAGCCCTTGCCCGGGCCAAAGGCAACGCGACTGAAGCCATGAAGCTCGCCGGCTACAGCCGGACGCACTTCTACCGGCTGCTGCGCAAGCACAAACTGGGAGGCTAACGGTCCTCGCTCGGCCGGTGCCGGACGGCCTGGCTTATGCCATAAATGGTACATTATGTTCCATTGATGGCACGGAGAAGCGCGTAAAATACGTTAGATCAGATGATTAGCACGAATGACCACGGCATTCCCATATTCTGCAGGAACAATTAGTATAACCTGTTACGAGTTGCCATCAGCCATATCATCCAGAATTTCAGTATCTTAGGAAAACGGTCTGATGCTGGCATGGCGCGTGCTTAATGGTTCATGTGATGCAAAAAGAGCAGGTACGATACCCGGTGCCGTGGCGGATCGTGGAGTACGTTGACGTGGCCGCAAGGGCCAGCGAGCTCGGCTGCCGCGTTCCTTCTGGTATTGCGTTGCTGCCGGGGAACTTCGATACTGCGGCCAGCGCTGCCGGCTTCCTGTTTCACGAAGTCACGCCGGACGTGCGGTCGGCCTGGCGAGGTATCGGTCTCGCAGACACGGGTCCGTACCGCATGCCCGGTCCGGGCGCGGCAGATGCCCTCGATTCCCCAGCCAGGAAGGTACCGCTTACGGTCTTCTTTGGCGTCGACCTGCTTTGTGTTCCCGCGCGTCCCGTCCTGCATGCAATCGGCATCGTTGCCTCGGTGCTGCTCGATGACCCGAGCTCCATCAATGCCAGGGAGGCCCGATTCAACGCCGTGGTTGAGCGTCCCGGGGGCCGTGGCTACCTCTGTCTTGAGTACAGCGGCGATGCCTGTGAGCTCGTCGCGCTGGCCAAGTCCGTGTGTGCAATCTGGGACGGCGACACTCAGCGCCGAACGACCGCAGCTCACATCCGACTCGGGAATTTCACCTGGCCACTCTGTTATGACTCTCGGAAGTACAAGGTCCGCGCCGTGGCGGCCGGCCATGGGCCGGCCGTGATGCATGCCGGAAGTGCAATTCGCGAACTGCCCGAAAGGGTGCCCTCACTAGACAGGGAGGAATAATGAGCGCAGGATTTCGACGAGCAATGGCAGTTTTGGCCGTCCTGCTTCTTGCAGGCGGGCTCCTTGCTGGACAGGCAAGCGTTCAACCTGTCGCGACGGCCCGCATGCTGTCCGGCCATGGGCTTACGTCGTCAGACAACGGCCCTGGTTCCTTGTCGCCCGGGGTCCCCGGCAACATGTATGACAACGATGTCGGCGTCTCGAATATCATCACCCCGAGCGACACCGTCATAGCGTTCGGCGACAGAGCTTTCCCGCGGGCTCAGGTCAGGAACCTCGGCTCGCAGACCCAGACGAACATAGCCGTCATCTGCGTAATCTACGATTCCGCGGCCCGCATGAGGGTCTACGGGCCGGACACTGCCTATATTGCGAGCCTCGACTCCGGCCGGGCCGTCACGGTCGCATTCTCGTTCTGGGCCCCGCCGACCTATGAGAACGTGTACTTCGACACGATGACGACCGCCCTGCCTGGCGACGAGGACACGACCAACGACTGGAGGGCCGGTCGTTTCACCGTCTCGAACTGGGGAGAGGGACGTCTGACCTACAACGATGGTACCTTTGAGAACGCTGTTTCCTGGGTCCAGGCCGGCAGCGAGATGGCGGAGAGGTTTGTTGCGCCGGAGCGACCACTGTCATTGAGCAAGACTGTGCTCTGGGTGACCAGCATGTCCGGGGAGGACTACGACGCGGAAGTCAGGGTGTATGGAAACGACGGCACCGATGGCTGTCCCGGGACACAACTCGGAGTCTGGACCGGCCAGCTTCAGGCCGACACCTGGATGCTCTTCCTCAAGAACGAGGTCAGGTTCGACCCGCCGGTCGTGGTCAACTACGATACCTTCTTCGTCTCCTACTACCAGAAGGACGTCGATCCTCTTTATATCTACCTGGCGATGGATACCGTCGGGTCTGCGATTGATACCGGCAACGATTGGGGCAAGTACACGGATACCGGCTACTGGGATGTGCACCCGTATGACTTCATGACGGACTTCGGGCTCGACGCTTACTACGGCGCCCCGCTGCTCGACGGCTCGCCCAAAGATGTAGCCGTCCCGCCGGCGAACATCGACTCCAACACGGCGTTCACTCCGCAGGTCGTCGTGAAGAACGCCGGCCTGCTGGAACGTGACAACATCCCGGTTACCTTCAGTATCGTCCCCGCCTCGGCCCTCGGCGACCCCATCTACTCGGACTCAGCCAACACCGGGCCAATCGGTGCGGGTCAGGAGGTCAACGTGACCTTTTCCGGCAGCGTCACGCCGCCGCCAGGCTACTACACCATGACCAGCGTCACCCTGCTGCCATATGATGCCAAACCGCGAAGCGACACGCTGGTCAGGCCGCTGGCAGTCGGGCGTCCCGGGATTGCGGCGGAGAAGAATCAGGTCGGGCGTGCGTCCTTCACGATTGCGCCGAACCCGCT
>CAZAKP010000042.1:0-18716 GCA_964485845.1 uncultured bacterium | reverse complement strand
TCGGACCCGACCCAGCTCTACCCCACTCTTGAGACCCGCGTTGTCCGAAACCTCTACTTCGCAGGACAGATGAACGGCACGACCGGATACGAGGAAGCCGCGGCCCAAGGGCTTGTCGCGGGCGCCAATGCCGCGCTGCGTGTGTTGGGGAAGCCGCCGCTCGTCCTGACCCGCGCCGACTCGTACATCGGCGTGATGATTGACGACCTCGTGACCAAGGGCACGGACGAGCCGTACCGGATGTTCACTGCCCGAGTCGAGTATCGCCTGCTCCTGCGCGAGGACAACGCCGACCTGCGCCTCGGCCCTCGCGCGCACGAACTCGGCCTGCTTACGAGGAAGCAGTATAGCCGCATTCAGGAGAAACAGCACCAGTGTGACGAGGCCACAAAGTGGCTCAGTTCGGCCCGCATCAAGGCAACACCCAAGGTCAACCGAAAACTGAAGGCACTCGGCACGACGGCGATATCGGAATCGGTTCCGGCAATTGAGCTGCTGCGCAGGCCGGAGGTAACGTGGAGCGATCTTGAAGGCCTGGCGGCGCTCTCCGGGGACACGATCCCAATTCCCCAAGCTGAATTGGGTCATGTCCCCGTGTCTGCGCCTGTGTGCGATATCGTCGAGCTTGAGGTGAAGTACGAGGGCTACATCGAACGGATGAAGCGGCAGCTCGGGCAGTTCGAGGAATTCGAGTCCATGCGGATTCCGGAACGGCTCGACTTCAACCGCGTGGCCGGACTCTCGAACGAAGTCCGCGAGCGGCTGGCACGGAATCGGCCGGCGTCGGTCGGCATGGCTCAACGGATGCCGGGTATTACACCTGCCGCGGTCTTTGCCTTGATGGCACACTTGAGGAACAAATGATCAATTGCCAATTCCCAACTCCTAATCAACGAGGAAATGACGAGGCACCGGCGCAGATTTGGGCGGTGCTGAATTGGACATTGATTAGAGATTGGCAATTGGGACTTCGGAATCGCCGGAGGTGGTATGGCTTTCAGCAGTAACCGTGAGGCGCTAGAGGAACTCTGCCGTGGCCGCGGCGCGGTCGGATTCGGCGTTTGCCGGCTGTCCGACATCAAGACCGACGACTTTCTGCTTCCCGGACAGACACTCCGCGACCTGCCGCTGGCAATCAGCGTCGCCCTGCACCTCTCCCCTGCCGTGCTCGGCACGCTTGAAGACCATCCGAACCAGTTGTACGAGCACCACTATCGGCAGGTGAACTTTGCTCTCGACCGACTTGCCCTCGACCTCGCCACGCTAATCCAGAGCTTTGGCGCACAGGCACTGCCCATCGCGGCATCGCAGCTCGTAGACTGGCAGAACCAACGCGGGCACTTGTCGCACAAACGCGTCGCGGTGGGAGCAGGACTCGGCTGGCTCGGCCGGAACAACCTTCTAGTGACGCCACGCTACGGCGCACGGGTCCGTCTCGTCACCCTGTTGACCGACCTTGGACTCGAACCCGACCGCGCGATTGAGAATGGTTGCGGTTCGTGCCGCGCCTGTATCGCCGCCTGTCCGGCCAGGGCCATCGGTGAGAGTGCGGCCGAGTTCAAGCACCTCGACTGCTTCGCGTTGCTCAAGGAGTTCCAGAGCAGACGTTACGTCAGCCAGTATATCTGCGGGTTGTGCGTGAAAGCCTGTAGCAGTCAGCGCGTGTAGCGGAACTCGCGGCCGACCGAGAAACAGAACGCCAGCGTAGGCGGACGTTCGTCAGGCTCCGAGCCGAAGTCACCGGCACCCAGAATCACTTGAATGGGCCCGACTGGCGTGTTGGTGCGCGCGCCCACGCCCGCACCCCAGTGCAAGCGGGACGGCACGCTCGAAATCGTGAGCAGCTCGCCCCACGGCGCGAACGTTCCGGCGTTGACCATGAACTGTAGATAAACCGGATAGCTCTCCTGACCGAAAAGCCGGAACAGCCGGAAGTCCACCCCGAATCTGGCGATGGCGCGCTCGCCGGACGCGAACTGGTCGGGCTCAAACCCGACGAAATCGAAACCACCGGTGCGGAACTGCTCGGCCCAGGCAAGCTCGCCGAACGATACGCCGATGTCGAATGATGGTCTCAGCAGTAGCCGTGAAGCAGCCGGCACGACCCGGCCGGCCGAGTATTCGGCTCTCACGAACTGGCGGGTACCTTTAAGCGCGGTGACAGACGAGAACACCTCAAGCCACGATTCTGCGCCCGCCGTCGGGAAATCCGCATCACGGTACGTATTCGTCTCAAGCCTGAAACTCGGACCGACAATCCACTCCGGCCTATCCGCGTGCAGTGAGTCTTTGGGAAAGCTGTCAGGCAGCCGATACGCCGCCCGGTAACCCTTGAGTCCGACGTCGAAGAAAGCGTTGCGGCCGATGACGTAGCCGGCCTCGGCGACTCCACCGCGATAGCCGACTGTGTAGGTACCATGCCACCGGCTCTCTCGGTAGTAGGCCCTGTCGACCGAGCCCATGAAAGCATCGAGCCGGTAGCCGAAAGGCAAGCGGAAAAGGCGCGTGCCGTTCAGCCCGAGCCGAACCTCGGTCGGATTACCCACGTCGAGCGCCATCCGGACGTTCGCACCGGAGCCGCCAAGGTTTCCCTGACCTACCTCAAGGCCGAGCGCAACTTTGTCGGAGTTGTCGTATCGAAGGCCCATCGAATAGAACCCGTAGGCTCGCTCTTCTATCTCGATAACAAGGTCGACCGATTCGCGACCTGCCGGCTCCAATCGATAGTTGACCTCCTCGAACAGCCCGGTCTGAAACAGCCGGGTCAAGTCGTCAACCAGGCGGCCGAACTGGAGCGTGTCTCCCGGGCGGGTGGAGACTTCTCTTCGCACCGTACCGACGCTGGTCACGTGCAGACCTTCAAACCGGACCGCCCGTACCAGTGGCATCGGTCTGGGCCCGCAGGTGTTGCGATGACTCGACGCTGCGCGCCCGCCGACCAGCTCGCGAATCCGCGGCAGGGCGGCCCCCGCCGCCGATTCGCCGGCTGCGATGAGGCCCGCGGCTTTGGCGAAGTCCGAATGCGTGAATGGGTCGACGTTGGGCTCAATCAGCACGTCGGCCCGCTCCTTCTGTCTCCTAAGCTCGTCCGGGCTCACCAGGTCCATGCTGCGCGAGGTGACGTCGATCAGGGACACACCGGTCTCCGGATTGTGCTTCAGCGTAAGGACTGCTATCCGGAGGTCGAGACCCGGATCAATGCTGTCAAGCGCATCAACCGGGAGCAACCACTGCACCCCGCCGTCCACCAACTCCATCCCGCCCAGCCTCTCGGGCGAGAACACGCCGGGGATAGCGATGCTCGCGCGCACTGCCTGATCGAGCCGCACCCTTCTCATCACCTGCAGCTCGCCGGACTTCAGATCGACCGCTGCGGCGCGGAACGGAATCGGCAGGCTATCGAGGTCGTAGTTGGATTCACACTCCGCCTCGCACAGCAATCTCATCAGCAGGAATTCCACGTTCTGCAGCGGTACCAGTCCGCCGGGCAGCGACGGGACCAGGTTCTTGTGCCGGAGCTGGATCACGTAACGCTGAGCCTGACGCCGTTCCGGCAGATACTGGGCGCCGAACGGTACACTCGAGCTGAACAGGTTGTTCCAGTCCGCGTTGCGCGCGAGGCTGTCGATCTGGGTCGCGCTGTAGCCGGCCGAATACAGGCCGCCGACCAGCGAGCCCATGCTCGTACCCGATATGGCGACGACAGGAATGCTCTCGCGTTCGAGCACCTTGAGCACGCCGATGTGCGCGAGACCAAGCGCGCCTCCACCCGAGAGCGCCAGCCCGATCCGTATCGGTTGTGCGGAAGCGACCGGCTCGCGCTCGGGCTCAGCCCCGGCGGCGAGTACCAGCGCAAGCAGGCAGGTTACTGCCGCCGGCTGCCTGCCACTCACGGCTGACCACTTTCAGTCTGCACTTTTCGACTCCTGTTTCTCGCTCTGTGTGCAACCACACTTCCTGTCCCTGTGCCGTCCAAGCTGACCGCCGGCGCAACGAGCGGGCACGCGCCCGCCTCAGAGACGCCGCTTCAGCCGCAACATCGCACGGCCGGCGTCGGACGAGGCAGCATGGTTGCGGCCCGGCCGGATCCGTGCCAGTCAAGGCTAGCCCGGATAGACTGTGTGTCAATCGCCGCCGAGACCGGAATCACCAGTCGCCGGTCGCGCGGTCAGGAGGCCGAACCGCCCCGCGCCGTGACGCGTCCCGTTGTGGAGTTCTGCGCTCTATCTCGTGTAGCGGAACTCGCGCCCGATCGAAAACCAGAACGCCGTAGTGACGGAACGCTGCGGGACTCGCGAGCCGAAGTCGCCGATACCGAAAATCAACTGCGCCGGCCCAACCGGCGTGTTGGTGCGCGCGCCCACCCCCGCGCCCCAATGCAGCAGCGACGGCACGTCGGACGTTGTCAGCAGGTCTTTCCAGAAAGCGCCCGCGTTGGCCACAACCTGCGCGTAGACCGGATAACGCTCCTGACCGAGGAGCCGGAATAGACGCAAGTCCGCACCGAACTTCACGACGGCTCGCTGGGCCGAAGTGAATTCGTCGGGCACGAACCCGACAAAGCCGGCCCCGCCCGTGCGGAACCGCTCGGCCAGCGCCAGTTTGCCGAGAGACGCGCCGACATCGATCGACGGTCTCAACAGCAATAAGGGTCCAACCGGCGCGACCTGCTCGGCCGACCAATCAAACCGGATGAACTGCCGCGTACCCCGCATGGCGTTGAGCGATGACCTGATCTCCAGTCGCGACGCCGAACCGTTCGTGGGGAAATCAACTTCACGGAAAGTGTTTGCCTCCAGCCCGAGACTTGGACCGACGACCCACTCCCCGCGCGAAGTATCGCCCACGCTGCCGACCGTCTGATACGCTGCCCGATAGCCATTCAGCCCGACCCTGAAGAAGGCGTTCCTCCCCAGTATGTACCCCGCCTCGGCAACGCCGCCGCGGTAGTTGACCACGTACTTGCCGGGCGGCGAGTCCTCATCGTGGTAGGACCGCTGGATTGAACCCCAGAAGCCGTCCAGCCGGTAGCCGTACGGCAGACGGAACAAGCTCGTGCCGGTAATACCCAGCCGCGCCTCGGTCGGATTGCCAAGGTCAAACGTCGCCCGGACACCGGCGCCCGAGCCACCGATATTCCCCTGCCCGACCTCAAGTCCAACCACCAGATTGTCCGCGTTGTCATATCGGATACCAAACGAGTAGAAACCGTAGTCCCGCTCCTGCACTTCGATGACGACGTCGACCGAATCATCGCCGAGTCCGCCTACCCGGTAGTTGACATCTTCAAACAGCCCGGTGTTGAACAACCGCTGAAGATCGTCTATCAGCCGGCCGAACCGCAGCGGCATTCCCGGCCTTGTCATCACTTCCGGACGCACCGTGCCCTCGCGGGTCACATGCAGACCCTCGAACCGGATTGAACGGATAATCGGCAACTCCCTCGCTCTAATCGGACGCAAGTGCCGTGCGGCCTTTCGTCCCCGCAGCAGTTCCCTGATGCGCGGCAGCGAGGCCTCTGCCGCGGATTCGCCGGCGGCAATCAACCCCGCGGGCTGCGCGAAGCCTGAGCGAGCGAAAGGGTCGACGTCGGGCCGGATGAGGACGTCGGCAAGCGACTCCTGGCGCCTAAGCTCGGCCGAAGTCGCTATCTCCAGGCTGCGGGAAGCCACGTCAATCAATGAGGCCACTGCCTGCGTCTTTCGCTTTGCCGTTAGCACGCCGACTCTCAAATCACACGGAGGCACAATGCTGTCCAGCGCTCCAACCGGAAGGGTCTGAAGTACTCCGCCATCCACCAGTTCTCTGCCGTCCAGCCGTTCGGGCGCGAACACGACGGGGCCGGCGATGCTGGCACGGATTGCTTGCTCCAGCCTGCCTTTCGCCATCACTCTCAATTGGCCGGACTCAAGGTCAACGGCTACCGCCCGAAAACGAATCGACAGGCTGTCGAAATCGTAACCGGTGTTGTACTCGATTCTTGCCAGCAGCCGCATCAACATGAACTCGACGTTCTGCAGCGACACCAGGCCGCTGGGCAAAAATGGAATCAGGTTCTTCTGTCCGAGCCGAAGCACGTAGCGTTGCGCCTGCTGTCGCTCAGGCAGGTACTGCGCCCCGAAAGGCAGGCTCGACCCGAGCAATCGAACCCAGTCTGCTCTCAGCGCCAGGCTCTCCAGTTCGGCGGTGCTGTAGCCGGCGGCGTAGAGGCCTCCCAGCATGGCACCCATACTGGTACCGGATATCGCGATTATCGGGATGCTTTCGCGCTCGAACACCTTCAGCACGCCGATGTGGGCGAACCCGAGCGCGCCACCTCCGGAGAGCGCCAGCGCGATTCGTACCGGCGGTTCGGTCACGACCGGCTCACGTTCGGGCGGTTCAGCCCAAGCCCGCAGCCCAAGCACAAACAGGCAGAACAGCAGGACGACCGGCCCGCGGCTCACGGCTGACTGCCGCCCGACTCCCGGCCCGGCCCGGCCGGCATCGGCCCGACCGCGCGTCCGAGCTTCTCTCTCACTTCCTGCTCGCTGAGCCGCCGCCACCCGCCTCTGGGCAAGTCGCCGAGTCGCAGCCCCGCGATCCTGGTCCGCCGCAGCCGCACGACGGTGCAGCCCAGCGCCTCTAGCATCCTCCGCAACTGCCGCTTTCGTCCCTCGGCGAGGACCACACTCAGCCGATTCGGCCCGGTCAACGTGGCGCGGACAGCGCGAGCCGGCCCATCGGAGAGCTGGACGCTCTTTTTCAGGCGTCCGCACAGCTCCGGGTCTGCGGGTCGGTCAAGTTCAACCTCGTATTCCTTCTCCTTGCCGTAGCGCGGATGGGTCAACTCCAAAGCAAGGTCACCGTCGTTCGTCATCAGCAACAATCCCTCCGAATCACGGTCCAGCCGGCCCACCGGATACAAGCGGTAGGGCAGCCTGACCAACTCGGTGACCAGCCAGCCTTCCTCCTTGCCGCGGTAGCACGCGCTGAGGTATCCCGCCGGCTTGTTGACTGCCACGACGACCTTCTCGGTCTCCGGTTTGACCTCGCGGCCGCGATACACGATTCGGTCTTTCCCCGGTATAACCGACTGCCCGATCTTTGCGGGCATCCCGTTGACCTCCACCCGCCCGGCGTCAATCAGCACCTCGCAATGACGTCGCGAACCCACGCCGCAGGACGCAAGATACTTGTGCAATCGAATCGGCTTCATGCAGTCAAAGCTAGCCTGGCCCCGCGACTTGTCAAACCTCGCGGGGCGCGACATCACGAACGACCGCCGGTATAATGTCTGGTGGAGTGTCGAGCCTGTCCCTACGAGTGCGCTGTCGACCGCTCGGTCGAGCTCGGGGTATGCCGGGCGACTGACCGGTTCGAGATTGCGCTGGCCCAGCTTCATCACTGGGAGGAACCGCCGATCTCTGGCACGCGCGGGTCCGGCACCATCTTCTTCAGCCACTGCAACCTCCGCTGCCGATTCTGCCAGAACTACGACATCTCTCAGCAGGGGCACGGCCGCAATGTTACCCCGGAGCGGCTGCTTGATATCATGCTGGAGCTTGAACAACAGGGCGCGCACAATATCAATCTCGTCTCACCCACGCACTACTCCGACCAGTTGCTCCCGGTTCTTGAAGGAGCCCGCGCCAGAGTGAAGGTTCCCTTCGTCTGGAACTCGAACGGGTACGAAAAGGTGGAAACTCTTGTCCGGCTTGAAGGACTGGTGCAGGTCTACCTCCCCGACCTGAAGTACTACTCGGCCGACCTCGGTCGGGCCTGCTCGTCGGCGCCCGAATACTTCCGGTTCGCCTCGGCTGCCATCACGGAGATGAAACGACAGGCAGGTGGAAACCGATACGACGAACACGGGATCATCGAAAAGGGCCTCATCATCCGACACCTCGTGTTGCCGGGCCACTCCGATGACAGCCGGCAACTGCTCAAGTGGATACATGACGAATTGGGGCCGCGCACGAGCGTCAGCCTGATGTCCCAGTATTACCCGGTCCATCGCGCCGCGGAACTGCCCGACATGAACCGCCGCCTTTCTCATAACGAGTACGGAAACGTGCGGCGCCGGTTCGAGGAACTGGGTTTCAACGAAGGCTTTGCGCAGGACCACTCCTCTGCCGCCCGCGACTACACCCCTGACTTCGACGGTCGCGGAGTCTGAGGCCAGTGCCCCGCTTTGACTTTGCCGCAACCCGCGGGTAACATACAGCCATGTGCGGAGTAATCGGACTGATGGCCCGGCGCGAAGTCGGACCTGACCTCGTTGAGGGTCTGCTCGCCTTGCAGCATCGGGGCCAGGATTCGGCCGGAGTCCTGACTTCCGACGGCACGTTCCACCTCAAAAAGGGCAACGGGACGGTCGCGAACGTCTTTAACGCCAAGAACCTCTCGCGCCTTACGGGCAGCGCCGGAATCGGCCACACCCGCTACCCGACAATCGGGCCCGGCTCAGTCGAAGACGCTCAGCCCTTCTACGTCAACCACCCGTTCGGGATTGCAATGGTCCACAACGGCAACGTCACGAACTACTCGGATCTGCGGCGCGAGTTGATGTGCGAGGACTTCCGGCAGCTCACCAGTTGCTCGGACGTCGAGCCGCTGCTTAACGTGTTCGCCGAGGGCCTGGAGCAGCAGGACCTCAGGCGCTTCGGCCCGGCCGCGGCGTTCAAAGCGGTTCGGGGTGTTTTCGCGCGGGTTCACGGCGCCTACTCGGTCGTCGCGCTGATTCACCGACGCGGACTGCTCGCCTTCCGCGACCCGTGCGGCATCAAACCGTTGGTCTTCTCACAAAACGCCAACGAGGTCGCGTTCGCATCGGAAAGCGTCGCGTTTGACCGCCTCGGATTTCGCGGGTTCAGCGACGTGCGGCCAGGCGAGGCAGTCTTCGTGGACTTCAAAGGCAACGTCCATCGCCACCAGGTTCAGCCCGGCACGCCGCGTCCCTGCATCTTCGAGTTCGTGTACTTCGCAAGGCCGGACTCGGTGATTGACGGCATCGAGGTCTACCAGGCCCGGCTTCGACTCGGCGAGCGCCTTGCGGTCGAGGTTGTCCGCCAGGGCTTGAAGCCGGATGTCATCGTCCCGATACCGGATACGGCCCGCGCCGCCGCCAGCTCGCTTGCGTCCACCCTCGGAATAAGCCTGCGCGAAGGCCTGATCAAGAACCGCTACATCGCCCGCACCTTTATCATGCACGGCCAGGACCGCCGCGCCCTGTCGGTCCGCCAGAAGCTCAACCCGGTCCGCTCCCAAGTCGCGGGCAAGGACGTTCTGATGGTCGACGACTCGATCGTACGCGGTACGACCTCCCGAGAGATAGTGCAGATGGTACGCGAGGCCGGCGCCCGCAGGGTCTTTTTGGCGATAACGGCGCCGCCGCTCCGCTTCCCCTGCGTCTACGGCATCGACATGATGACTCGCGGCGAGTTTGTCGCCAAGAACCGGACCATTGAGCAGATCCGGAACGTCGTGAGCGCGGACGCGCTGGTGTACCAGACCTACGAAGGTCTGGTCTCCGCCGTACGCGGCGATTCGGCCGTGTCGGGATTCTGCACTGCCTGCTTCAACGGCAAGTACCCGACCGGCGTGACCCGGCGCTACCTCACGCAGATGGAACGCGAGCGCCGGCGCTGGTCCGCGTAGCTCCTCGGCCCGGAAACCGGCGGCAGTTGACCCCTACCCGGGTTTCAATAGACTCAGCCGTCAGTTCGGCACCTTCTTAACCTGATGAGACCAGACCGCCCGCTCAAGCTGCCGCTGTACGGCAGCAACTAGGAGGCAAGTTGGCGTTATCCTGCTTTCTCGCGCTGCTGATTTGCAGCATATCCCCGCCCGGCAACGTCGCGGCAAGCGACGTACCGAACGACGGCGGCGGCAGTATTGCAGTAACTTGGTCCGCTTCGCCCGATACCAGCCTGGTTGGCTACCAGATACTGCGCCAGGTCAAAGGCGATACCACCTGGGACACGCTGACCTTTGCCGGCCGCCGTGCGACGAGCTTCGTCGACCAGGCCGCGCAGGACGGCACGGAGTACCATTACCGGGTCATCGCCGAGTCCAACACCGAGTCAGCTGAGGCCCCGGTATCGGGTTATGCCGCCGCGCGGGCCCAGTGGTTCAACTTCGATACCGTGCCGGCGCTCATCGGCAGCGTCGTCCTCTCATTCATCCTTCTGTACTTCATCAGCCGTGCGCGCAAAGACCGGAACCTGTTCATCCGCCGTATCTCTGGTCTCGACGCAGTGGACGAAGCGCTGGGGCGGGCAACTGAGATGGGACGACCGACGCTCTACGTGCCGGGCCTCTCAGGGATCTCCGACGTGGCGACCATCGCCTCGCTCAACATCCTCGGTGAGGTCGCCAAGAAGACGGCCAAGTTCGGAACGCCGCTCATCGTGCCGAACACCGACCCGATTGTCTACACGGTGGCCCGCGAAATAGTAAAGGAGTCCTATACATCAGTCGGGCGGCCCGACGCGTTCACCCAGGACATCGTCTTCTTCATTACCGACGTGCAGTTCGCCTACGCGGCTGCCGTTGACGGTATCATGACCCGTGAGAAGCCGGCAACCAACTTCCTCATCGGGATGTTCTTCGCTGAATCGCTGATACTGGCCGAGACTGGCGCTGCCACCGGGGCAGTCCAAATCGCCGGTACCGACGCGGTATCCCAGCTGCCATTCTTCATCACCGCCTGCGACTACACCCTTATCGGCGAGGAGCTCTACGCTGCCTCGGCCTACCTGTCGCGCGAGCCGCTTCTGCTCGGCGGCATCAAAGGCCAGGACTACTCGAAGGCGCTCTTTGTTATCATCATCGTGGTCGGCACTGTACTGGCGCTGGCGGCCGGCCTACCGGTGCTGGAGTACTTCTAGGAGAAATCATGAAAAAACGACTACCCCTGATACTGGTGCTCGTGACCGGCATCTTCGGCGCCGTGACGTACTTCATCCCGCACCATTCCATCCAGGCAGCCGACGAGTCGATGCGCAACGACGTCATGCGCATCATCGCCGCGTTCAGCCTAGTGCTTGGTCTGGGGTCGATTCTCCAGCACCACTTCCACAAAATCCAGCACAAGGCGCAGAACTGGCAGTATAGCTGGCTAACGGTCGTCACCATCTTCGTCACCGGCGTCATCGGCGTATTCGGCGGCATGGACCCCTCTCATCCCGGGATTCTCCCGACCCAAATCGGCAGCTTCTCGTTTCACATGCAGACCCTCTACATGAATATGCTGGTGCCGCTGGGCGCCACGATGTTCTCGATGCTTGCGTTCTTCATGGCCTCGGCAGCATACCGGGCGTTCCGCGCCCGCAGCTTCGCAGCAACGCTGCTGCTTGCGGCGGCGTTCGTACTGATGCTGGGTGCGGTCCCGCTGGGCCGAATGATATTCCACCCGTTGCCCTCATTTGCGGAGTGGATTCTCGCGGTGCCCAACACGGCGGCCAAGCGCGGCATCAACTTCGGAATCCAACTCGGAATGCTCGCAACATCGCTCAAGATCCTCCTGGGTATAGAGCGCGGCTGGCTGGGAGGTGGATGATGCAGTTCTGGAAAAGGCTGCAGTCCATTGACCGCCGTTGGATTTATCTCGTCGTCTGGCTGGTGGTAATGATCCCGCTCATCTTCCCGTTCAAGATAAAGTCAGTGGCCACCGCGCCGGTTGAAAGTCTCTTCACGTATATCGATACGATGCCGGAGAACAAAGGGCTTATCATCTCGGTCGACTACTCGCCCGACACTCAGGCCGAACTCCAGCCAATGCTTGTAGCGTTGTTGCGCCACGCGTTCGCCATCCGCCGGCCGGTCGGCATCCTGGCATTGTATCCGCAGGGCCTCGGCCTGGGCGAGGATGCGATCCGCCAGGTGACGGCCGAGTTCAACGCTCACGCCAAGTCCGGCGCCGACTCTGTCATCAGCGGTCGGGAATACGTCTTCTATGGCTGGACCACGCCGCCGATAACTCCGATGCTCGGCATGGGACAGCATATCGCCAAGGTGTTCCCGGTCGACTACTATGGACAACCGACCGAGAGCATGCCGGCCATGCGTCGCATGAAGAACTACGACGACGTCGGCATACTTGTGTCGATTGCCGCCGCGTCAACTCCCCTCTCGTGGATCAATCTGGCCCAGACCCAGTTCGGCATCCACCTCGGCTGCGGCATCACCGCCGTTTCGGCTGCGGACTACTACCCATACGTCAACTCCGGCCAGTTCACCGGTATGCTCGCCGGCATGAAGGGCGCGGCTGAGTATGAGGAACTGCTTGAGCAGGGCATGGTCAAAAGGGGCATGGACTGGAAACTCCGCCGCAAGGGAACTGAGGCAATGTCGTCCCAGGCTGCCGCCCACCTCGCCATAATAGCCTTCATCATCATCGGTAATATCGCGTTCTTCGTCACCCGCAGGAGGAAGTCATGAATATCTCGACCGACCCGTGGGTCTGGATTGCCGCAATCCTGACGCTCGCCATCTTCTCCTTCCTCTACCGCGAGAACCCCTTCTACCGCGCGGCTGAGCACCTGTACGTCGGGCTCGCCAACGGCTACTCCATCACGGTTACCTGGCACCTGCTGCTCGTGCCGATTCTCATCAACCGGATCGCACACGGTTCGAGCATCGGCACCAAGGTATGGCTGATCTTTCTGGCCGCAATCGGCGCGCTCTACTTCACGCGGTTCATCCCCAAAGTCTCATGGCTGATCCGTATCCCGATCGCCATCGCGCTCGGCTACTCCTGCGGCCTCGGTATCCCGCGTGCGATCGACGCCGAGATCATCCGTCAACTCAAGGCGACCATCGTCACCCGCGCGCAGTTCTCGCACTGGGACCAGGCGCTCTGGGCCATTCTCATCCTCATCGGCGTGATTGCGACCATCAGCTACTTCTTCTTCTCGGCCGAGCGCAAGGGAGCGCTGAAACCCATCAGCTACGTCGGTATCGTCTTCATCATGGTCGGGTTCGGCGCATCGTTCGGCTACACCGTGATGGCCCGTATCTCGCTCTTCATCGGCCGGCTCCAGTTCCTGCTGGGCGACTGGCTCGGACTGATAAGGTAGCCAGGCACAACGTGAGCGGGGCGCTTTTCGCGCCCCGCTTCGCTTTCGGCGGACGGAACTACTCCTGGAGATAGGTCTGCCAACAGAACACGGCCCCACCGGCAGCAACGAGCAGGCCCAACCCCACGACGGCAGCAGCGGCTATCCCCGCATTCTGCATCGTCAGCGTGGGCAGGGCGATACTGCTGGGGGTGTAGCGCCCGAGCAACCCCGCAATTCCGCGCCCGATCGGGGCATGAAAGAGCCACGCGAGACCGCCGAGGATCGGGGCAAGCACAAGCGACCACCACGGGCTGGGCGCGAACACGCGCCGCCGCGGAAGCCTCGCGAGTACCGCTGGCGTGAACTCAACCGACGGCTCTTCGACCGGCTGGTGGTCGAGGCTGGACACGACCGCGGTCAGCACGGCCAGGTCGCGCTGGCACTCAACGCACTCAAGCAGGTGCGCGTCCACCTGCCGGCGCTTCTCCGGCTCAAGCTCGCGCGTGACGTAGTCCTGCAAAAAACCTCTGAACTCATCGCAACTCATTGCCACATCACCTCTTTCAGGTTATCCCAGCCGACTCGCTCCAAGAGCCGGGTCTTCAGCGCGGCCCGAGCTCGGTGGATATGAGCCTTAACCGTGCCCATCGGCTTGTGAGTCAGCTTCGCAATCTCCTCGTAGGACAGGCCGTTGAAATGACAGAGGGTCAGCGCCGCCCGATAGTCGTCCGGCAGCTTGCCGACCTCTTCCTGTATCGTGGCCTGGATGTCCCGGTTGCGGAACTCCTTAACCGGGCCATCAACCGGCACGCCCATCGCCTCGTCGAGTTCTACCTCTGGCTTCCGCTTCCGCAACTCGCTGATGCATGTGTTATAGCAGATCCGATATAGCCACGACGAGAACTTGGACTCGCCCTTGAACCCGGACAGCGCCGCCCAGGCCTTGATGAAGCTCTCCTGGGCAGCGTCCTCGGCCCGCCCCGGGTCCTTCATCAACCGGCGAGACATCGAGTACAGCATTCCTTTATACCGTTCTACGAGCACCCCGAACGCCTGTTCGTCACCCCGAGCGGAGCGACTCACGAGGGCTTCTTCGGATGTGCTGTCCACGTTCTTGGACATAAGACGTCGGCCTGCGCCAAATGTTACGCCGGACGCAACAAACTGGCAAGCCCGGACGTCATACGGGCGAAATGGTACAAATCAGAAACAACCACAGGAGAGCCCTGCTGGTCACTCTGCCAGCCCTGGTGATGGTGCTCGGGGTGGCCCTTGGCTTTGCCCTGAAGAACACCGCCCGCCGCGCGGCCGGCCTGATGCCGGAGATAGTCTGCACGGCCGACCGCTCGTTCAACGTCGTAGGTGAAGTAGTCGTACGCGCATCGCGTCCTTTGAGCGTGGCCGCGGTCGCGCGTCTGTCGGGAATCAATAAGTGAGAGGAGCCTGACGTGAACCCATCAGCATTTGTCGAATCGGCGACCGGAATGGTCGCCATCGTGATGATCTTCGGCATGCCGATCATCGCGATCATCGCTGCCCTGGCAATCGTGATGTCGGTCGTCAACCGACGCCACAAAGAACGGATGAAGATGATAGAGCAGGGAATGATGCCACCACCACCCCGAAAACAGAAAGGCAACTACTACGGCCTGCTGATCGCCGGCGCCATCATCTTTGCCTTTGGCCTTGCCCTGTTCGCCGGCGCGCTGGCCGGACAGGAAAGTGACTACACTGGCGGGTTCATCTTCGGATTTATCGGTCTTGCCATGCTTGCCTGCTTCGCCATCATCCGCGTAGCGCGCAAGAACGAGCCGACCGACAGAACTGATGCCTACCCGCCCGCGCCCCCGCCTCTGCCTCCGCAGACTTAGACCACAGACCTAAGCTGCAGACCGGGGCGGCTCCTGCCGCCCTGTCTGCTACTCGCCGGATTCCGGCTTGGGGCGGGAGCGAGCCAGGTTTGGCGGCGAAGCTCGCCCGCAGCCTGCTTCCGTTTCGGGCTGCCAGCCGCAAGCCGTAAGCTGTAGGCCATCTTGCGGCCCGATCGGCCCCGCGATGCCAGTTCTACAATGTTGTAGATTGAGTGGCCATGCAGGAATCCGGCACAACCAACCGTGCCGGCAGCACTTACGTTATTATTCCCGGAAACCACCCCTGCACGGGGCCGGAAGCTGCTCCTGTAGCGACTCCGGCTGCAGGTCCGGTTGCGACCCCGGTCACTTCACCCGCTGCGGCTCCTGTTACGACTCCAGCAATGGCACCGGCTATGGCTCCTGCTGCGGCGTCGGCCACAGCGCCCGCCATGACACCCGCAACGGCACAAGCTACCGCTTCCGCAACGACTCCGGCCACGACGCCGGAAATGACTTCGGTTGCGGCTCAGGTTGCGGTATCCGTCACGGCACCGGCTACGGCTCAAGCAACGACATCCGCAATGACCACCGCCATGGCGCAAGTCATGACTCCAGCCGTGACTCCTGCCATTTCGCCCGCCCAACCCGCGCACGGCCATCCGTCCAGCTTCTCTGTTGAGCACCGCTGCTCACGGTTGAGGGCATAAGAAAAGCAGGCTGCCCGCGTCCCCGCAGGCAGCATTTGTTCGACGGGTTGTCCGGCCTATTCGGTCAGGACCGCCTTTCTGCTGATTCTCTTCGTGCCGTTGTCGAGCGCATAGAAGTAGACGCCCTTGGCCAGTCGCCGACCCTTGGCGTCAGTTCCGTTCCAGACGGTCGTGTACGCACCGGGTTTGCACTTGCCATCAGCCAGCACCTTCACCAGTTGCCCTGCGGTGTTGTAGACGCGCAGCGATACGTCTGCCTCGACCGGGACCTGCCAGCGTATCGTCACCCTGTCTGAGGCAGGGTTCGGCTTGGCCCCGTCCAGAGCCATGATGCCGCCGCTCGCTTCCTGTGCCCCGTCCCTCTTCCTGGGCACGCGGAACTTGGACAGGTAGACTCCTGAACCGCGCTTGCGCCTGCCGCCACCCAAGAGGGCACCGCCGGGAGTCCACGCTTCCCGCTCGTACACTGCCAGTGCAGTCGAGACAACGGTATCAACGTGCGCATCCGGGTTATCCCTGATGCTAAGGCTGTCTGTCACCGGGTAGTATCCGCCGTACAAGGCGTCGACCCAGACAATCTGGCTTGTGATGCCGGTAGGACGCACGGCGAATATGGTCCGGTTGTCCTGACCGTAGTCCGGCTCTGTGATGTCAGCGGCCCCGCTCGTCAGCCATGTCTCACCGGCCGACCCCATCAGCCGGACGATGTGGCTGTTGCCGAAGTCGTCCAGGGCCTCTGCGGCCACGTCCAGACCGTTCCAAGCGGCGCTGGGCTTGTCGTGGTCGGTATCAAAGGACGAGAGGATAGTGACATTTAGCGTGGGGACGTTGACCTTCGCTATCTTGTCGTAGCCGGTGTCCGGGCTCAGGGTGAACACGATGTCGGTCGCGGTCAGATACTCCGGCAGATAGTGGTCGCTGTTGCCAAAGGTCAATTGCTGCTCAGTGCCGCCGAATGCCGGCACGCGCCACACCTGCGTGTAGCTGCTGTCATCGTCCCGCTCGTAGCACAACCACTGCCCGTCCAGACTCCACTCCGGATAGCAGTGGTCTGCGCCTGCGAAGGTGACCTGCAAGACAGGCCCCGTGTCCGACGCGGTCGTCACACAGAGCTGGTAGTAGCCGGACACGGTATCGTCCAACTGGAAGGCGATGTACTGCCCGTCCGGGCTGTAGACCGGCTCCTCGCAGTCCTCGTCCATGTCCACGACTCTCTGCTCCGGAGTCGCCAGCCCGTACTGGCACTGATATATCTGCTCGCGGTTGGTGAGCGTATCGGTCTTCGAGTAGCAGACCCAGGTACCCTGCCAGTTCCAGCGGGGCTTCGACGCTTCGAGACCATCCATCAGCGGCACCTCGCCGCCGAGCGTCGGGCCACCCCCTGCCACGGCCGAGCTACTGCTCGGCGCGTCGTTGCTGACTGCATCGAGTTCGCAGGATTGGGACGGCACGTACAGCCAGAACTCGAGTGACTTGTTACCCTTGAGGGCATAGACGCCGGATCCAGGACACCCGGCCAGCGCCGCGCCGGCCTTCACCCTTATGCGCTTGCCCGTTGTGCCCCACAGTGGAATGTCATACAGCTTGTGCCACGTGTCGCCATCGGGGAAGTAGCACCAGAACTCAGTCGTGTTGCCGCCCTTGAATGCGTAGAGCCTGCCGTTGAACCACGCCGAGCAGGAACCGTCCTTGGCTTTCTTGTTGCCCGCGCTGCCCGGAATCGGCATCGGTGTCTTGGCGTGGCTCCAGGTGTCGGCGTCGGTATCGTAGAGGTAGAATTCGTGGTACTTCGCCTTGAAGGCATACAGGTAGTGGTCACCGTTGGACACCAGCCAAGAGCCCGCGTCATACTTGATGTGGTTGTAGTCGCCGATCGGGGCATCAAGAAGCGGCGTCCAGGTGTTCGCGACCGGATCGTACTTGCAGAACTCGTTCCGGTACCCCTTCAGAAGATACGCGTACCCAACGTCGTTCTTTGTCGCCCACGCGATGCCGCAGCCCTGCTTCACTCTCTTGCCGGACCCACCTGTCGGCACGTTCGTGAGCTGCGTCCACGCGTTCGTTCCAGCATCATAGCCCCAGAACCCGCACGTGTTGTTGCCCTTGGTCAGATAGAGCTTGCCGTTGCCGTCCGAGCAGATGACCGAGCCCTTGTATACCGGCTTGCCTTCAGCGCCAAGTGGGATACTCTTCCTGAACATCCAGGTGACAGGAGGCATGCCGTACGCGTAGAAGTCGCCCGTCTTGTTGCCCTTGGAGGCATAGATGACGCCCGTCCCCGCGTCGTATGCCATGCATCCACCGTCCTTGATTGGTCTGTTCGACGGCGGCTTGGGCATAGGATCGTACTCCACCCAACCGCTGGAACCGGTCACCTCGCCGACAGCGGTGAAGGGCAGCATCGGCGTGTGTGGCTCATCCTGGCTGTTCAGCAGCACGTGTCCCCCCGTAGCGCATATCGAGAAGGTTCCTATCGACGTCGGCGTGATGTTTATGTCAACGTTGCCGTTGCCATCGGTCAGACCCGAGATGTAGAAGTCGTTTGGTTTGTACAGGCAGACTTGCGCGTTCTCCACGGGCAAGGAGTTGATCTTCACTTCAACATGGAAGTACTGAGGGCCCGTGGCTATCTGTGCGGGGTAGCTCACGTCCGCGCGCGCCGGCTCCCCGCCGGACCACACGGACATCGCCGGGTCACCCAACCACATCAACTGATAGATGGGCTTGCTCCGAAACGTCCCCGACCACAGGGACGCAACGTAGGCATCCATCAACATCTTCACGCCACCTAGGTCGAAAACCGGCGCCTCATACTGCCCAGGGTACAACGGCCAGTAGTCTCGCGTGGCCCGGACCGCAACGCTACACAGAGAGCAACCGACGTCCTTCAGGATCTCATCGGTTGCGCCTAAGCTAGCAACAGCCCCTCCGGGGTACTTCCGCATCCACTGCTCAGATAGACAGGTTCCGTAGTCAATATGGCCGCAGTTACATGCGATGTTGAAGACAACGGGCGTCTTGCCCGAATTCTGAAGGGCACTGACGTTTTCGTTCTTCCAGTGGGTGCTATTAGGATACTCTTGGCTGTTCCAATCGTACCATCGGTCGTTCCA
>CAZAKP010000041.1:0-18779 GCA_964485845.1 uncultured bacterium | reverse complement strand
GATTGTGGTTGCGGCGGCGCCCCTCGCGCCTCCGCTCTCGACGCCCTCGTTGGGGTGACTTTGTCTCTCCGGGTTCCTGATGTCAAATAGAGCCGTGGGACCTTGTCAGAGGCGAGCGGGCGGTTATCGACTCTGAAACGCCTGCGGGAGGTGCTGTCTGAGGATAGGTTGAGGTCAAGGTCGAGGTCGAGGTTGAGGTTGAGGACCAGGGATTAGACACTTCCCATATTTCTTGAAATCTTGACGTGAGTTCAGCAGTAAAGGGCAACACTTGGGAGGCATGATCGACTTGTATCCGCTACATCGTCTCGACACGCCGGCTTCCGGTCGGTGAAGAAGGCGGTGGTGTCGAGGCAGGGGAGGAGAGGTTGAGGTCGAGGTTAAGGTTAAGGTAGAGGCGGAAGTCCTGGGGCGTTCAGCCGTGCTGGTTGACCGGTGACGAAAAAGGGCTAGATTGAGCCGTGGTCGGCAGGTTTCTGTTCCGCTGGCGCGGCAGCATCGGTGTGCTTGCGTTCGGTCTTGTGTTCTGGCTGGCGAGGCCGACATTCGGGTCGTGCCTGCTCGGGCTTCCATTTTTGCTGGCGGGTCTCGCGGTCAGGTTCTGGGCGTCGGGTTATATCGGCATCGAGGGCAGGGTGAGGGAGATTGGAGGAAAGAGAGAAGAGGGAGGAGGGAGGAAGGAGGAGGTAGGCGGAAGGAGCGAGGAGAGAGGAAGGAGGAGGGAGGAGATGGGGCGAAGCAAGAAGCTAGAGGCTAGAGGCGAGAGGGCAGAGGTGCGGGACCGGATAGTTCAGAATTCAGAATCCAGAAACCAGAGGGCAGAATTGCCGAAGGCGGGCGGTGGGAGGAGAGAAGGTCGAAGCAAGAAGCTAGAGGCTAGAGGCGAGAGCACAGAGCATGAGGACAATGAGGCGGGGACCTCGGAGAAGTCAGAAGCCAAAAGCCAAGAGCCAAAAGCCAAGACTGCGGGTCGGAGGATTGTGAGCGGGCCGTATCGGATGCTCAGACACCCGTTGTATATCGGGAACTTCCTGTTGGTGGCAGGGATGCTCGTTGCGTTGCGGCCGGCGGGATGGTTGAGTGCGGCTGTGGCGGCGGGGTTCATAGCGGAGTACGCACTCATCATCGTTGCAGAGGAGAAGGACTTGGCGGAAGGACGAAGCGAGAAGCTAGAAGCGAGAAGCGAGAGTGCAGAGCAGGCGGACGAGGAGGGTGCAGCAGGCGGGAAGTCAGAAGCCAAGAGCCATAAGCCAAAAGCCAAAACCTCGGATGGCGGGAGTCGGGAGTCCATGGTCCAACGTCCAGAGTCATTCCTCCTCCGCCGAGCCTTGGTTGAGTGGCGGACGTGGGCGGTGACGGGGGTGGCGTGGGGGCTGGCGGTGCTGAAGACGTTCATCGCAACGTAGACGAAAATGGGGACAGTCCCTCAGAGCGCGAGGACGCGCGGTACAGTCCCCATTTTCGCAATTCCTCAGCGGAATTGGTTCATGTCCCGCGGCCGGGGGAGGATTTCGAACTCGGCGGTTGCCGACGCGCGGTCGACCGGATGCGATGGGTCGGCGAGGTCTCTCACCCGGCTGACGAGGAGGTAGGGACCCGGGTTGAGGTCCATCGTATGGATGCGCTCGACCGCGACGCCGGTCGGGCCGATCCCGGTGATGTAGCGTCGGGCGACCGGCAGGACTGCTTTCTCGCGCGTCTCGCGTTGTATCAGTTCATAACTCACCTCGGCGTTGTGGTGTCCGGTTGAGTCCTCGTCGAGGTGGTAGATTTCGTATAGCGCGTAGAAGGACTGGCCGCTGCGTACGCGCGACACGACGAGCGGGACTGCGCGTGCCCAGTCCCCGCGGTCGAATTGCGCGCCCTGCGATGTTGAATCGATGAGCGAGTAGAAGAGGACGTCGGAGACCGGTTGGTTGCGGCGTGAGTAGTCGATCAAGTTGAGTTCCCGGGATATCCGCGAGGCAGATTGGTCGTCGGCGGCCACGGCAGTGACGGTGAAGGTGTAGATGTCGGCTGGCAGGGTGAGAACTTCGCGACCGACCGCCAGGTCAACCACACTCGTGTCGAGCGGCACGGGGCCGCCATAGAGGGATGAGCGGTGTACGGACGCGCCCTTGCCACGAGGCATGATGTCGAGCGAGATGCTGACGGGTCGCGTGCCTTTTTCGGCCGGGAGCACCTGCGGAGGGATTCCGAACGCGAGTTCGACTTCGACCGAATCGCCATGCTGGTCGAGCCGGCCGAGCGACAGTTCGAGGCCGAGCGGCCGGGCATCGTTCGGGAACCGGGCCGGCGGTCGTTCGCGCTCCAGCAGCTCAAGTTCGGGCATCCTGGCTCCCGGGCCGTACCGGCTCTGGCCGACGAGCTTGAACGCAGTGCCGGAGCGCACGAAGTCGAACTGGCGACCCAGGGAATCGTAAGACCAGATCTCCGCCGGATTGACGAACGTGCGGGTTGTCTCGGTTTCGACGACCTTGGGTTCGTACTGTTCGCGATGGGCCGGGCCGTAGCGGATGTAGGTGAGCACGCGGTCGTCGTTCAGGAGGTCGATGGCACCGAAGTAGGCGCGGGCTTGGACGGCGCGGTTGCAGTAGAAGGCAGAGGGAGAAGGGAAGAGGGAGGAGGGAGGAGTCGGGAGCGCAGGCGGGTTCGTCCAGAACCAGGCGAGGTAGTCGGCACGGTTCTTCGGGCTGCCCGCCGTCGCGTACTGCTGCGCGGCGTCGTGCGAGAACGCCGCGAGGACAAGATAGTTGAGTTTGTCGTCATCCGAGAGCGAGTCGGCGGGGGTGAGGTGACGGACCTGGGAGCAGTTGAGGGCGAGGACAATGCAGAATGCAGATGTCAGAGGGCAGAATGCAGAATGCGGACTGCTGCCGCACTGAGACGACATCGGTAGTCGGCTAGTCGCTGAGCATCGGGAGGGTGACGCCTTTGGTGTGGGCGACGGCGATTGCCTCGTCGTAGCCGGCGTCGGCGTGGCGGGCGATACCGGTGCCGGGGTCGTTTAAGAGTACGCGCTTCAGCCTTTCGTCCATCTCAGGCGTGCCGTCGCAGACGATGACCTGTCCGGCGTGGATTGAGTAGCCGATGCCGACGCCGCCGCCGTGGTGGATGGAAACCCAGGAAGCGCCCGAGGCGACGTTCAGCATAGCATTGAGCAGGGGCCAGTCGGCAATGGCGTCCGAGCCGTCCTTCATCGCTTCGGTCTCGCGGTTCGGCGACGCTACCGAGCCGGTATCGAGGTGGTCACGGCCGACGACGATTGGCGCGCTGATGCGCCCCTCACGTACGGCGAGATTGAACGCGAGCCCGGCTTTGTCGCGTTCGCCGTAGCCGAGCCAGCAGATACGGCTGGGCAGGCCCTGGAAAGGTATCTCGGCCCCGGCCCGCCTTATCCAGTTGACCAGCGCGGTGTTGTCGGGGAAGAGGTCGCAGACGATCCGGTCGGTCTCGGCGATGTCCTTCGGGTCGCCGGAGAGCGCGGCCCAGCGGAACGGGCCCTTGCCCTCGCAGAAGAGCGGGCGGATGTAGGCCGGGACGAAGCCGGGGTACTTCCAAGAGGAAAGGGATCCAGGGATCAAGGGATCGAGGGATCGAGTGGCCGGAGTCCGGATTTCGGATTCGGGGAGGAAGCCACCTTCGACCGCTTTGCCGCGCAGGTTGTTACCGTAGTCGAACGTGACCGCGCCCATGGACTGGAGCCTGAGCATCAAGCGGACGTGCTCGGCCATGGTGCGGAAGGATGCCTGTTTGTACGCGGCCGGATTCGACCGGCGTAGCTCAACTGCACTCTCGAACGCCATTCCGTTCGGGACGTACCCGTTCAGTTCGTCGTGAGCTGAGGTCTGGTCGGTGAGCAGGTCGGGAACGACCTTGCGTTCGACCATGCGGGTGAGGAGGTCAACGACGTTTCCGGTCCAGGCGATGCTCGTCGCCTGCTTGAGTGTCCTGGCGTCAATGGCCCGGTCAATGGCAGTGTCGAGGTCGAGGATGTTCTTGTCGAGGTAGCGGGGCTTCTTGCTGGCAAGGCGCCGGGCCACCCGGGACGGGTCGACCTCGGCGCCGAGATAGGTCGCACCGGCCATGGTTGCGGCGAGCGGTTGGGCGCCGCTCATGCCGCCGAGCCCGCCTGAGACCACCAGCCTGCCGCTCAAGTCGGGTGTACCGAAGTGCTTTCGGGACGCGGCGACGAAGGTCTCGTGGGTTCCCTGCAGGATTCCCTGCGTGCCGATGTAGATCCATGAACCGGCGGTCATCTGGCCATACATGATGAGGCCCGCGGCCTCGAGTTCGTCGAAGTAGGGCTTGGTGGCCCAGTGCGGGACAAGGTTGGAGTTGGCAATCAGCACGCGTGGGGCATGAGGCCAGGTGCGGAACACAGCGACTGGCTTGCCGGACTGGACCAGGAGAGTCTCATCGTCTTCAAGCGTCCTGAGCGTGCGAACGATCGCATGGAAGCAGTCCCAGTTGCGGGCGGCCCGGCCGGTGCCGCCATAGACGATGAGTTGTTCGGGTTTCTCCGCGACCTCCGGGTCGAGGTTGTTCATCAGCATTCGAAGCGCGGCCTCCTGGTGCCAGCCTTTGCAGGTGAGAGCGGTGCCGCGCGGGGCTCTAACCGGAACGTATTGTGTGTGGTTCATCGCGTTGGGTCTCCTGGGTCAGATTAGCCGCCGGTGCCCCGATGTCAATCGGCGGGCTTGAACATTGACGGGCAAGCCGGTATTATCAGGCGTTGATATCCGTGCTGCTTCTGTGTCTGGCCGGGCAGCTCCACACCGGCGACACCCTTGAGGCGGTAAGGTTCGAGGGGATGCACGCGTTCGGGCGCAAGGCACTGGCGGTCATGGTCGCGGCGAAGCCAAACAAGCCGTCCAACGAGATCCAGCTCAACAATGACATCGCCACTATCGAGGGATTCTACCACAGCCAGGGCTTCCACGCCGTCGAGGTCGAACGCGAGGTCACGCGCGGAAGGCGCCGGCCGGTAGTCACTTTCCACATCACCGAGGGTTCGCGCACGAGGGTCAATGCCATAGCCATCTCGGGCAATGCCACGGTCGGAACCGACCGGCTGCTCAGGCAGCTTTCGGTCAAGCCGGGGCGTTTCTTCTCTCTGGGGGAGTTCCTTCAGAGCGCGGAGGCACTCCGCACGTACTATCTCAATTCCGGCTACCCGTTTGTCCAGGTGCAGGTGGATACTACCCGCAACGACACGCTGGTCACGCTTACGTTCGAGATAAGCGAGGGCCAGTTGTGCCTTATCAGCCGCGTGCTGCTGCGCGGCAACAAGACCGTGACGACGCGAGTCGCGCTGCGGGCCTCGGAGGTGAAGCCGGGCGAGCGGTTCAGCCAGCAGCATCTGCGCCAGGCACAGCGCCGGCTCTACGCCACCAAGCTCTTCTCCCGCGTCACCTACTACGTAATTGCAGACAGCAGCGTCGGTCCCGATTCGATCAAACGGGAGGTGGCAAACAGCGTCACGGTCCGATTCGACGTCGTGGAGCAGGCGTACCGGGGCGTCGGAATCGGCGGCGGTGTCGAGTATCCGCCCCTGCGAGCGATTGTGTCGGCGGAATGGGAGCACGATAACCTCTTCAATCGCGGCCACATCCTGATCATCGGCGGGGAGGCCGGCCCCACCCTCTGGCCGTTCGGGAATTACCGGTTCGCCTTCGATGGTACATACCGGGTGCCTTACCTGATTCTGACGCGTATTGATTTGCAGACCCATCCCTATTTCTCGTACGAGCGGCTTGACACGGCCGTTCATCGGGAGGTTGGCGTTGAGACCGGTATGAGCCGGAGTATCGCGCCTCAGTTCACCGTCGGACTTGCCAACCGGCTGCGGTCGATCGCCGGCGATACGAACGGAGTCACCAATTCCCTGGTGCTGACCGGCAACTACGACTCACGCACGGATATTTTCGATCCCGGCCAGGGGCTGTGGATACAGACGGCAGTCGAGGGCGCCGGCGGGCCGCTCGGCGGTGACAACAGCCTGTACAAGCTGACCGGTGACGTCCGGCTCTATCAGAAGCTCGGTATCATGCCGACGGAGGCGGAGCAGGTCAGCGGCGATTTCGTCGCCGCCGCCCGGGCCATGGCCGGCGTAGTCCGCCCGTACGGCCGGTCGGATTCGGTGCCGTACTACGAGTCTTTCACCCTCGGCGGAGCGAGCAGCATCCGTGGCTACCCCGAACGTTCGATCGGGCCGTACCACCGCCTGACTGTCGACACACTCTACCACTACGGCCCGGTGGTGGCAAACCTGAATCTGGAGCTGCGGTCGCCGTACATTCTGCGTCTGGTCGGCCTGGTCGGGTTCGTCGACGCCGGGAGCGTGGCGACGAGCTTCCGGTCATTCGCCTACGACTACGGTGCAGGGGCCGGCATCCGTCTCAAGACCCCCATCGGGCCGATTCGGCTGGACTGGGGAAAACAGCTCAGGAATCCGCCGCAGGGTGACATCGGGCGCTTCTACGTGGGGATTCTCCATGCATTCTAGCTTCTGGCGGATTCTGGGAGGCGTGCTGATGGCGCTGGCCGCGCCCATCGTCATCGTGCTTGTTCTGGCAGTGCTGATTCTCTCGGTGCCGCCGGTCGGCCGGTATGCCCTCAGCCAGGCCCTGCTGCGGGGCGGGCCCCGGTTTGGGGCGAACATCCGCTTCGGCCGGATCGAGGGCAACATCATGCGGAGCATCACCATCAACGATCTGGCCGCGACGGTCGGAGTTGATTCGCTCAAGATCGGGAAGCTGTCGCTGACGTACGACCCGTGGGCCTCCATCACTCACCGGACCTTCTCGGCATCCTCGGCAGAAGCGTTCGAGCCGCAGCTCTTCATCAGCGCAAAGCGGCCCCAATCGGGGGGTGGCGGGACCGGGCCGCGCCGGTATCCATCGGTCAGCGTCGGCCGGTTGCGGCTGACCAGCGGCAGGGTCTATATCGACACGGTTTTGCGGCTCGACTCGATCGAACTGACGCTGAATCTGGTGTCGGTGCCGCTGCGACTGGACGCACAGGTGTCGAACGTAAGAGCACGCCTTGACCAGGAGCGCGTTTCACTCAAACGCCTGGGCGGCCGGGCTCGTTTGACGCCGGATTCGCTCGTGGTGAGCGAGCTCGTCGCGGCTACCGCCGGTTCTTCGCTGCGGGCCGACCTGAGGATGGCGTTCGACCGGAAAGCCGTCACCGCCCGGATTGAGAGTCTTTCGGTCAGCCTGCCGGAGTTGACCGCGGCGGTCCCGGCCTGGCAGCCGGTTTCACTGCCGGGTCGATTCCGGGCGTCCGGAAATGCGGGGCTGGATGAGAGCCATCGCTCGGGCAGCGTCAGCTATGCCGCCGAGGGACTGGTGCTCCGGGGCATCGACCTGCCGACCGTCAGCGGGAGCCTGGAGCTGAAGGACTCGACGCTCGAGTTGACCATGTCAGGCGCGGACACCGCCCTGGGCAGCGCCGCGGTGTCCGGGCGGCTTGCTCTCCGCAGACTTGACTTCTCCGGCTCGGCGAGACTGTCCGGGCTCCGCCTGGGACGACTCCACTCGGCCCTGCCGGAGGCGAGAGCCGACGCGCTCATCGAAGTCTCGGGCCGCGGGCTCGACTCGGTTTCCGCCAACGTCACGGCGTCCGCCGCCGACCTGGGTATCGAACGGTTGGTCCTGGCCGGCACCTACTCCAGAGACCGCGAGCGGGCCGCGATGGACCGGCTCGAACTGAGCGGGCCGGTCGGGGTCCTTTCCGGGCACGGGCGGTGGCAGAAAGGCAGAATCGAGGCTGACGTCCACATGGAGCGATTCGACCTGGGGTTGTTGTCTCGGCTCGAGTCGTGGCCGATCCGGGGACAGGTTTCCGGCGGTGTCAGCGTGGCGGGGAACGCGGATACGTTCAGCGCCATCGCCGACCTGTCGGTCTCAGACCTTGACGTCGCCGGAGTTCACGTCAAGAGAACCCGCACCAGTTTCTCGGTCGGCGTCGGCCGCGAGTTGTCGGGTCAGTTGCAGGTCGCGGGCGACAGCGGCAGCTACGACGGAACCGCGCTCGACTCGGTCCGGCTGGCCTGGCAGCAGCAGCAGTTCGAACTCGTCGTGTGGCGTCCGGGGATTCGGGTTGCGGCAGACGGCAGTGCCCGGCTGGCGCGGGACGAGATCGGGGTTAACGTCGCTGAGCTCCGAATCGCGTCCGATGATGATACCCTGACCTTCGGCAACGCGCTCCAGTTCAGCCTCCGGCGTGATTCGTTCGTCGTTCAGCTCGCTGCCGCCGGGCTGGCGGGCGGCGACGTGCGCGCGACGATTGCCAGGGCGGCCGGCAGGCCGCCGCTGATTGAGGCGACCGCGAGCCGGGTAGACCTAGCGCGGCTCAGGGTTCTTATGGGCTACGACCGCGTCATGTCCGGTACGGCCAGCCTCAGCATCACCGGCAGCGATTCGTTCGACGTTGCCTTTGATGCCGAACGGCTGAGCATTCCCGACGCCGAAGTGGATCTGAGTCGCGTGCTGGGTGCGGGCCGCGTAAGCCGGACCCGGGTGAGATTCGACCATCTCTGGCTGGTCCGCCAGGACAGCGCGGCAGTGCCGGAGACGAGCGTCGTCACCGGCTGGATCGACTACCAGGCCCATGGCGGCCTCCAGCTCGGAGCCGCCGACCTCCAGGCGAGGTTACGGAACCCCGGGGACTGGGTCGTTTCGTACCTCAGATCGATAATCGAGTTGCGACAGGGCGGTATCTACGGCGACCTGTCGCTCACCGGCAGCCTGACTCAACCGATCCTCGAAGGGCGCGTGCGCATTTCCCGGGCGCGGCTCGGGGTCAGGGCTATCGGCGCGGCCTTCGACCGCGTCAATGCCGAGCTGGTCTTCGACCGCAGCCGGATTACGATCGAGAAACTGAGCGGCCGGTCGGAACACGGTGATGCCCTGGTCAGCGGTTTTGTCGACATCGGGAAGAGGTGGCGGGTCGACTCGCTGCGGTTCCACAGTGAGTTCACCGGTACCACCGTCAACCCGATGTCGGAGGTCTACGGCACGATCGGGGGCAGCCTTGACTTCAACTGGGCTCAGCACAGACCATTTTCGTTTGCCGGAACGATCGACGTCGAGGAAGCGCTGATTACGGTCGGATTCGGCCAGCGGGCCGGATCCGGCACCGGCGAACCGGACACGTCGCTCGTCTACTACGTCCGGGTCAGGGGCGACCGCAACATCTGGCTGCGGAACCAGCTTGCGGATATCGAGCTGGCCTGCGACTTAAACGTCCGCAAGACGACGAGAGAGGTGAACTATTCCGGTGAGCTGACCTCGCGGCAGGGGAGCATTTACTACCTCGACCACACTCTCCGGGTGGATAGTGGTACGGTCCGCTTCGAGAACATCAACACCCTTAATCCGGACCTGTACATCACCGCCGAGATGCCGGTCCGAGCCGCGGTGGCCGAGCAGGGCGCAGAGCCGCCCGAGAAAATAACGGTCACGCTGTCCGGCACGCTTGAGAAGCCGAATCTGGTCTTTCAATCGGTCCCGCCGGTCTGGGACGAAACCGATATCCTCTCTTACCTCGCGCTGAATGCGACTCCCGAACAGATCGCCGCGCCGGAAATGCGGAACAACGTAACCAAGCTGTTGGGCCAGCGCCTGCTCGGCTATTTCCAGAATCAGGTTTCGAAGCGGGCCCGCGGGTTCGTCAATCTCGACTACCTGGAGTTCGAGAGCAGTCTGTTCGACAACAACAAGCAGGCGCGGGTCACGGTCGGGAAGTATGTGGGCAGGAACCTCTATGTGTCTTACACCCAGAATTTCATCGGTCAGATGACTCCATCCTTCCGGGTTGAATACTACATCAACCGCAAGAATGAAATTCTCGCCGAGGGCACTCCCGACGATCAATACCGGACGTCGCTCCGCTATCAATTCCGACTCCGCTACTGATGGGTCGCCTGCCGACGGCTGAAGAGCATCAGCCCGAGTCCGCCACGCGGTTCTGCAACGTCGCGATACCGCACACACGGCTGGCCGAACTGACCTACGAATTCGATTCCGGGCTGCTGCCGAGCCTTGCTCCCGGTTCGTGCGTCCAGGTTCCCTTGCGGGGGAAGAAAGTCAAGGGTCTCGTGCTCGGACTGCCTGACCGCAGTCCGGTCGCGAAGACGCTGGCGGTCGAGAAACTCGTCGAGACAGCGCTGGTTCCGGAGCAACTCCTCCGCCTGCTACGCTGGCTGGGTTCCTATTACTTCGGCCGAATGGGGGAGGTCCTCGGCCTGGCGCTGCCCCGCGGCATCTGCGGCTACGGAATCAGGCGGCGAATGACCGCACCGGGACGAGACCGGTACGGACCTCCGCCCGCTGCCGTTTCCGACCTGCCTCCCCCGGCTTTCGCTTTCGGGCCGTCGTTCGCCGTCTACGTCCATGCGGAATCACCGTGCGACGACGCGGTCGCCGACTTCATCGCTCAAGGGCTCGGTCGCGGTAGTGTTATACTGCTGATGCCGGAGTCCGAGATTGACGACTGGGCCGGCAGGCTGCGTTCGCGGTTCTCGACCGAACCGGTGGTATACGGGGGAGACCAGAAGGCATCTGAGCGGAAGCGCCGCTTCTGGGAACTGCGTTCGACGGAGCACCGGCTGGTCCTTGGCGTCCGTTCGGCAGCGCTTGCCCCGGTAGCCGACCTCGCCGGCATCATCGTGCTCGCCGAGCACGAGCAAGTCTTCAAGGAAGAGCGGCATCCTCGCTTCAACGCGCGTGACGTAGCCATCGCCCGGGCGAGGCTTGCCGGCTGCCCGGTGCTGCTCTGCGACGCGACCCCGTCGGCCGAGACGTGGTTGAACCTGCGCCGCGGCCTCTACCAGGCGGCCCGGAGCACGCCTGATGCTGGCACCCCGTCCTTGGTCGCTGCCGGGCGACTGCCGGATACCATCGTGGTGGACATGAGGAAGCATGAGGACGAGCTGCTGGCGCCGGTGCTCGTCAACGAACTCAGGGAAGCGTATGCCGCCGGCGACTCGGCGGTGCTCTACATCAACCGGCGGGGCCTCAGCCGCTACGTCGCGTGCCGCGACTGCGGAAGCCCGCTTGCCTGCCCGAACTGCGCGGTTTCGTTCGTGCTGTTCGCGGGCGGCGAGCTTCGGTGCCCATACTGCGGAAAGACCGGCCCGGCTCCGGATGCATGTCCCGGCTGCGGAAGCCACGACTTCCGCTTCCGGGTACCGGGGGTGGACCTGGCCGCGCAGGAGGTGTCGCGGCTGGTGCCGGGAGTCAGGGTCGCGGCAATAACGAACGGGCCCGGACATCCGGAAACACCCGGAACCGGGACGTTTGTGGTCGGCACACGCGCACTGCTGAGCCTTTCCTGGCCCGAACGCGTGAGGGTCGTCGCGGCCCTGGCGGTCGATGCCGACCTTTGTCTACCCGACTTCCGGGCACGCGAGCGGACTTTCCAGGTGCTGTCGGCCTTCGCTCGACGCTCCGGCGAGCGCCGGGCGATGCTCGTTCTTCAGACGAGGCGGCCTGATGACCCGGCGGTGCAGTGTGTTGTCACCGGCGACGTGGCCGGTCTCCTCGACGGTGAGCTGAAGTCGCGTGAGGAACTGGGATTTCCACCTTACCGCAGACTCGCGCTGGTTGAGCTCAGCGCCCGTGACCGGGCCGATGCGGAGAGACGCGCTGAATGGTTGTGTCGGAAACTGGCCAGGGCACCGGGCGTGGAGGCACTGGGGCCGGTTCCGGTCCGCGGCCGGGCCGACCGGGTGCAGGTCATGGTCAAGATGGCCCGCAACCTGCGGCTCGACCGGCTCCTGACGCTCACCGAGCTCGAGGCCAACGGCGTCAAGGTCAGAGTCGACGTCGACCCGCTCGAAACGCTGTAGCGGTATCGCCGTCCCGGACTCGGGTACTACTTCGTGCGGGCGAATCGGGCCCGGTTCTCCCGAATCGTCTTTGCCTCCGCCGGCCAGACAAGGGTGTCGAGCAGTGCGGCTGCCTCGTTGTACGCAGCGGTCGCCGCCGGCGTGTCCCGGAGGACTTCATCGGCAACGCCGGCGTTGTTGGCGGCTTCCCCCCTCAGTAGTCGGGCCGAATCCGGTGCGGAGTGAAGCGCACGATAGTAGTAAGCAATGGCACTGTCCTGATACCCTCGGCTCTGGAACATCCAGCCAATCGAGAACTGAAGCCGCGGAGCGATGCCGGTCGGGTTTGAGTCCGCGGCCAGTGACTTCCGGAATGACTGCAGCGAGCGATCGAGGTTGCCGGCTTCGTAGTCGCAGAAACCCATGTAGGCCCGGATGGCGGCCGATTCAGGCGGGGTCGCGCCCTTCAACATCCGGCTGAGAGCAGTCAGCGCGTCGTACCAGCGGCGTTGGGCGAAGAGCGAGTCTGGCCCGACAACCCGGGCGCCGAGCTTTTCCTCAAGCCACGCGTGGGTGCCGCGGTCGAGCTTCACGTCGCCAAGCATCCGGGTCAGCGAAATCAGGTCGGTCTTGGCGGAAGAGAGCAGAGGAATCGCCGCCGGCTCGGACGGCCGGGTGAGCGCGCCGACAACCAGTACGACAAGCACCACGCCGACTACGCCGACGATACCCCACTGGATCACGCTGTTCGGGATTCGGAACTTCTTGGCCGGTCGCTGCTGACGAATGTTCTTGATTTTGGCCACGCAGCATCTTAGCCGGGCTGCGGTTAATGTCAACCTGGCGGGTCGCGGGGCGTCGCCTCTCATCACGGCCGATGCTCCCGCCGCGGGGCCGCTCACCCCCGGCTTTGCGCGTCCTTGACACTCAGGCGAATTCGGGCAAACTTAGTCTACTGGACCGGGGCCGTGGCGCAGCTGGGAGCGCGCTTGACTGGCAGTCAAGAGGTCACGGGTTCGACTCCCGTCGGCTCCATCACCGGAATTGACGATTTCCGACTGGCGATTGGCGAATAACACCTCTCTCATCAAAGGAGTTTGAGAATGTCGAGAAGGACCCTGTCCGTTGGCGCCGCGGCTCTGGTGGCAGCGGCGTTTTCCGTGCTGGTTGGCTGCGCACCGAGCCAGACCGTGAAGCCGGCGACCGAAGAAGAGCTGAAGGCAAAGCGCGATTCGGCCCAGCAGTACTACAGCATCGGCGCGGGCTACTTTCAGCAGAACAACCTCCAGTCGGCGCTGGAGAACTTTCGTAAGGCACTCACCTACGATTCGACGTACTACGACGCCTATGTCGCCACCGGACTGGTCTATCGGAAGATGCTCGACCCGATTTCGGCCGAAGAGAACTTCCGCCGGGCGATCAAGCTCGACCCGAAGAAGCCCAAGGCCTACGAAGGGCTGGGCGACCTGTTCCTTGCCATGCAGAAGGATACTCAGGCGCTGGCGGTCTATCTGGAGGGGCTTGCGCAGGACTCCAGCCTGGTTGACCTCTACAGCGGCGCGGCTGCAGTCTACGTCAAGTGGAAGCAGATGGACCAGGCCAAGCAGCTCTATGAGAACGCGATGCGACGCTTCCCGGACGACGTGAACGTCCAGCGCCTGTGGGCCGACTTTCTCCACAAACAGGGGCAGTACGCCGATGCCATCGGCGCACTGCTGCCACTGGTGCAGCAGTTCCCGAAGGTCTGGGAATTGCGCGAGAAGCTGGCCGATTGCCACATCGAGCTGAAGCAGTACGAGAAGGCGGCGGCGCAGCTCGATACGATACTCCAGAGTGAGCCGAACCGCGACCAGACCGCGCTGCGGCTGGGCACGGTGTACCTGGCGTCGGGCAAGACCAGGCAGGCGATCCAGGTGTTCGACAAGCTGATTGCCAAGGACCCGAGCAGCGTCACCCCGCTCGTGTACAAGGCCGAGGCACTGATGAAGCAGGGCAGCTACGGGCCGGCTGAGGTTATCCTGCAGAAGGTGCTCAGGATGGACCCGGGCAACGCCCAGGCCCATGTCGACCTCGGCGACATCCGCCAGCGCTCGGCCGACGAAGCCAGGGGGAAGATGGTCACTCAGACGCCGACCGCGAAGCTGAGGCAGGCGAAGTCGCTCTACGAGGAGGCAAAGTCGCACTATGCCCGCGCGCTGTCCGATGCGAGCCTGAAGAGCTATGCCGGCGCCAAGACCGACTATGTGGAGAAGCAGTTGCAGGCGGTTGACCGGGAGCTGTTCGTTAGAGAGTAGAACGGAGCGATGCTCGACCGGCACGTACTGCTGCTGAACCAGAACTACGAGCCGCTGTCGGTCTGCAAGGCCCGCCGCGCGCTCGTGCTCGTGCTCTCGCGCAAGGCCGAGATGCTTGAGGCAGCCGGGACTGCCGCTCGAACCGTGCGGATGCAGTACCGGCTGCCAAGCGTGTTGCGGCTCAACTACTATGTGCGAGTTAAGCGCCGGGAGGTGCCCCTCACCAAGCGCAACGTGCTGCGCCGGGATGGAGGCGTCTGCCAGTACTGCGGCCGGCGAGGCGTCCTCATGACGACCGACCACGTCATACCCAAGTCCTCGAACGGCACCGATACCTGGGAGAATCTGGTCTGCGCCTGCACCGAGTGCAACTCGCGCAAGGGCAGCATGACGCCTTCACAAGCGATGATGCCGCTGCGCCGGAAGCCGAAGAAGCCGCACTACTTCACCTTTGCCATCGCCAGCCTGGGCGAAGTGCCTGACGGGTGGCGCCAGTACCTATTCATGAGTTGATGCATGATGCATGATGCGTAATGCATGATGCATGATGCGGTGCTGGTGATTCTGGCCGGATGGGCGGCCGGCGCGCTGGCTCGTCCGCTTACCATTTCCCGGATTGAGACAATCGTCAGTCCGCCGAATGCGGGCCTCCGGCCGGTTTCGGGTATAGCGCCCGGCGACTCGCTCGACGACGAAGCGCTGAATCAGGCCCGAGTGCGGATAGCGTCCCGACTGGCTGACGAAGGTTATCTCTCGGCCATAGTCGAGGCCGACACGTCGGTGCGGGGCGATTCGGTGGTCGTGCGGTTCAGGGTACAGACCGGCAAACCGGCGCGCATCGGCGGCTGGCGCATCAGCGCGGATTCAGGCGTATCGGCCGAGAGGCTCCGCCGGCTGCTTCCCGGCCGCGGAACCCGGTTCAGCAAGAAGGTTGTGGACCGGGCGGCCGCATCGTTGCTCTCGGCCTACGCGAGCGACGCCTACCCGTTCGCAGCGGTGATTCCGCGCGCGCTGGTCCAGGCCGACGGGCTCGTGTACCCGAACCTGCAGGTCGAGGCGGGTCCCAGAGTCCAGGTTGGCTACCTGGAGTTCGCCGGCAAACCCGTAACGAAGACCGGGTTGCTCGAGCGCGTTGCCGGCTTCTCGCGCGTCGACTATTCCCCGGCCGCCACCGCGCACTGGCGTCAGAGCCTGGAGCAGAGCGGTCTCGTGACAGTGGACTCACAGGCGATTGTCAGCGATGAGCGCGGGTACGGAGTCAGGTTCTGGGTTACGGGACGGCGGGTGAACAGCGCCAGCGCCGTCGCCGGATATTCGCCGACCGACCGGAGGCTCACCGGTCTGGCGCAGGTTTCGCTTCACAACCTGTTCGATTCGGGACGAAGGCTGGTGGCCGTGTGGCAGTCGGCCTACGGGCGGACCGGCTACCGCTTCAGCTACACTGAGCCCTGGATTCTGGGGACGCCCATCGACGTTACCGCAAGCGCTCGGCAGCAGACAGTCGACACGACTTCGGCTCGGACGGAGCTGGCGCTGGCCGCCGCGGCCCGAGCGGCGTCATTTACAACGGTCAGCCTCGAGACCGGCTATGACCGTTTCGCGGATGTCGTGAGTCGGACCGGCGCGGACGTGGTCTGGGCCGGCACCGGCGTGGTCCTGGACTCGCGTGACTTCCCGGCCAACCCGCGCAGCGGGGCATGGCTGGGCGCGTTCACCCGGGTTGGCAACCGCGCAACCGACTCGGCTCGCTCCGATATCGTCACGCACGTCGAGCTGGGCCTGACCGGGCTTGTGCCGCTGGGTCGCAGCCTCGCCTGGTCGAATTCGGTCGGGCTGCGAGTTGTTTACTCGGCGGCGACCCTCACCTCGTCCGAGCTCTACACTCTGGGCGGACCGGGGACGGTGCGAGGTTATCGCGAGGACGAGTTTGCCTCGAGCCGGGTCGGCTGGTTCAGCACTGAGCTGCGCTACAGCCTGGACCGGACTTCGAGTATCTTTCCGTTTCTCGATGTCGGCGTCTACCAGGATTCGCTCGGCTGGCCGGTGAAGCCGGGCTATGGCGTCGGTACGAGGGTCGCGACCCAGATCGGCCTGCTCGGGCTCGACTATGGCGTCGCGTTCGGCACGAGCCCGCTGCGCGGCAAGGTGCATCTGAGCTACGATGTGGCGTTTTGAGGAATGACCAATTCCCGATTGCGAGTTCCCAACCGGTGACCAACTGCGCAGGGCCACGAGTCTTACCTGTTGGCATTGGACATTCGTTCGGGATTGGGGGATTAGGAATTCATCCACGACGGGAGGTCGCTTGTGAGCGTACTTGAGGCTTTGCTGCTGGGGCTGGTCCAGGGTTTGACCGAGTTTCTGCCGGTGTCCAGTTCCGGTCATCTGGCGGTGCTTGAGCACCTGTGGAAGCTGCCGGCCGAATCGCGGCTGCCGCTGACCGTGATGCTGCACGGGGCCACGGCCCTCGCGGTCATCTTCTACTTTGCGCCGCTCATCGCGCGGCTCGTGCGCGGGCTCGGGGCAGGCGACCCGGCCCGGCGCAGTTCGAGCTGGCGGATGGTGGGGTACATTGTTGTCGCTTCGATTCCGGCCGGACTGGCCGGCGTCATGCTGGGCGACCTGATTGACCGGGCGTTCGCCAGCCCGCTCCTCGTCGGGATGATGCTGCTCGTTACCGGCGGCGTGCTGTACGGCACCCGCTACTCACAGGCGCGGGGCAGGACGGGTTGGCTTCGGTCGTTCCTCGTGGGCATCGGGCAGGCCATCGCCATTCTTCCCGGTATCTCGCGGTCCGGCGCGACCATCGCCAGTGGTCTGTATCTGGGTATGGAGCGGAAGGAAGCGTTCGAGTTCTCGTTCCTCCTCGCGATTCCCGCCATTGTCGGCGCCTTCCTTTTGGAATTCCGCAAGGTCGACCTCGCCGTGCTCAACCCGCCGGCGCTCGCCACGGGTATGGTGGCGGCGTTCGCCGCCGGGCTTCTGGCGCTCTACATCCTCGCCCGGGCCGTCAGCAGCCGGAGACTGTACTGGTTCGCGTTCTACTGCTGGCTGGCCGGCCTGGCGACGATTGTTTTCGTGCGGTAGACCCTCGGGCCACGTTCCGATTCCTCGGCAGAACCGGTCATGTCCCGCGGCTAGCAGAGCTGCTGAGTTTCGGTGCCGGTAATCTCGACGCGGCGGTCGCGGTCAATGTATTCGGTGAGCTTCGACAACGAGCTCTGCAGCATCCGCCAGTTGGTGTTGACCGTTACGATCGCCAATTGTGCCCGCTGCCACTGGTCCTGATACTCCACCTCGGCAATCGCGATATTGAACTGGCGGCGGAGCCGCTCGCTGAGGCTCGTGAGTATGCGGCGCTTGTCCTTGAGCGACTGGCTCTCCGGGATGTAGCAGTCGAGCAGCAGCAGGCCGACGGCCACCGAGTCAGAAGTCAGCAGTCGCCAGGCAGCAGTCGGCCTGTTCTCTCATGCCTGACTCCTGACTGCCGGCAGCTAACCAGTTCTCTTGACTTCTTCGACCTTGTAGAATTCGAGGGTGTCGCCCTCGGCGAGGTCGTCCGCGCCTTCGATGCCGATGCCGCACTCGTAACCGGTTTCGATTTCCTTGACGTCGTCCTTGAAGCGTTTGAGCGAAGTGACCTTGCCGTTGTAGACTTCCTTGCCGCCGCGCATGACCCTGACCATGGCATCGCGCCCGATCTTGCCCCTGGTGCAGTACGAGCCCGCAATCATGCCCAGTTTGGGCACGCGGAATAGCTGGCGGACCTCGGCCGTTCCCAGTTCCACTTCCTTCTTCTCCGGTTCGAGCATGCCGAGCATCGCATTCCGGATGTCCTCGATCGCGGCATAGATGATCCGATAGGTGCGGATTTCGATGCCCTCTTTGTCGGCCATCTGCTTGGCGTCGGTCAGCGGCTTGACGTGGAACCCGACGATGATGGCTTCGGAAGCCTGGGCCAGAAGCACGTCCGACTGGTTGATCGGCCCGACGCCGGAGCCAACTACCCGCACGCGCACCTCCTCGATGGATTGGCCTTCGAGCGAGTCGCGCAGCGCCTCGGCCGAACCGGAAACGTCGGCCTTGATGACGATCTTCAGTTCCTTGGTCTGGCCCTCGGCAATCCGCTCCTGGATCGCCTCGAGCGTGACCTTGGGCTTGGAGGCCGAGAGGACCCGGTCGCGCTTGGCCAGGAACCGGCGCTGAGCCACGGCGCGCGCCGTCCGTTCGTCCTCAACGACGTCGAACCGGTCCCCGGCCTGGGGCAGTCCGGAGAAGCCGAGCACCTGCACCGGCAGCGAAGGCGTGGCCTCGGCCATCGGTTCGAAGTTCTCGTCCAACAGGTCGCGCACGCGGCCGTAGAACTCGGCGGCGACAAAGGGGTCGCCCTTGCGGAGCGTGCCTTCCTCGATGAGCACGGTGGCGATGCTGCCGCGGCCCCGGTCCACCCGGGCCTCGATGACGACGCCGCGGGCCGGCCCGTCATACGGCGCCTTCAGGTCGAGTTCAAGCGCGAGCACCGAGATGGCATCGAGCAGGGCCTCGACGCCCTGGCCGGTGACGGCCGAAGTCTCGATGCAGAAGGTGTCGCCGCCGTAGCCCTCGACCTTCACGCCGTGCTGGGCGAGCTGGGCCTTGACCCGGTC
>CAZAKP010000040.1:0-19043 GCA_964485845.1 uncultured bacterium | reverse complement strand
GATTGCCAACCACGTCGGCGGACTCGTCCATCGTGTATTCGTCCATCGTGCAACGCGGGCAGCGGCAAGCGCTCCCATTCTCGGCAAACGGTGAACGTTGTACGAATCGGCCGAACGAACGAGGATCGGAGTGGTAAGCCGTGAGCCGTGGGTGGCCGCCAGAGCCTCTGTTCTGTCTGCGTTGACCCCGGCACCGTGGTATGATAAGATGTCATACTAAGGAGATAGCAGTGAGCACAGAGAAAGTGGCAATTACCATTGACCGGGAGACACTCCGCTGCCTGGACCGCCTGGTCAAGAGCCGGAGGTTCGCCAACCGTAGCCGGGCGGTTCAGGAAGCCGTGAGCGAGAAGCTGGCCCGCATGGAGCGCAGCCGGCTGGCGGAGGAATGCGCGAAGCTCAATCGGAAGGACGAGCAGGCGATGGCCGAGGAAGGCATGAGCGAGGATGCGGAACGGTGGCCGGAGTACTGAGGGGCGACATCGTCTGGGCCGACTTGAGCCCGACTCACGGCCGCGAGCAGACGGGCCGACGACCGGTTCTCGTGTTGAGCCAGGATGTCTTCAACAAACACTCGGGCACCGTGATTGCTGTGGCCCTGACCAGCAAACCTCAGCTCGCCGGGTTTCCCCTCACTCTTGAGCTGACCCATTCCAGACTACCAAAGAAGTCCTGGGTGAAAATCAGCCAGATACGGACTCTCTCGGTTGAGCGGCTTGGCCGGAAGATCGGCCGCATTTCCCCGGAGGAACTTGCACTCGTCGTCGATGGGTTGAACGAGATTGTCGGCCCCTAGGGATTCCAGTGACGGAATTCCGGGAAATAGGGACAGCCACTGGTTTGGCAATGGCGGCAACGGCAGCGGGTCAGCGTGAAGAGAAAACGCTTTAGGAACCGGGAAGAGTTCTACCACGAATTGGAGCGGCGGTGGCTGAAGACGGCGCGCCCGCCGTCGAAGGCGGTGGGTGCAGTCAACACCATAATCTTCGTTTTGGTCCTGGCGGCGTTGCTCGTCGCGGCATACCTGAACCGCGCACACATCAGGACGCTCTGGACGAAAATCACCGTCGAGACACCGTCCGCGCGGCGTTCCCGTTGATGAGGCGCCGTGACAGACGCAACCGTCTCCAGAATGGACCCGCACGAGGTTGGCGGCTGATGAGAGCCTGCCGTCTGCGTGTTTGGGTTCTGACGATAATCGCGTCTGCTCTTTCCTGCGCTCCGGCGGTTCGAACGCGGACTTCAGAGGCCCCCTCGGAGCAGGGCGGTCCCGCCGCAGCGGTCCTGGCCGTACGGGACTTGGGCGCGCTGCGTTTCCTCGGCGTTATCCGAGGGAGGGACGGCGGTTCGAGCGCCCGGTTCCGGGGCAGGTCAGTCTGGGTGTTCGGCGACACGCCCCTAGACTACCCGGGAGCCGACGGCAGCAGTTGGCGGTCGAGCACCTGGTGCTGGACCCGTGACTTCGATGCCCGCGACGGGCTCAGCGACCTCAACGAACCGCTCGACTCGAATGACACTCCCGGCGAATTCCTGCCATTCACCCCGGAGGAACGGGAGTACAATGCAGTCCACAATCGGGACACGCTCCCGGTAGATGAGCGTTCGCGCTGGGCGCTGTGGCCCGGGCCGCTGGTTGTCGACCCTGTGAGCGGGAAGGCCTTCGTATTCTACTCCAAGGTCTTCTCCAAGGTCGGGCCCTGGGCGTTCGAGGCTGTTGGGCACTCCATCGCCGTATGGGACGACCCGGCTCACCTGCCGGCAAGACCCAATGTGGGAATGGACACGGGGGAGCCGACTCTGCTGTTCCCGAAAGGCGACGCCCCGGTCATCGCCGGTGCCGTCGGCGTCGGCGAGTGGGTCTATGCGTACGCGGCCCGGCGCGAGGGACTGGGCTTTGAGTGCATCCTGGGGCGCGCCACCTTCGCGAATGCTCTCACGCGGAGTGCCTGGCAGTTCTTTGCCGGGAAAGGGCGCTGGAGTAACGACTGGCATGAGGCAGTTCCGGTGATGAAGGCGGCACCCATGCTGAGCGTTCACTGGAACCGTCACCTCCGCCGGTATCTGGCCGTGTACAGCACGCCGCTGACCAACACAATCGAGATCCGGACCGCAGCGCGGCCGGAAGGGCCTTGGTCCGCGGGCCGAGTGGTGGCGACCGGCCGAGCACCAATCGACAAGGAGGCGTGGGACTATTGCGGCATGGCCCACGCCGAACTCACCCGTTCCAACGGGCGAGTCGAGTACATTACCTACCTGCGGGGAACGGGTTTCCTTAGCAGCGAAATGCGACTGGTCGAGATTACGTTTCGGTAGGAGGACAACCCAACCACGCGGTTGAGCCGTCGGACGGCACCTGCTCGGAGCAGAGCATTTAAATGAACCGCCGGCCGGGTGACTACGGCAGGGCGTGAGCCAGACACGAAGGTCCAGACACGAAGGTCTATTGACAGCGTCCGGTAGCGTGCTAGTATTAGCCAGCTAGCCGCGTTGGGCGCGGGAGGGTTGACGCGAATCATCCCTTTCGGCGTCGGCGGTCGGAGCGCAGGCGCCGCGCCCGGAACGGCAACCGATAGATCCGCCGAGTATTCTCTGGGTTCGATGCGCTGGCCGGAATACGGCCAGATGACGCCTTGCGCGTCAGAGGAGGTCTGATGGCCCGAAAGAGCATCCGACCGTTGCTCGTTCTGTCTGCTGCCCTGGCGCTGGTGGCAGTGTCTTCCTGTCAGAAGAACCACGCGCCCGACGTGCCGGCCGTCCCGGCCGGTCCCGAGTACTGCTTCAGGGACACAACGTATACCTTCAGGACGATCGCCACCGACCCGGATGGCGACAAGGTGGCTGTCCGCTTCGACTGGGGCGATTCGAAATCCTCTTACTGGGAGGGCTGGTTCGCGAGCGGCGACACGGTCGCACTGACTCACGTCTGGCACGACACCGGGACATTCGTGGTCCGGGCCGTGGCCGAAGACCAGAAGTTGCTCGAGTCCAATCCGTCAGACGGACTCACGGTGCGGGTTGCGCTGCGCCGTCCACCCGACATGCCGCACGAGACGAACGGGCCGGCCAGAGGCGGCCAGGACTCGTCGTACTTCTTCGCCACATCAGCACTGCATCCGGACGGCATCGCCGTGGCCATCCGGTTCGCTTGGGGCGACGGCGACACCTCGGACTGGAGTGCATTCGTCGCTTCCGGCGAATCGGTAGCAATGAGCCACGTCTGGACGGCCCCGGACACCTATGCAGTCACAGCCCAGGCCAAAGACACCGGCGATGCGCTGTCGCTGTGGTCGCTCCCGCACAGCATTGTCATCCGGCCGCCGGACACGCTGCGCAGGTGGCGCTTCCAGTTGGTGACGGGCGACCAGCCTTACTCATACTCGTCGCCGGCAATCGGTCCCGACGGAAATATCTACGTCGGGTCCTACGACAGCGCGGTCTACGCGGTCTATCCTGACGGTACCCTGAAGTGGCGCTATCTGACCCAAGGGTTGGTGCGTTCCTCTCCGGCCGTCGGCGCCGACGGCACGGTCTATGTCGGCACGGCCGGCGGCATGAGCGCCCTCGATTCCAGCGGCGTCTTCAAGTGGCACCCGCCGATGGACGGGTCGGTGCGCTGCTCTCCGGCCATTGGCGCCGACGGTACGGTTTACGCCGGAACAACCGAGGATTTCCTGTACGCCGTCAACCCGGACGGTACCCTCAAGTGGGGCTTTTTGACCGGCGGTAACGTCTACTCGTCACCGGCCGTCGCGGCCGACGGCACGGTCTACTTCGGCTCAAATGACGACAACATCTACGCGCTGGACTCGGGCGGCACGCTGAAGTGGCGCTATGACGTCGGCGCCAACGTCAACTACGCCTCCCCGGCCATCGGCGCCGACGGTACTATCTACTGCGGGGCCGACAACAACAGCCAGGGTGAGAGCTTCTATGCCCTGAATCCGGACGGCACGCTGAAATGGGCATTTGCCACGGACGCGGATGTCAGGTCGTCGCCGGCAATCTCTGCTGACGGGACCATCTACTTCGGTTCGTCCGACGACTTCTTCTACGCCCTGAATCCCGACGGCACACAGAAGTGGCGCTATCAGACCGGCGGGGACATCTCCTACTCATCCCCGGCAATCGGCTCGGACGGCACGATCTACGTCGGTTCGCAGGACAACTACCTCTACGCGCTGAACCCGGATGCCACCCTGAAGTGGCGGTACGAAACCGACGGCGACATCAGGACCGCGCCGACCATCGGGCCGGACGGGACGGTCTACTTTGCCTGCCACGACGGCTACCTTTATGCACTCAAAGGTGCCGGCACCCTGGCAAGCACGCCCTGGCCGAAGTTCCACCACGACCCGAGGAACACCGGTCGCGTCGGCGGAGGACGATAGAACCGCGGTGTGGATAGCATCGGGAGAGTGCACCCATGAGTGAAGACAAGCAGGAACCGTACGTTACGCGACGGAACATAGCCGATAAGACGAAAGAGTGGCTGGCCGCGCTTGGCTCGGTGAACACGCACCGAATGCGCCTTGCAGTCCCGAAGTCGGCCCTGCTGGTCGTCGATATGCAGAGCTTCTTTGCCGACCCGGCGGGAAAGGGCTATCTGCCGTGCACTGCCGCGATATTGCCGAACCTGAGGCAGTTGCTCGGGACCTTCCGCCGGGCTCGGCGACCGGTCATCTTCACCCGGCACGCCCATCATCCGCAGATGCTCGATGCCGGGATCATGGTCCGCTGGTGGAAGGAGAACATCGTTGAGGGTACACCAGAGAGCAAGGTCATCGCCGGGCTCGCGCCCCGGGCGAGCGAGAAGGTTATAACCAAGCACCGGTACTCTGCCTTCTTTGACACTGACCTCGGGACCGTGCTCCGCACTCTGAAGATCGAAGACCTGGTGATTTGCGGCGTGATGACGAATATGTGCGTCGAGTCGACCGCGCGGGATGCGTACTTTCGAGACTACCGGAGCTGCGTGCCGGCTGATGCCACCGGCGCACCGACCGAGGAGATGCACTGTGCCAGTCTGCTGAACCTGGCCTATGGGTTCGCCTGGGTCACGACGTCGGCGGCAATCGTCGAGCAGGTTGAGAGCGCCAGACGGTGAACCGTAAGCCGAAAGCGGGCAGTGAGGCGACGAGTCGCCAAGCCCAGCCATCCGTCGAACGGCAGGCATAGCTACCGGAAGCCGCGAAACGCGTACTGAGGCCGGAGCGGTGCGTCATGAGCCTGTTTGAGCCGACGGGTCGTTTGCGCCAAATGAGACGTCTGGACGATTGACAGAACTGCCCGCCAGTCCTACAATTTCGTTGTGCTCGCGGTGGACCAGATGCTGGCCGTCAGGAGGCTTTCATGAATAGCTCGAAGCATCGTAACGGACTCGTTCTGTCAGTCATCGCTCTGCTGCTGCTCGGAGCAGCCTGCAATCGCCCGCCCTCAATCCCCGAAGTCTCCGGTCGGTCGGCCGTTCGACCCGGCGACACGATCGTGCTCTCGGCGGTTTCCTCCGACCCGGACAACAACCTGATATCCTACCTGTTCTCGTGGGGAGACCAAAGCAGTGAGGTCTGGTCATCCGACTACCCGAGCGGAGCGGCGGCCCCTGCCGGCCACGCCTACGCCGAGTCCGGGGCGTACGAGGTAACCGCAAGAGCCAGAGACGAAAAGGGAGCTGAATCGGACTGGTCTGCGGCCGAGACGCTGCGCGTCGGCATCTTCGCGCCGGGGAGGCCGTCCCGCCCGAAAGGACCGACGCAGTGTGAGCGCGGCGGTTCCTACGCCTGGACGACTCATGCCGCAAGCCCCTATGGGGAATCGCTCTTCATCCAGTTCGACTGGGGGGATACCATCGGCGACTGGGGCAGCCCGGTAAAGAGCGAGTCGACCCGAATCGAACTTCGCAGCTATAACTCCGCCGGGAGCTATCCAATCCGGGCCCGGTCACGGGACAAGCTGGAGATGCTATCCGAATGGTCCGACAGTCTGCTGGTCGCAGTCGGCGACACCTCGAACCGGGCACCGGAGATAACCCAGGGGCCGACTGGACCGACTAGCGTCTACATCGACGGGTCATACGCCTACGCGGTCACTGTCACCGACGCCAATGGCGACAGTGTGTCGGCCCGCTTCGACTGGGGCGACTCAGGTATAAGCGACTGGACCGGCTGGTTCGCCAGCGGCGAGACGATAGTGTCCAGCCATGTCTGGAACGACAGCGGCACCTTCGCGGTCAAAGCCCAGGCAAGAGACCGGAACCTTGCCAACTCCGACTGGTCGGCTCCCTTGTCGGTGCACGTCGAGCCGCGTCCGAACCTGCCGTCCGTCCCGGCCGGCCCGACCCTTTGCGTGAGGGACACGAGCTATGTCTACAAGAGCAGCGCGGCCGACCGCTTTGGCGACAGCGTTTCGCTCCGCTTCGACTGGGGCAACGGCGATATGTCGGGCTGGAGCCCGTTTGTCGCTTCGGGCGAATCGGTGGCGATGAGCTACGCGTGGTCTCAGGCCGGGCAGTACGCGGTTAAGGCCCAGGCAAGGGACCCTGAGCTCCGCCTGACCGATTGGTCCGGCGGCCTCACGGTAGCAGTGGTTCCGCACCGGGGGCCCAACACTCCGGCGACTCCGGCCGGGCCCGCCCTGGGAGAGCGGGATTCAGTCTATGGGTTCACGTCATCGGCCACTCATCCTGACAACCTGCCGGTGGCGATCCGGTTCGACTGGGGCGACGGCGACACTTCGGCCTGGGGCCAGTTCGCTCCCCCGGGACAGCCGACCACAATGAGCCACGCCTGGTCCTTGGACCGGACCTACTCGGTACGGGCACAGGCGAAGGACACCGGTGAGATCGTGTCCGGCTGGTCGTCTGCCCACAACATCGTCATCGGGCCGATAGACACGCTCCGCATCTGGCGCTTTCAGATCAACCCGGTAACCGGGGCCGCCAACTACTCGTCGCCGGCCATCGCGCCGGACGGGACTATTTACGTCGGCTCGCAGGACGACTATGTGTACGCCGTGAATCCTGACGGCACGCTCAAGTGGCGTCTCCTGACCGGCGACGTGGTACGGTCGTCCCCCGCCATCGCGCCGGACGGCACAATCTATGTGGGCTCGTATGACAACCGGCTCTACGCCATCGCACCCGGCGGCACGCTCAAGTGGAGCTACCTCGCCGGCGGCAATGTGGCGTCGTCGCCGGCGATCGCGGCGGACGGCACAATCTACTTCGGCTCGAGCGACAACGGTATCTATGCCCTGAATCCGGACAGCACTCTCCGCTGGAGCTACATGACCGGCGGAGCCGTGAACTCCTCTCCGTCCGTCGCGCCTGATGGCACAGTCTATTGCGGGTCGGACGACAACCACCTCTACGCCCTGACCGCTGACGGCACGCTCAAGTGGCGCTACGCTGCCGGAAGCGACATCGAGACGTCTCCGGCCATCGGCGCTGACGGGACGATTTACTTCGGCTCGTTCGACAACCGCATTTATGCTCTAAACTCGGACAGCACCCTCAAGTGGACGTTCTCCGCCGGCGGCCAGGTCCATTCCTCGCCGGCGATTGGACCCGACGGCACCATCTTCCTCGGTTCGGCCGACAACCACCTCTATGCGGTCCGCCCCGACGGAACTCTGAAATGGCGGTACGCGACCGGCGACAACATTAACTCTTCACTGGCAGTCAGCTCGAACGGCACAATCTACTTCGGGTCCGACGACAACAGCCTCTACGCCCTCGGTCCTGACAGCGTCCTGACGTGGTCGTACCCGACCGAATTCGACATCGAGTCATCGCCGACAATCGGCCCGGACGGGAAGGTCTACTTCGTCGGATTCGACGGCTACCTCTACGCGCTCAAAGGCCAAAGCCCGCTCGCCGGCTCATCGTGGCCCAAGTTCCGCCACGACATCAGGAACACCGGCCGCAGCGGCGCTCGGCGCTAGTCGAGAACCCACCAGGCGTCCGGCAGCGGACTGCGCAGAATCTGCGCAGCGGCGCCACGGGACGCTTGAGCTTGACGTTAGCCAGCCCCGGGGTAAGCTTGTGCACTGCCGATGAATATCCAAGGCCGCTGCCGTCTGTACCTCACCACGCTCGCCATCGTGGCGTCGTTGCGCTGCACCTGGAATGCGCCCCGGGACAACCCGCTTGACCCCGCGCTGGGCGGTAATATCAGCGGCCATGTGCTCACCCGGCGAGCGACGCCCATTGCCGGAGCCGGCATCACCCTGCCTGGGGCCGACCGGTTCATGACGACGGACTCCGCCGGCAGCTTCGAGCTGCGGGGATTGCCGGAGGAGAGCGCGTGGGTTTACATCGCTGCCGAGGGCTACGCGTCCGAGTCGGCACGCGTCGCGCTGGTCAAGGGAGAAATCGACACCGTCAACGCCTATCTGAACGGACTGCCGTTCCTTCAGAGCTGCCGGCTGACAACCCACGTGTACGGCCGGAGCTGGCCGCCCGAGCCACTCCGGTTCTGCACGCTCACCGCAAAGGCGGGCGACGCCGATGGCGCTTCGGACGTGGATTCGGTCTGGGTCGAGATACCGGCAATCGGCTATTCGAAGCGCCTTTCCTACAACTCAGACCTGCAGATCTTCACTCAGACGCTCTGGGCCGTCGACCTGCCGGGTGAAGCGCTGGACACGCTGGTCGGACAGGAGATACGCTTCAACGTGACGGACTTGGAGTCGGCAGTCGGGTCGTATACGTTCTCCGACATCGGCCGCATCATCACCGACCTGCCGGAGCCGGCATTTCCGTCCGGAGGCGGGGACACGCTGTCAAGCGACACTCTCTTTTCGTGGCACCGTTTCGACCACGGTTTCGGCGTATCCTATCACGGGCAGGTAGTCAGGATCGAGGGCGGAAGCCCGGCCGGCGTCGCCGCTGAGTTCGATACCCCTGATACGGTCATGGCTGTAAACTCGTCCAAACTGGCCTCGGGCGACTACTACTGGACCGTGGAGGCAATCGACGGGTTCGGCAATTCGTCCCGTTCAGCCGAGGAGCTTTTCCATGAGCGTTGACCACCGGAAAGGAAGCATGAAGGCGGAAGCAGCCGGCCCCGATACTTACGAGGCACTGTTCCGCATCAGCCAGCTTTTCAACTCGATACTGGACGCGGACGCGCTGTTCGGGCAGGTGCTCGATGAGGCGCTCAGGACGATGAACGCCGAGCGCGGACTTCTGTTGCTGGCGGAGGAGGAAACCGGCAAGCTGGAGGTGCGCGCGGCGCGGCACGTCGACGGCCCGGTGGAAAAGGAACTGAGCGGCGTGTCGCGGACCGTTCTCGACGAAGTCGTATCGAAGCGCGAGGCGAAGGTCTTCGTGGATGCGCCGGCAGCATTTCCCGGGGCGCAGAGCATCATTATCGGCCAGGTACGTTCGGTAGCGGTGGCGCCGCTCATCAGCCGTGAGCGGCTGGTTGGAGCCATCTACGTGGACAGCCGTACCGACCGCAACGTCTTCGACGATTCCGTGCTCTCGTTCCTGCGGCCGTTTGCCAACATCTCCGCCCTCGCCATCGAAAACGCCCGACTCTGTTCGGGGCTGGCCGCCGAAACCGGAAGGCTGCGCACCGCCCTTGGAGAGTGGCAGCAGTTCCCGGAGATTATCGGCCGCAGCCCGGCGATGCGGTCGGTGTACGAAATGATGGCCCGGGTCATTCCGACCGACGCGGCGGTACTCATTAGCGGCGAGACCGGCACCGGCAAGGAACTGGTAGCGCGGGCGATCCACTACTCCGGACCGCGCAAGGAAGCAGCCTTCGTCGCGGTGAACTGCGGCGCGATTCCCGAGAACCTGCTCGAGTCTGAGCTCTTCGGTCACCGCAAGGGCTCCTTCACCGGCGCAGTCACGGACAAGCAGGGCCTGTTTGAGGCGGCGAACGGCGGCACGATCTTCCTTGATGAAGTTTCAGACCTGCCGATGCTGCTCCAGCCCAAGCTCTTGCGCGCCCTGCAGAGCGGCGAGGTGCGCCGGGTAGGCGACGTTGAAATTCACCACGTGGACGTCCGCGTGATGAGCGCCACAAACCGCGACCTCGGCAAGCTGGCCCGGGAAGGCAAGTTCCGGGATGACCTCTACTACCGGTTGAACGTAATCCCAATTGAGCTGCCGCCGTTGCGGCAGCGCCGGGACGACATCCCGCTCTTGGCCGGCCATTTCCTTGCCGCCAGCGCCAGGCGCCAGGGCAAGAACGTTGCCGGCATCGCCAAGCCGGCACTCGACAAACTCGTGAATTCCTCGTGGCCGGGCAACATCCGCCAGCTCGAGAACGCCATCGAGCGGGCGGTCGTGCTCTGCTCGGGCGACCGGCTGACCGAAGGCGACATCATGCTTCCGCGGCCCGCTGATAACGACATGGCGATCGAGGGCACCACCGCCCAGATCGAGAAGCGCGTCGTGCTCGACCGGCTCAAGGCATTCAACGGCAACCGGACCCGGGCCGCGGCCAGCCTGGGCATATCCCGCCGAACCTTGCTCAACAAGCTGGCCGAATGGAAGCGAGAAGATGAAGCAGGGATAGAGGGAGAGAGGGAGAAAGGGACAAAGTGACTGGCTCGGGACACTTGATCCCTCGATCCCTCGATCCCTTGATCCCTTTTCTACGATGAACCGCACCGAGCGCTACCGGATTCTTGAGACCATCCAGGAAGGGATGGTCGCGGTGACGTACAAGGCCCATGACCGCGTCCTGGACCGCCCCGTGCTGCTGAAAGTGCTGCACCCCCGCCTCGCCGCCGATACCGACCTCGTGCAGCGATTCCGGCGGGAGGCGCTGGTCCAGGCACGGCTCAAGCATCCCGGCATCGTTACCGTTTACGACTTCGGAACCGAGGATGATTTCTACATCGCCTCGGAGTTCATCGAAGGAAGAACTCTCGACAAGCTGCTTGCCGAGAAGGGGCGGTTGAGTATCGCCGAACTCGCGCCAATTGTACTGGCAGTAGCCAGGGCTCTTGCCTTTGCCCACGAGCAGGGCGTGATTCACCGCGACCTCAAGCCGGCCAATATCATGATTTCGGACTCCGGCGAGGTGAAGCTGACCGACTTCGGCCTGGCCTGTGCCCGCGACTTCGGCGAGATCACCCAGGAAGGATGCGTGATCGGTACGCCGTCGTACATGTCGCCCGAACAGGCCCGGGGCCTGAAGGTGGAGCCGGCCACCGACATCTTCGCTCTGGGAGTCGTCATTTACCAGGCGCTGGGCGGGGCAAATCCTTTCGCCGCCTCGAACTATGCCGACGCGCTGAGCCTCGTACTCAATCACCGGCCCCGCCCGCTGGCCGAAATCGCGGCCGGCGTACCGCCGGGATTGAGCGAACTCGTGGGCCGAATGCTGGCCAAAAGCGCCTCCGAGCGTCCGGCATCGGTCGAAGAGCTGGTACGGCTGTTCTCCGCGCCGGCGGCCGCAGCCCGACCGGTGCGCCACCGCCGGCGTGCGCTTCTGGCGGCCGTGCTCGCACCGGCCATTGTAGCCGCCGTAGTCGTCCCGGTAGTCCTTATCCGGACCCAGCGTCCGGGCGGGCAACATCGAGGACTCGAGTCGGCAGTCGGTACGGTGTCGGATACTTCGACGAGCGCAATCAGCCTGGTTCCGGAGCCGTCGCCGGGCCCGGACCGGACGGCTGTAGATTCGGCGAGGCCCGTAATCGATGCCCGAATCGTCGAATCCCCCGGCCCGCGGGCCATTCCCGAGGAATGCCGGCTTCGGATTGCGGTTACGCCTTGGGCCGAGGTGGCTATCGACGGACGGTCGTTGGGAGCGACGCCGCTGGCGACCGAACCGGCTGTGACTCCGGGACGGCACTTCGTCACGCTGCGCAACCCGTACTATCCGGAAATCAACCGGACCGTCGTGCTGGACAAGCCGGCCTGCACACTCGCTTTCAATCTCGACCGCGAGGTTGCTCGCGTCGAAATCCGCGTAACGCCCTGGGCAGTAGTTGCCATCGACGGCCGGGTAGTCGACACCACACCCATGGACCATCCCATACCAGTAAGTCTGGGCAGTCACGAAATCACGCTGACCCATCCGGAGTTGGGCGTCCGAACCGAACCGATTCGCACGGACTCCGCCCGACTTTATCAGTTTACGTTTGACCTGGCTCGAAGGCCGGAACGAAACTTGCTAGGAGGTGATTGAAATGCTAGGTCTGCTGACGCTGGTTCTGCTCCAGGGCTGGCGCCCGTGCGTACCCATGCCCACCCCGGGATACGCCTTCGCCTGTGCAGCGGTCGGGTCGCGAGTGTACGCAATCGGCGGGCTGGTTTCCGAGTTTGACTCACTGGTTCCGCGCGCCGTAACGGAGGCATACGATGTCGCGGCTGACTCCTGGATTCGGGATTATGCCTCGCCGCCGAAACCGCGATGGTACGCCGGCTGTGCTGCCCTGGACGGGAAAATCTACGTGATTGGCGGCACCGCTGACGGCAACACCTGTCTGAGCCAGGTTGACCGCTTCGACCCCTCAACCAACACTTGGGATACGGTAGCCCCGCTCCCATGGCCGCGCTCGTCGCTGGCCGGTTGCGAATACGGGGGCCGCATCTACGCGATTGGGGGCTACTCAACGTCGCTCGGCTTCCAGAAGTCGGTTGCGCGGTTCACGCCTGACTCCGGCCTGGGACACTGGGACATCGTTGATTCCCTGAATACGCGGCGCGCAAACGCGGGCGCCGCGGTGGCAGCAGGCTGGATGTGCACAGTCGGTGGCGTGTACTTCAGCGACCTGAAGAGCTTCGAGTTCAGTGGCGGGGGCTGGTGGGTAAAATCCTCTCGATACATGAATTCCCCGCGCAACGGGGCCGCAGCAGTCGGCTATGGTGAATGGCTGTGCGCCATCGGCGGTCAGAACAACGACGGCCCGCTGAGTTCCGTCGAGATAGCCAGCATGGCAAACGTCGGCGAGCCGTGGCAGTACCTGCCCCAAATGTCAGTGCCCAGAGTCTTCTGCGGAGCAGCGGTCGTGGACACAGACGTAATCGTCATCGGCGGCCGGGGCGACCACGGACCCGAGCCGTCAGTTGAAAGAGGCAGCGCGTCGCTGTTTCCCTCCGGCATTGATGAACCGCAGGGCGAGACCCGGGTGCATTACGTTCGGAGTTGGGCCACGGTCGCCGCCGGCCCGGTACGCATCGACTGCCGCCGCGCAACCATCTACGATGGTTCCGGTCGCCGCGTCTTCGCCGGCTCCGGTCCGCTCGACGTACGGCTGTCGCCCGGCATCTACTTCGCGCGCGTGACAGAAAAGGACGACCAGCTTGTGACCGGCACAATCACGGTCGTCCGATGATCTTCCTGCTGCTCGTCGCCGCGGTAGCGCCGCTCGACAGCATCTATCAGGCGGGCGACTACGAACGCGTTGTCCAACTTGCGCCCGGTTTCCTCGCCGACTCGGCGCTAACGGCCGAGGACTCGACCGCCGCGAGCCGGACGTATGCCTTTGCACTGGTGGCGCTTGGCCGCACCGATGAAGCCACCGCCGTGTTCCGCAAGCTGCTGACCACAGACCCGAGTATGACGCTCGACCCTGAATCTGTCTCCCCCAAAATCCGTGCCGTATTCGAGTCGGTGAAAACGGAGGTGGGCGTGCCGCCGCCGAGGACCGTGCCACCGGACACCGTATACCTGCGACAGCCGACGCCGCTGTCGGTGCTGGTCCCCGGCTTGCGTCAAATAAGAGCCGGTCGGTCGGCAGTGGGCTACGCGCTGGCCGGCGCCACGGTTTTGTCCATCGCCGGACTCGTGCTGAGCCACGTCGAGTACAGCGCCGCTCGCGCCGATTACCTGAGGGCATCAACGCCACAAGATATCGCCGACCATTACCGGACCGCGGACAACTGGTCACACGCCCGCATAGTCCTGTCCGGAACGACCGTGGCATTCTGGCTGACCGGGCTGATTGCCGGGCTTAGTTCTCCGTGAAATAGCATCCCGTGGGTGTGCAGCAACTGCGCACCCGATTTCCCGGTCTAACCTTCCCCGTTGTCCCGCTGACTATCTCCACCTTCATATGAGGCCTGATTCCGCCTGGCATGCTAGTTGCTCTGGGATAGAACGTGACACTGTGTTCTCTCGCCCCCCCCTGAATGGCAGTCACTCGCGGCACTCGGAACAACAGTGACTGGTGCAGCACAGCGGGCTGCCTCGGTGTCATGTCTACCGTCTGGGCGCTGCCAATCCGTTTTGTCCAGTCGGTAGTTCAGTCCTCAAAGATAGAGGGCTCGGTCGGAGAGAGGCGGTGCGGCAAACCCTGCTGCGCACCGCCTCTCTACGCATTCAGGGCTTGTTTGACCCTTGTAGCATAGCCGTTATCCTGTCCACATCAGTCGACCTCAAGCCCGATGCCGTCCGCTGACGAGCCTGATGGCCGGCGGAATTCTTCTACTCCTGCTGGTGGCACCCGGAGTCAGCGGCCCGCTCGACGCGGTCTTCGCCGTCGCGGGAAGCAACGCCCCGCAACTGAGACTCGCCCTTTCCCGACTGCCGGCCGGGCAACGTCCCGCAGCGGAGTTCCTGCTGGAAAACATGCCCGCCGTAGACCTTGCCCAGATGCCGGCCGAAATCCTTGTAGAGAACGTGGCGCTCGCGTTCAGGGCCCGCGAATCTCTGCCCTGGGGATCGCGCGTGCCTGACGAGCTGTTCCGGCACTACGTTCTCCCCTACCGCGTCACCCAGGAGCCGCTCTCGCACTGGCGCGGAATGTTCTTCGATTCGCTCTATCCGCTGGTAAGGAACTGTACGACGATGACCGAGGCGGCCATGCAGGTAAACCTGTGGACCGGTCGCAAGGCAACCTACAAGCCGAACGCCCCGCGCGACCAGGGGCCGCTCCAGACGCTGCTTTCCGGCTGGGGCAGATGCGAGGAACTCGTTATCCTCTACGCGGATGCGTGTCGTGCCGTCGGTATCCCGGTGCGCGAAGCGTACACGCCGTACTGGACCGCGGGCGACGGCAACCACGCCTGGCCCGAAGTCTGGATTGACGGCCAGTGGTACCCGGCGCACGCTTTTGAGGCAGTGGACTCACATCACTTCCGGTTCAAGAAGGACACCCTCCGAGCCGCTTATGTCTTCGCGGTCAGCTACGGCGTACCCGAAAGCGCCGGAAATGTGTACCGCCGCGAGCCTGGCTGCGCAGTCCTGAATGTGACACCTGACTACACTCCGTCCGGAGTGCTGCGTGTCTCGGTGAACCGGTCCGGTCGAGCGGCGGTCGGCGTGCCGGTCTGCGTATCGGTCTTCAACAGCGGTGCGCTCAGGATGGTGGCACGCGACACGACCGGTGCAGACGGCTCGTGGTCAATCCCGACCGGCGCGGGCGAGGTCATCGTCACTGCCGGATCGAGGACCGACTGGTGTGGCGCGACCGCTCTAGTATCACTCAGCGAGACCACAGATACTCGCTTCGACCTCGACCACCCGCAACGACTGCCCGCGGGTTTCTGGCTCTGGTACCCGATGCCCAACCGGCAGGAACCGGAAGGGAACCGCAGATGAACGCCGATGCGCTGTCGGACAGGGGCCTCAGAGGCCAACGCAGATACGGTTCCGAACCTGGGACACCCATCGGCGTCGATCGGCGTGTATCGGCGGCTGGTATCCGATGCCAAACCATGAACCACGGGTCTGAACCACAGAGCACACAGAGAAAACTGAGCGCAGGGAACCGACTCCGGCCTCCATCCACTCTGTGGCCTCTGTGGTTGTCCATTCTGCTGCCGCTCGCGATGAGCGCAGTTGCCCAGCCGTTCGCCTCACCGAGTGATTCTTCGTTGCTGGCGCTGGCGCCGGACTCGCTCCGCCCGGCATTCGACTCGGCGCTGCTCGACGCCGGGCAGAACTGGCCGGAGCTGGCCTTTGCCGTCGCCACCGCGCCGCCCGAACTGCAGACCGAGGTGGTCTGGCTCATCAATTCAATGCCCCACCTTGACCGGCTGGAGATGACCCGGGCCGTGCTGCTGGAACACATCGAGTATGCGCACATCGCCGCGGCCGCGTTCAAGTACCGCTCGCCCGACTCCTTGTTTCGAGACTACATCCTCACCTACCGGATATCGGACGAACCGGTCACCGCCTGGCGCAAGCTGCTCTATGGCCGCTTCGCCCCAATGGTGGAGAGCTCGCGGACGCCGGCCGACGCGGCCCACATCGTCAACCGCTGGCTTGCCCGGAACATCCATTCCGCCAGGCGCGGCTTCTTCGGCCCGATGAAGTCTCCCGAACTCGTGCTCTCTTCCGGCTCGGGCACCACCGAGGAGATTGCGGTTCTGGCTGCGGCCATCCTCAAGTCGGTCGGAGTCCCCAGTCGCCGCGTCAGGATTCCCTGGCTCGGCGCGCAGGACAACGATGCAAGCTGGCTCGAGGTCTGGAGCGGAGGCGAATGGCTGCCTTGCTACCCGCTCAAGCCCACGGCCTTTGGTGACTTCGGCTGGCTCGAACGCGGGCACCCGGACAACGTCACTATCGCTGTCGTGACGTCCGCGTTCGACCAGCGGTTCGTGACGCCGAGCTACACTGCCGGCGCCCGGGTTCGCGTTCGCCTGGCCGCATCCGGAGCACCCTTGCCCGGATTCGAGAACCTGGCGTTCGAGACCTTCAACGCCGGGGCCTGGCGTCCACTGGACGAACTCAACACGGTCACCGACTCATCGGGGACGTTCGCGTGTTTCCTGGGCAACGGACGCTACCTGCTCGCCGCGGGCCAACGCGACCCGCGCGGCGACCCGTACGTCGTAACCCGCGAACTCAAAGTCGAGTCAAACCGGCCCATGGACATCGAACTCGACCTGACCTTACCTCGAGCCGAAGCGCCGCGCCACTGACTTATCGACATATCCACCATGTGCGGTAGACCGGGCGGCTCTGCTGCCGGCTGTTGACTCCGTTCCGGTGTACACCTAGACTGTCGGGCCGAGGCGCCCTCGCCGCGGCCGGTGATTCGCCGTTTGTGATACTCCCTCCATCGCGGAGGAAAGGAGTTAGTATGAAGATAGTTGTCAGCAGTCTTCTTGCCGTCCTCGCCGCGGTAGCTTTCGCTGACTGGGCGAGTATCGGCCCGGAGGGCGGGCCGATATACTGCGGCACGCTAGCATCGACCAATCCGCCAACCCTTTACGTAGCCTCGACAAGTTCAGGCACGCCGCTGCTCAAGTCGAACAACGGCGGCGCCGAATGGTGTTCGGCCGGCGGGGTATTGAGCAGCTACCCGTACGCACTCGCGCCGAGCCCCAGCGACACGAATACGCTCTACGGCGTGAACTACTACTTCTACCGGACGTACGACGCCGGCGCATCCTGGGAGCAATACTCGCTGGGCTCCAACACCTACGGCCAGGACATCGCGATAAACCCGCTCAATCCGAGCGTCATCTACCTGGCCGGCTACCGGTATGACTCGGCCTGGCACATGGTCTCACTGAAGAGCACCGACGAAGGTCAGTCCTGGGCCGCCACCCGGATTGACACGTTCCCCACTACCACGGTCTACTCAATCGCAATCGACCCCGTCGACACGAGCGTTATCTACGTCGGTGCATATGTCGACACTCTAACGGTCGTCTACAAGTCTACCGACTGCGGAACTTCCTGGTCACCATCCAACCTTCCCGGCCGGTACTACTACATTTACTCGCTGTACGTCAGCCCGACCGACCACAACACGGTCCTTGCCGGAACCCTTTACGGTGTCTGCCGCTCGACCGACGCGGGCCAGACCTGGACCCGCCAGAGCACGAATAACTACAACTACCGGATCGTATCGGTGCCGGGAAAACCCGGCCTGATGTACTCCGCGGCCTACTCAAACGTCTATCGCTCAACCGACGCCGGCATCACGTGGACGGCGTGCGCCACCGTTCCGGGCAATACAGTCCGGACGGTGCTCACCGTGCCGGGCGAGTCGAGCACGGTCTACTGCGGCTCGACCGGCGGCATGTACAAGTCGACCGACTGCGGCGCAACCTGGAACGAGGTGAACCGCGGCATCACGATTGGCAAGATACCGGTCGTTTCGTTCGACCCGAGTGCCGCGGGCACCGCGTACGCCGAGTTCATCGACAACGCTATCTTCAAGACTACTGACGACGGGAGCACCTGGGAGCGGCAGCCCACGGTCCTTACCTGCGGCAACGTCTGCAACATCCTCTTCGAACCTGACGACCCGCAGCGCATCTGGATGCTCGAAGCCTCCGGCTGAGGCAACGCCGAGCTCTTCAAGAGCACAGACGGCGGGTCCGTCTGGTCAACAATCGAAAGCTGGATGAACGACGGCGGCTGCATGGACATCTCCCCGTTGAATCCGAACCTGGTCTTCTACACCGGCAACGTCTATGACTCCGCCTATTTCGTCGGCGTGTCGCATTCGAGCGACGGCGGCGAGACCTGGGAACACGATACCATCGGGCTCGGCACCCGTGGCTGGGCCGTCGCCTTCGACGGCGTGGATGAGAACCGCGTCTATGTCGGCGGCGACTCGGCCTACAGCTACCCGTGCCTGCTCATTTCGACCGACCTCGGCGCAACCTGGACAATGAGCCGCACCGGCCTGAGCGGAGCAGTGAACGTGCTGATGACCATACCCGGCGACAGCCAGCTTGTCTACGCCGGGACCACGAGCGGCCTGTTCATGTCAACCGATGCCGGGGCAACATGGGAAATAACGAGCCTGAACCGGTCAGTGAAGACACTCGTCTGCGACCCGAACAACCCCGCGAGCATCTTTGCCGGCACCTATGGCTACGGCGTGTACTCATCGACCGACGGCGGCACTACCTGGGACCAGATGAACGACGGCCTCGCCTGCAACAAAGTGCTGTCGCTGGCGCTCCGTCCCGGAACGGAGAACACTATCTACGTCGGCACCGAGGGCGGCTCCGTCTTCAGGACGACGACCGGCGCCGGGCTGGCCGGCTCCCCGCCGGCCGCCGGTTGCCAATCGCCGACCGCCATCTCCCCGAACCCCTGCCGCGGATCAGCGACCGTGCGCATCGATTACGAACTCGGGAGCACCGGGCCAGTCGCCTTGACGGTGCACGACGT
>CAZAKP010000039.1:0-19097 GCA_964485845.1 uncultured bacterium | reverse complement strand
GACTTCGGCCGGCCCAGGGCGATACAACTGGCAGTGCTCGTTGACCGAGGGCATCGCGAACTGCCGATACAACCCGATTTCGCTGCCAAAGTGATCAGGACCCGACGGTCTGACCTGGTCGACATCTTCCTCAAAGAGACCGACGGCAGGGACGAGATTGTGCTGACGAGGACGAAGTCGGAAGCGAGAAGCTAGATGGCGGAAGTCAGAAGTCCGGACGCCGGAGTCTTGCCAAGACACCAAGTCACCAAGGTCGGGGGGAAACAACCGCCAGGAGCGTCGAGCCCGAATCTGGAATCGACGATCTGGAAACCGGCATGAAACTGCGGTCACGGCACCTGCTCGGCATCGAGGGTCTTGACCGTTCCGAAATCCTGACAATTCTGGACCAGGCCCGGACGTTCCGCGAGGTGCTGGACCGCACGATTCCGATCGTCCCGGCCCTGCGCGGCCGGACCGTGGTCAATCTCTTCTACGAAGCCTCGACCCGCACCTCGACTTCGTTCAGCCTTGCTGCGAGTCGGCTGAGCTGCGGCTGCGTCAACTTCTCGAAGGCGACGTCGTCGGTGTCCAAAGGGGAGACGCTGCTCGATACCGCGCGCAACATCGAGGCGATGGGAGTAGACGGCATTATCATCCGGCACCAATCACCCGGCGCCCCGCACTTCCTTTCACAGCACGTTAAGGCCTTCGTGGTCAACGCCGGCGACGGCGCGCACGAGCACCCGACCCAGGCCCTGCTCGACGCCTACACCCTGCGGGAGAAACTGGGCAGCCTGAACGGAAAGCGCGTGCTGGTCGTCGGCGACATCGCCCACTCACGCGTCGCTCGCTCTAACCTGCTCTGTCTGGCCAGGCTCGGGGCAAAGGTAGCGGTCTGCGGACCGCCGACGATGATACCGCCGGGCATCGAGCAGTACGGCTGCGAGGTGTTCTACCGCCTGGACCGGATTCTGTACGAGGTGGATGTCGTGAATATGCTGCGCGTCCAGCAGGAGCGAATCACCTCTTCGAGCTTCCCAACCGTGCGCGAGTACCGGTCGCTGTACGGCCTCACCCGGGAGCGGCTTCGGAAACTCGCGCCCGAAGTGGTTGTCACCCACCCCGGCCCAGTGAATTGGGGAGTGGAGATGGACTTCGACGTGGCCGACTTCAGTCGGGCGCTGGTGCTGCCGCAGGTCACGAATGGCGTGGCGGTGCGGATGGCCGTGCTGTACCTCCTGGCCGGTGGAGAAGGCGAAGTCAGAAGCTAGATGCCAGAGGTTAGAAGTCGAGAGTGATATCAAGATGAACGCCGAGACGTTCGGGCGGTTGCTGCTAAGGGGCGGGAGCGTAATCGACCCGGAGAGGCAGACGACAAGACGTGCCGACGTGCTGGTCGTCGGCGGCCGGATCGAGAAGGTCGAATCGGGCATCCCGGCGGCGGGCGCGGAGGTGATTGACTGTCGCGGCCTGTACATCGCGCCGGGGTTTGTGGACATGCATTGCCACCTGCGCGAGCCCGGGCGCGAGGACGAAGAGACAATCGCGAGCGGAACCGCGGCGGCACTGGTCGGCGGATTCACGCGCGTCTGCCCGATGCCCAACACCGAGCCGCCAATCGATGCCGAGGCCCAGGTCCGCTTCGAAATCCGCCGGGCTGCGGAAGCCGGCTTCGCCCGGGTCCACCCGGTCGGCTGCTGCACCAAGGGCAGGCAGGGCATAGAACTGGCGGAAATCGGCTCGATGGTGGAGGCCGGCGCGGTGGCCTTCTCGGATGACGGCTCGCCGGTCGCTGACCCGCAGGTAATGCGCCGCGTGCTCGAATACTGCAAGGCGTTCAACGTACCGGTCATCTCCCACTGCGAAATCAGGGAACTGGTTGAGGGTGTCGCCAATGAGGGTGGCGTCTCGACCAGGCTAGGGCTGAAGGCCGGACCGGATGTGGCCGAATCAGCGCAAGCCGCGCGGGACGTGCTGCTGGCCGAGTTCACGGGGGCTCGGCTGCACATCGCCCACGTGTCAGCGCGGGCGACCGTCGATGTCATCCGCTGGGCCAAGGCGCGCGGCGTACAGGTGACCGCCGAGACCTGCCCGCACTACTTCACGCTGACCGAGGAAGCGCTCGCCGGCTTCGACGCGAACTACAAGGTAAACCCGCCTCTGCGGTCGGATGACGACCGGAAGGCAGTTATCGCCGGACTGGCTGACGGTACGATTGACGTAATTGCCACTGACCATGCCCCGCATCTCAAGGGCGAGAAGGACGCGGAGTTCGACGCCGCGCCGCCCGGCATCATCGGGTTCGAGACTGCGTTCAGCCTCGGGTACGAGAAACTCGTTCTCGGCAAAGTTCTGCCCCTGGCCGACTACGTGGCCCGGCTGACCGAGGTACCGCGCCGGATTCTCTCGCTGCCGGCGGTAAGGGTCACCGTGGGCTCGGACGCGGAACTGGCCGTGCTCGACCTGAAGGCGGAATGGACGTACGAACCGCCGAGAGTCCTCTCACTATCCCGCAATTCGCCTTTCCTCGGCTGGACGATGCACGGCCGGGTCTCAGCCGTTCTGCTCGCCGACCGGCTCTTCAGGTTCTAGACAGGACCGAAGAGAGTAGACAGTAGGCAGCAAACAGCAGGCAGTAGACAGGTAACAGGAGATGGGGGTGTGGTCGCTATCGGGGGGCGCGGAGCACCCCGAGGCCTGCCGGCTCACCATCGAACGGAGCCTGCCAGACCGCGACTTCCTTTGTCCGTGATTGATACCGGCTGGCATTGACCCTCCACTCACTGCCGACCGGCCCGAAGTCAGAGAGCGGGGTTGAAAGCTCGACTGTCCAGTAGTCAGAGCCTCTCGCGGTCGCCACCCGCCAATTGCCGTTCCAAGTCGGGTCCTTTCCGGGTTTGTCCCCATCAGGCCAGCACTTGCAGTCGGCGACCGTGCCAATCAGGTTGACGAGTAGCTGGTAGCAGCTATCGCTCGGAGCGGCACCGGCCCGCGTACGCACGCCGGCATCGGAGTAGCCGGGAATCAGGGGACTCAGCCTCCGGGCAGGAGGTCGGCCGAAGTCGAAAACGATGCTCAGGTGGTCGTCATCGTGCACCTTGCCGTCGCGGACTAGAGCTTTGGCTTCGAGCCCGGCTGCCAGCGAGTCGGAGCAGCGTGCCGCAATGTAAAGCAGACTATCGTCGCGCGCAACCCAGAGTCCAGTCGTCGGTAGCGGACTGCGTCCCCCGGTTCGGCTTCCGAACCCGCGCAGGGTCGGTTCGCCTTGCCAGCAGTCGTCATTCAACTGCCCGTCGATGACCGGCCGCCTGAGCGCGCGCACCATTGTGGCTTTGCGTCGAATCGGCAGCCGTACGGCGAGAGTCGTCTTACGGCGCGGCGCGTAGGCGTAGACAGTGGTCACGCCGGGCAGCGGGTAGAGGCTGTCCGGGTTGTCCAGGCTGGCGCGGAAGCTCTCGCTGACCTGCCCCGTTGGGGCCATGCTGTAGGTGATTTCGTCCGGGACGAGTCGCCAATGGGTCTTGTCCTCGCGCCAAGAGAGCCGGCCGGAAATCTCCTGGTCGGTCAGGTTCCTCACGATTGCTCGCACCGATACCCCGCCCGAATCCGGCACCGCCGCGGTATCGAGCGTAATCGCTTTTGCCTGCGCCAGCGCGAGGGCCCGGACTGACCCGTAGGTCACAGTGTCGGCCGGCATCGGTTCGATGTGCCCCGGCTCGTGGACGGTGACGTCCACCGAATCGCCATTGACCTGGCACAGCAGGTAGTTCTGGAACGCTCCCGCACTGGGTTCGCGGTAGACCTTGAACCTGCTGCCCGAGGGGCCGACCTGGAAGTAGCGGACTCCATTCCACGTGTGGGAACAATAAAAGTGGTCATGCCCGGTGAAGACATAGCCTACGCCCGTACTCTCGAATTTCGTCTGAAGTGGCTCCGGTAATCCTCTATCCAGCGCGTCGCGCCAATACGGCCGATGCATCACGATGAAGATGCGATGCTTCTTGCGCGCCCGGGCAAGTTCCAGGTCCAGCCATTTGAGTTCAGCCGGCGGCAGCGACCGGGCTTCGGTCCAGCGGCTGTTGTCAAGGAAGATGAAGACCGAGTTGCCGCGCTCGAGGGTGTGCATCGGCCGGCCGACGCGCCTTGCGAAAATCGGTTCGGCAGCGTCGCTCGGAATGTCGTGATTTCCGGGCGCGACGTAATAGGGGATGCCGGTGGCGCGAAGCTGGCCAAGGACCGTGTCCCAGCGAGCGTTAGTCTGTTCGAGCCCGGTATAGCCCTCAATCAGGTCACCGGTGCAGATGATGAAGTCCGGCCGGAACAGGGTGATTTCGGCCAGAATCTGCTTGAAGACTTCAGGGCGCGCTGCGCTGGTGCGGTCGCCGAGCACCGCGAATGTGAAGGGACGGTTTGCGGCCGCGCTGACCGCGGCCGCTGCGACCAGGACGACAAGCAGCGTTCTTTTCACATCTGAGGGTAGCACACTCGTGTGCCCGGGTCAAACCAGCAGCCCGATAACCGATATTGACAACATGAAAGACGGATGGAAGGGACCCGGAAGTTGTGAATGCCAGCCCGGACACTCGACCCCTTGGTTCCGCGAATCCTGGAATCCTGTCTTTCGCTATTTCGCTCCCAACCGGCCGGTGTGCCGCGCGTCGTGGTGAAACATCGGCCAGTCAGTGACGGCGAGCGTTCCGCCCGGTCTGCCGGCAACGGCGAAGAGGCCGGAACCGGTGGCGATGTAGACGATGCCGTACTGGTCGACCACCGGCGACGGCTGGTTGTCGAGCGAAAGCCGTCCGCCCGCACCCGGCACACCCAGGGCCGTCTTCCAGCGCGGGCCGGAGCCGGGGTCGTTCATGTCAAATGCGTACAGCGATGAGTCGTCGGCGACGTAGACGATGCCATCAGCGCACAAGAGCGGCGTACTGCTCACGACGTCCGTCGTGGTGACCGTAACCGGCCAGCCGGCCGCCGGTTGGTGGCTGTCCTGGTCGATGCGGTAGAGTTTGCCGTCGTCGCAACCGAAGAAGATGTTGCCGTCGGGACCGAGCACCGGCGACGACGAGATGCCGCGCGGTGGCGTGATCCTGTACTGCCAGTTGATGCCGCCGTCCTTCAGCGCAAGCAGGCGGCCGTCTTCGGTGCCGACATAGACGGTGCCGTCGGCGGTGACTGCCGGCGAGGAAGTTATGAAGACTGCGCTGTCGGCCAGGACCTCCCAGTTCAGAGTGCTGTCGCTGTTCAGCGCGTAGATGTAACCGCTGCCGTCGCAGCAGTAGATGCTTGCGTCCGGCCCGATTGCCGGCGAGCTCGCCATCCAGGAGCGCAGCGCGTAGTCCCACATCCTGACCCCGGTGGCGCTCAGCTTGTGGATCTCTTGGTCCTCGCCGCCGCAGAAGACGCTGCCGTCCGAGGCCAGCGCCGCGGTCGCGGTCATACCGTCGAGGCCGTTGCCGAACCGCCACTTGAAAGTGTCGCGGCTGTCGTCGGTGCCAAACGCGTAGAGCCAGCCATTCTCATTGCCCACGTACCGTGTGCCGTCGGCGCCGATGGCCGGCGACGAATTGTAGGCGTCGGGGTCGACTATCGAGAGCCGGTTCGTGACGAACGCCTGGTAGGCGTCAACCACGTATAGCTGCCCGTCGGCGCTGCCGCAGATGATGCCGGTCCGGTCGTCGCCCCGCCAGAGCGATGCACCGACGGCCGGCGAGGCCTCGAACTCGCCGGCTATGCCCCAAATCAGCTCTCCTTCGGCCACGGTCCGAAAGACCATCGCGGGCGTTGTTGGATTCGTATTGCCGGATACGTCGAAGGCGCGCACGGCCACGGTGTAGCTGTGCGTATCGCCGGCCGGAGTCCACTCAGCATAGCCGTCCACGCCCGACGGGAACAGCCCGGACGTAACCGAATCACTTCCGTCGAAGTACCACCGATAGTACAGGCTGTCGCCGTAGCGGTCGATGGCCGAGGCGTAGAACCGATAGGCGGGGCCGTTGGCGATGCCGCGGCGCGGCGTGTACTCGTAACGAATCGACGGAGCGTACGGAGCCACGTCGGGCGACAGGATGTAGACGCTGTCCGGCGCCGACCAGGCCGAAGTGTCGGCACCGTCGGTGGCCGCGGCATAGACTACCTTCCAGCCATTCTGCGAATAGATGACAGTGTCGGTGTATGCTTCACCGCTTGCCAGCCTGGGGCTGAACCCGCTGACTTGTCCTTCGGAAAAGAAGTACCTTATCCGGACCGAGTCGCCGTCCTCGTCGGTCGCCGACGTCGTGAAGGCGATGGGCAGTCCGACCGAGTCAATGCCTGAGTGGGTCGGTTTGAGTGGCGCCTCGGGGGGATGGTTCACAGTGACCGAAACCGGCAGCTTGTCGGACCAGCCGCTCCAATAGCCCCTCGCATCCTGCGCCCTTGCCCGAACTGCGTACGAGCCGATGTTCGGCCACTGGTGAGAGGCGGAGGCGGTGTCGCCCGCGGGCAGGAGCGCGGTGGTGTCGGCGAGGCCGTCGCCCCAGTCGAACGCATAGAGTACGCTGTCCTGGTTCGGGTCGGTCGTGAAGGTCGAATAGCTGGCGAGGCTCGTTGTCGCCACCCGGTCTCGGCCGGACGGCTTCTCCGGCTTCGCCGGCGCCCGCTTCGGACAGCCGGACACGAACCCGAGCACCGCCCCAAGCGACATCGTCACAACCAAGCGCTGGATTCGCGCCCTCGGGCCGACGCCGCGGCCCCCGCTTCGGTTTCTAGACATCAAATGAGGATAGAAGACACAACGGCGGGAGTCAACCGCAGTTAGCATCGCGATGTACGATCGGCAATCTGGAATGGGCTTCCACGCAGCTAGCGCCCGCCGACTAGAGCCGGCGGGCGCGCCAGCTACGCTGATCGGAAGCTACTTCTTCTTACCGTGCGGTCCTAGGGTTGCGACCACTGCCAGTCCGGCGACACGGCTACAGCCCCGCAGACAGTGCACCTCACGGAGTCGACCGGATGGGTATGCGACTCAAGCGTGTCGGGGTGCACCGGGCACGGCTGAGCAATCGGAGTGCCCGCAAGCGGGCCGGGTAGTGGGGATGGGGAGCGGTAGTTTTGAGTCGTGCCATTGGGGTAGGTGTGGTGGGACCATGCCCAGAAGGTTGGGTGTGTGCAGGCCGGCCGTACTGGCGGGGTCGCAACTGTCTCTGTCGCGACTGTCTCTGTCTTCGGCGGATTCGACACGTTCCCTGGGCCGCAGCCGATGAGCAGCCCGAACGAGAGCAGCATGCTGCAGGCCAGCATGCCGACGGTGATAGCGGACCGGTATTTATCCTTCTCCATGAGGTGAATGGTAGCTCCCCGGACTTGGATGTCAAGGCGAGTCGGCGCGCGGGGACTGGGCTTGACATCGGCTGTCCTCGTTCTATCCTTGCAGCAGGCGAATAGCCGTGGACGAATCGACTGAAATCCAGGACCTGAAACGGCGGCTGGCTCAGGCAACGACAGATGCCGCGCGGCTGGCCGTGCTGTTCAAGTTTGGCAGACGGGCATCCGAGGTGCCGCGCGCAGAGGCAGAGACGTACCTCTGGGAGGCTATTGAGCTGGCCCGCAAGGTCGGGACCTCTATCGACCTGGCTGTGGCCGGCGTAGAAGCCAGCGAGTTCTACCGGAACTCGGGGGACATGGCCCGCAGCCTGGAGTGTGCCGAGATCGTGCGGGAGGCGGCGGGCTCGTCGGGCAATCCCACGCACCAGGGGCAGTACTTCTATCTCGTGGGCCGCATCAGCGAGGTGCAAGGTGACTACGGGCGTGCCCGCGACTGCTACGAGCATTGCCTGAGCATCTGGCGCGAGGCCGGCTTCACCAAGGCCGTTCCGTCGGCAATGCATCAGCTCGGCAGCCTGGCCGTTCTTCAGGGGCACGAGGCAGAGGCGCTGGAGTGTTTCCAGGAGTGCCTGAGGATGTACGAGGAGCTTGGCGACGTCGCCCGTCAGGCGTACAGCCGACAGAACATCGGTGAGACTCTCAAGCGTTTGGGGCGCTGGGAGGACGCGATCGAGTGCTACTATCGTACAATCGCGGTTGCCGAACAACATAACCTGCCGACGGCGCGAGCCCACGCGCTCAATTCTCTCGGCGAGCTGTTTCTTGAGCGCGACAAGACCGCCAAGGCTATCGACGCCTTCAGGATGGTTCAGGAGGCCGCAGAGCGAGGGGAGGCTCCGCCGGATACGGCCCGCGAAGCGATGTACAACCTCGGCCTTGCCTATCACCGGCAGCAGGACTTTGCCGGCGCCGAACAGGCGTACGGCCGTTCGCTGGACCTGGCCGAGACGTCCGGTGACCGCTACGCCCTGGCAGCCGTGCTTTGGCGAATGGCCGAACTGGCGCTCGACCAGGGGCAGTTGGACCAGTGCCGGGAGTTGGCTGAGCGGTCGGCGGCAATCGCGGGCGAGATCGGGGTCCCGAGTGAAGAGGCGCAGGCCGCAAGGGTACAGGGGCTTCTTCATTCGACCAGGGAAGAACACGCGCAGGCACACGCCCGCTTCGAACACGCGATGGGGCTGCTTCGTGACCTTGAAGAAGGCCTGGACCTGGCGCGGGTGCGGTTTCACTACGGCAGATATCTGCTGGCGCAGGGTGAGAATGAATCGGCACTGACCCTGCTCAAGGCTGCCTCGAGCGCGTTCCGCCGGCTCGGGGTCGTCGCGGGAGCGCAGGCGGTAGACCGGCTGCTGTTCCAGCACGAGATGGGGGTCAACCGCGATATGGCGCTCCTGCAGGGGATATCCGGGCTGGTGTCGCTCGGGGTCGAACCTCAGGTGCTGCTGGATCGGGTAGTCGAACTGCTGCTCGAGGTGCTCGGCTTTGACGGCGCGGCCGTTGTCGTCCAGGGGCGACCGGTGTTGATGACGGGCAAAGTGGACATGAAGCGGATTCCGGCGACGAGCGGGTACGAGGAGCCGGTCGCAAGCGAGCTGGCGTTGAGCTGGATTGTCCGATACCAGGGCAAACTCCTGGGGCGCATCCATCTTGAAAGAACCGTGCCGGCAACGGCCGGGTACAACCCGGTGGTGCTCGACACCGTAGCCAACCTGCTGTCAGCCCCGATGAAGCGCCTGGCCGAGCTCTCGGCGGGTGAGGCGGAGGCGGCGCCGCCCTGTGCCGGGCTCCGGTACAAAGGCGTGGTCGGCCGGAACCAGCGGATGGCCGACGTGCTGAATACTGTCTGTACCGTGGCCGGCAAGAGCGTTCCCGTCCTCATCCGCGGCGAGAGCGGCACCGGCAAGGAACTGATTGCCCGTGCCCTGCACGATTCAGGGGCACGGGCGGACAAGCCGTTCGTGGCCGTGAACTGCGCGGCCGTGCCGGACAACCTGCTTGAAGCCGAGTTCTTCGGTATCGAGAAGGGGACAGCGACCGGCGTGACTGCACACAAAGGCAAGTTTGAGGTCGCGCAGGGCGGGACCATCTTCCTCGACGAGATTGGCGACATGAGTCCGTCGTTGCAGTCGAAGCTCCTGCGGGTGCTGCAGGAGAAGACCTTCGAGCGAGTCGGCGGACACGTCCCCATCAGTGTCGATGTGAGGGTGGTGGCCGCGACCAACCAGCCGGTGGCCGAACTGATGGCAGCGAAGAAGTTCCGGGAGGACCTTTACTACCGGCTTAACACCGTCGAGCTGGTGCTGCCGTCGCTGGCTGAGCGGCCCGAGGATATCCCGGAACTGGTCCGTCATTTCATCCGCAGCAGCAACCAGGAGTTCGGGCGGGACGTGGCGGGTGTCAGTCCGGAGGCGATGTCGCAACTCACCTCGCACCGCTGGCCGGGCAATGTCCGCGAACTTCAGCACGTGGTCGAGCGCTCTGTATTGCTCGCGCACGGCGATACGATACAGGTCAGCGACCTTCCTTGCGGCCTTCAGCCACAGGCTGGGAAAGAGTCAGTGGGGGCTGATTTCAGGGAAGTGCGGCGCGACGCCAAGGAGAGGGCGGCGGCGGATGTCGAACGGTGCGCCATCGTGGATTGCCTCGAGAAGGCACAGTGGAACGTCGACCATGCGGCAGAACTCGCGGGCTACAGCCGTGCCCAGTTCTACCGCCTGATGCGCAAGCACTCCATCGCAAGAGCCCCGCGCTAGCCCGGTCGTCGTCGCCAGGTCTGTCCGCAGTCGCCAATCCTGCAAACCCCAATCTGCAATCTTCAATCCGAAATGCCCCCGCCCGTTCCTGTCTCCCGTCTACTGCCTACTGCCACCTGCCCACTTGCGCTCGATACCGAACTGCTGCATGAGCCGCTGCAGCTTCCGGCGATTCACACCGAGCTTATCAGCCGCCCGAGTCACGTTGCCCTGTGTCGCTCGGAGGGCTGCCTCCACGTCTGCCTTCTCGGGACCCTGGCTTTTAACGCCCGAGGTGCGCCCGTGACTCGCGGATTCGGTGCCCAGCCCGAGGTCGCTCAGCGTCACGAGCCGGCCGACCGATACAAGCACGGCCCGCTCCACGGTGCTGCGCAGCTCGTCGATGTTACCCGGCCAGGCGAGCGCCGGCAGCGCTTCGCGCGCGGCCGCGCTGAACTCCCGATTGAGCCGGCCGGACAACTGCGAATAGTGCGCGAGGAAGTGGCTCGCCAGCGGAATGACGTCCGCAGCCCGCTTGCGCAACGGCGGCACCCGGACTATTACCACCCCCAGGGCGTAGAACAGGTGGTCGAAGAACCCGGCCTGCTGCCACCCGCGCTCGAAATGCGGGCCGGCCGAAGCCACAAACCGCGTCCGTGGATGGCGCGCCGCCGCCTTCCCGCGCCGCCGTCCGACGGACATCTCAATACACTGCGCCAGCCGGCGCTGCCCGTCCGGTGAGAGCTGGTCCACGTCCTCCACCAGCACGGTGCCGGGTACGGCAACTTCGGCGGCGCCGGGCCCGTGCCTGCCCGTTCCCAGGTAGGTATCACGCACCGGCCCGAACAACTCCGACTCGAACTCCTCCCCGGGTATCGATGCAGCCGGCACCACAAAGAACTGCGTGCCGCTGCGCGGACTCCGCGAATGGACCAGCCGGGCCAGGGTCCTCCGGCCGACTCCGGTTTCGCCGAGCAGCAATATGCTCGAGTCGGTCGCGGCAACGCTCTCGATCTGGCGATACACCGCCCGCATCGGGGCAGACGGGCAGGCAATGACGCCGGGCGGTCTTGAGTTGAAGCTCTGCGGGCCCGATTCAAGCACGGTGCTCGATTCTAGAACCGGCGGGTTCGCCAGTCAAGCCGCAGCCCGTCTCCCAGAACCGAGATAGAACAAACCACTGAGGCCACAGAGAACGCGGAGAGGGTGAAGTCGGAATCCGGCCCGTACCCTTGGAACCTCTGTGCTACAAGCGTACGGGATCATCGTCTTCGCGGAGATCTTTCGCTCCGCCGCCTCTGGCCAGAGGTCGTCCGGTTCGTGCAGTTTGCGGCCTTCGGGGCAATTTGACTTTTGATATCTGCATTTTGCAGTTTGACTTGCGCATCCGACGCGCGCTGTGCGCTCTGTGGTTCAATGTCGGATTCAGGGCTGCCGCCGGGGAGCAATCCTGAATCTGGAATCCGCAATAGGCAATCTACAATGCATTGTGCCCGTGCCTGTCGCCGGCTACTGGTGGCTGTCTACGGTTCGACTGCCCGCTAACGGCGAGTTCCCGACATCACCGAATCGCGGTCGACCGGCCGGGGTCCTCGTTGGCTCCCACGCCGCCATACATCCGGCGCAGGGTCAGCATCGATATGCGCATGGCCTCCAGGTGGTCCTGGTCGGACTGGCGCTTGCGGCGCCGGCGTTCATGTGCCGCGGTTCGTTCGCGTTCGCGGGCTTCGTGCAGTGCCTGTCGCAGCGGCACGACCGTGTCGGGGAGCGCCCTTCCGAAGCGCCGGAGATAGAGCTCCTCAACCCGCCGAGCGAGTGGCTCATCCGGACCAAGGGTCCGGAGCAGGCGCTTCGGGTCTAGCCTCAGCTCCCGCGCCATCTGTACCTGGGCATCACTCAGCCTGCGCAGCCGCTTCAGCTCACGCCAGTCGAGCAAAACGGCCACCGCTTCATTCGTGCTCATGCCGTTCTCCCGTGTGCGTTCACGGCTCGATTCTAGAACCAACGGGCGGGAATGTCAAATCGTCGGGCTATTGACAAAAGAGAAGTTTCAGACCTATAATGAGGTGTCAGCACCGGTGCTTGGGCGGCCCGGGCCGCAGAAGTGCCGGAAGCCGACAGGGCCGCATAGGTCGGAGCATGTCTGGAGGTCAGTGTGCTCAGTGGCCGTTGTCAGGGCCGCCAACAACCAGCTACCCGCAGCCACGCCGGGGCGGCGAAGCCAATTCTGTGCGCAGCGGCAGTGTGCCTGTTCGCCGCGGCCGCACATGGCCAGTGGCTGGAGGACAGCATCTGCATCGCCGATACGTTCAGCGGGCTCGAGGGACCGTGCTGCCTGGCCCATGACTCGGTCGATAACAGCGTCTTCGTCGCGGGCGAGGGGACTCAGAGGATTCTCGTGCTGGATGCCGCGGATGGCCGGCGACTCGGATGGGTGCCCTTTGCGGGAGACATCCGCTCACTATGCTATAATCCAATCAGCAACAGAGTCTACGCGCCAGACTACGGTCGCGGCGTGGTCGCGGTGATTGATGCAGGAACGCGGCAGGTGATCGAGACTCTAGGCGTCGGGTCGCAACCATATGCATTGGCCTTCAACGCTACCATGAACCGGGTGTACTGCGCGAACCGCTACAGCGATGATGTGACGGTCATTGATGGCGAAGGGGACAGCGTTGTCGCGACGATAGACGTAGGCGAGCGACCCGAGGCGCTCTGCTGGAACCCAACCCGGAACGTCATCTACAGCGCCGGCCATTACGACTATAGTATCAGCGTAATCGATGCCACGACCGACACGGTCATCAACACGATAGATCTCGAAGGGGAACCGGCCGCGCTCTTGTACAACCCGGACTTGAACAGGCTGTACGTTGCGAGTCAGGGCGAAGGACTGGTCGTGGTTGACGGTCTGGCCGACACCGCGCTCGCTACGCTGTCTGGCATTGACTGGCCAAACCGACTCTGCTACAACCCGGCGTACGGCAAGGTGTACATAGTGGACGAAGACAACGAGCAAGTCGTGGTGGTCGATTGCCTTGCGGACAGCCTCCTTGGCTATATCGACTGCGGCGCTCGTGACATTGCGTTCAATCCTCGTGATAACCGGCTCTACATGATCGAGGACCACGGCGTCGTCGTTGCCGATGGCCCGACCGATAGCCTTCTCTGGGAGGCGTCTTTTGGATACGACGGGCGCGCAGTCTGCGTGGCCGATTTCGGTAGAAGGGTATTCTGCACAGCGGACGAGGAATGCCTTGTCGGGGTGTTCGACTGCGCCGGGGATTCGCTATTGGCGCTGGTCGGGACGGACATCCATGTCGAGCCGTCGGCAGTCTGTGTCAACCCGACGGCGAACAAGGCCTACTGTACGGTCGAGGGGACCAACGAGGTAATGGTTATAGACGGCGCCGACAATGCCGTGAGACGGGTGCTGCCGGTGGGCTGGGGCACGAAGTCACTGCTCCACAGCTCGGCTGGAGACAAGGTCTACTGCGCGAACTCGGGCAGCTACTACGCGCCCTCAGACCTCACTGTCATAGACGGCAGCGGAGACAGCATCCTGCGCACGATAGAGACCGGCCCGGGAGGGGCGAACAGCGACCAGATACTCTGTCTGAATCCGGCCGGCGATAGGCTGTACGAAGCAGTCTATGGTGACAACACAGTAATTGTGTTTGACGCGGTCGTTGACACCATTGTGTGCCGAGTGCCCCTGCCGACAAGCCCGTACGCGGTCTGCTACGGGCCGGCGTACGACTACGTGTACGCAGCCGTTTCTCACGCCGTTGACGTGATTGACGCTGCGCAGAACATCATGATTGCCGAGGTCGACGTCGGCTCGCAGCCGGTCGCCATCTGCTACGTACCGGTCGGGGACAAGGTCTACACGGCAGATGAGTACAGTGGGACGGTGAGCGTCATCGCCGGGGAAAGGCCGGAACGGGTTGGCCAGATTGGCGTTGGCGGATACTCACTCGCCCTGGCGTGGGACTCCCATGACAGCAAGGTTTACTGCGCGGTTTGGGACACCAGCGTGGTGGCGATTGACGCGAGTGCCGACACGCTTGTGGCACGGGTGCCCGTCGGAAGGTATCCGCGCGCCTTGTCGTATGACTCAGTCAACGACTATCTCTACACTGCGTGCCAGGGAGACAGCGTAGTTGTGGTGGTTGACTGCCACCGCGACAGCGTGATTGCCACAATACACGTTGGCGCTAACCTCGTCGCGCTCGCTTGGAATCCGATTGCGCTCAAGACGTATGCAGCCTGCTGCTCGCCGCCGGGCGTGTGGATTATCCGCGACAGCCTGCACGCCGGCATCGAGGGTCAGCCACAGGCCTCAGGCCGCAAGCCGCAAGCAACGGTCATCCGTGGCGTGCTCTACCTGCCGCGGGATATGGCCGAGCTTGGGACACGATCCGAATTGCCCGAGCGCAATTCGGTCATGTCCCGCGCCGCACTGCTGGACATCGGCGGTCGAAAGGTGATGGACCTCAGGCCGGACGCGAATGATGTACGCTCGCTGGCTCCGGGAGTGTACTTCGTCCGCTCCGCGCCGTCAGCCGCCGGCCGTAAGCCGTCGGCGGTCACCAAGATTGTGATTACGAGGTAGGCGACCGGCTTGAGAACGAGCGCCGTTATTCTCAGTCTGGCCCTCGCGATGTCGGCCGCTCACGGCCAGTATGTTGAAACAACCATACTCCTGCCGGATTCGGCGTCCGCACTCGCCGGAGCCGGGTCGCTGGTGTTTCACTCGCCAACCAACACCATCTACGTCGGTGGCAGCGATAGCTTCGTTGTGGCCGTGGATGGACGGACCAACTCGAAGTTGAGGCGAGTGAGCGTAGGCGCCGGGCCGCACCTGCTCTGCAGCGACCCGAACGGCAATAAGGTGTATTGCTGCAATGCCGACGCCACAGTGACCGTGATTGACGCAGCGACCAACCAGCCGCTCAAAACGCTGCCGTTTGGTCGGCGGTTGACCGACCTCGTCTATAACGACGCAGAGGACAAGCTGTACTGCGGCGATACGAGCGACGACCTTGTCCGCGTAGTCGACTGCACGGCTGATACTGTTCTGGCACACATCGCGGTCGGCAGCGGGCCCGGTGCGCTATGCTACAGCCTGCAACTCAACCGCATCTACTGCGCTCAGGGCGAGCAGGACGAGGTGACCGCGATTGACTGCGCTGCCGACACGGTTTTGGGCACGGTCTGGGTGCGCGGGGTCGAGCCGGCAGACATTTGCTACGACTCGGCCACAAACTGCGTGTACACCGCGAACCGGGGCAGCAGCACTGTATCGGTGATTGACTGCGCGAGCGACACGCTGCTCAGAGTCATGTCCGTCGGGCGCGGCGCCGGCGCGATAGTCACCGGCCCGCCGGGCAAGGTGTACTGCTCGAACTACGGTGACAGCAGCCTGTCCGTCATTACCGAGAGCGGGGTCAGAACGGTCCGGACCGCCCAATACCCGGGCGCGCTAAGTTACGACGCGGTGAATCAGAAGGTGTACTGCTGCGCCGGGCAATGGTATGCGGGCGTGACTGTCCTCGACGCCGTGGGCGATACCGTGGTGGCTCAACCCAAAGTCGTAGATCCGGCGGCAGTGTGCTGGAACCCTGCCGGCAACAGCACGTATGCAGCGTCCACCGACGACGACCAGGTGTCGGTCATTGGCGGCATCTCAGACACTGTCGAGGCCGTAATCAAGTTCATGGTCGTAAGGCCCGGTCCACTAGGATACAACACTACCAACAATCATCTCTACTACCTGGACCGTTTGAACGGACTGCTGTTCATCATCGACGGTGAGTCTAACCGCGTGCTGAAGTCGATCGAGACCAGCGGCAACCCGGACCTGCTTCTCTGGAACCCTGCGAGCAACAAGGTGTATCTCGGCAGCCCGAGCAACGGCGTGGTCTCGATAGTCGACTGCACCAGTGACAGTATAGTGGCGACACTGGACACTTGCCGGATTCCGTATGCGCTATGCTGTAGCGATGGCGGGAAGGTTTATGTTGCCGACATCTACGACGGCGTTGTGGTCATCGACGGCGAGGGCGACTCGGTGTGCGCGTTCCTGCCCATCGCCGGCGAAACCTGGACCGTCTGCTACGACCGAACCGACGACAAGGTGTATGTGGGCAAGTCCTCCGGCACCGACATCCCCGTGATTGACGCGGCAGCCGACTCGCTCGTCGCGACTATCTCCATGCCGTACATGAGCGCTACCGAAATCTGCTGGAACCCGAACCACAACAAGCTCTACGTTAGCGGCTGGGGCTATGACAGCCTCGTGGTCGTTGACTGTGTCCGCGATACCGTACTGAAGAAAATCGGCGCGGACGGGACTCTGGGCGGACTGTACAGCGATTCGGTCTGCGACAAGGTCTATGGTGTGGATTGGGACGGCAATCTGCGCGTCATCTCAGCGGCAGCCGACACGCTCAGCAGCAGTCTGAGCGTCGGGAACGTATATGCCACCCTGGACAATGGGAAGCACGGTCCGGCCAACCGGGTCTATTGCGCTGACTACGATAGGGCCAGAGTTACGGTCGTCGGCGCGTACAAGCTGGATACCATCCTCCGCCGCATCAGCGTAGGAAGCCAGCCGTCAGCCCTTGCCTGGAACCCGCTCTACTCGCGGGTCTACGTCTCGAACTACGGCAGCTCCAGCATCAGCGTGATACACGATACACTGACGCCGGGCGTCGAGGAGGGTGAGCCACTGGCCGCAAACCGCAAGCCGCAGGCCACGGTCATCCGCGGCGTGCTGTTCCTGCCGCGGGACATGACTGGCGCGGGACATGACCCCAATGCCCGGCATTCGGGATCGTGTCTCAAGCCCTGCGCAAGGCCAATCCTGCTGGATGCGGCAGGACGTAAGGTGCTTGACCTCGTGCCCGGAGCGAATGATGTGCGGGCGCTGGCGCCGGGGGTGTACTTTGTCAGAGGACCAAAGACGGAGGACGGAAGACCGGGCGTCGTCCGGAAGGTCGTCCTCACGCGCTAGCGCGGCCGCGCGTTGAGGAAAGCACTGCTCAAGCTCGGCCTCGCAAGAATCACTGGGGAATAGGCGAAATGTCCCCTGCAAAGACCCTGGAAGAGACCATGAGTCAGGGGAGACGACTGCCTCTGGATTGTCCTGAAAGGTATCCTGAAAGATATTCATTGACAGCGGGTGTTCTCGGCCGACAATAATAACGTAGCGCTGGCGTGGCGATGCTTGGTTAGGGCATCGATGCGCCGGCGCGTTTTCGTTGATTCAGTCGTGTTCGGACGGGGAGGTGCACACGAATCCTGACCGTGCAGGCAGCCCTTTCGTCTGCAGCGCTTCACGCAGATGCTCACCGGGACCAGTGTATCTGCGCGCGCTGGCGCTGGCGCTGCTGTTGGTGTCTTCAGCCACGGGTCAGGTTCTCGAAGGGACAATTCTCCTGCCGGACTCGCTCGGGCCGCTGACCGGCAAGACCCATGTAGTGTTCGATGAGAACCCCGACCAGTCGCGTATGTTCATTGGCAGCGAGGATGGCGATGTCCTTGTGTTGGATGCCGTCACCGGCCGGAGGATTGCGCGGATTCAGTCCGGCCCTGTCGCCAGCATGTGCTATAGCCCGCAACACAACAAGCTCTACACGTCCACGGTAGAGGGGTATACGGTCGCCGTTGCTGACTGCGATTCATACAAGGTCACCAAAGAGCTGCGGTTCTCGGAATACGTGAATGGTCCACTTCTACAATCCGGTTGTTGACCGTATCTATTGCGGAGCTGAGCGGATGAAGGTCATAGACTGCACCACTGACAGCGTCTCGGGCACTCTGGGAGTCAATGCGGTGTCCGCCTGCTTCGCGTTCGACTCGATGCACAATGAGCTGTTCGTGGGCGCTGCCGATACGTTCAGAATCGTGGACTGCAGTCGCGACAGTGTGGTAGCGAGCATCCCCGAGCTTCGTGCTTCCCAGGCGGTCTGCTTCCAGCCCTCTGCAGGGAAGGTGTACGTTGCGGCCGGGGAATCGCTGTTCGCACTGAGAGTGGACAACGACAGCATCGTCTGTCGGCGGCACTACGACACCCTGAATCCGTTGCTGGCCTCCGACCCTGTGCACAATCGCGTCTACTACGCGTACTTGGGGCGCATTGTGGCTCTCGACTGTGCCGACGATTCCGTCATCTGGACCCAGTACCCGTGGACAGTAACGATTGCCATGGCTGCGGACCCTGAGCAAGACAAGCTCTACGTGTTGCTGCACGCGTTTGGGGACGGCTATCCCAGCGTGCTGGATGGCGCAACAGGTAACGAACTGCGTTACTACCCATACAGTCAGGACAGCTCGTGCTACTGCTGTCCGGCCGCGAAGCGGTGGTTCCTCATGTGGAATGGCGGCGAGGTGACGGCGTTTGACTCCAGGTCCGACACCATCGTTGCAGTCAGCCCGCTGGGTGCTCACATCAAGTACGTGTGCGTGGATTCGGTAGACAACAAGCTCTACTTCAGCGCCGGCAAGAGCGGCATAGGAGTGGTGGATTGCTCGTCGAACAAAGTCACATCATACGTTCGCCCCTGCTATGTACCATATGACTTCGGCTCAATCCTGCCTCAGTGCATGGCCATCGACTCGCGCGATCGCAAGCTCTACTACGGCGGCGATAGCGGGATCTTCGTCCTCGACTGCGCGACCGACACCGTAGTGAAGATGATTCCTGTCCAAGGGTGGGTCCAGACATTAGACTGGCACCCGGCCATGAACAAGCTCTATGCCGTCGAGAGGCCCTTGCACGGGGGCGGTTTGGCGGCAGTGATTGATTGCACATGCGACACGGTTGTGAAGTACGTGCCTCTCAACGATTCCGGCATATGGGGAGGGTCAGGGGCACTGCTCGTCCCCGAATTCGACCAACTCTGGTTGTTCAGTTACGGGCCATGGTACACCGTGGTCGACTGTCGTACTGACAGCATCATAGAGGATACGACGGCAGTAAGGACGACGGGCTGCGAGCATACAGGCTAC
>CAZAKP010000038.1:12348-19322 GCA_964485845.1 uncultured bacterium | reverse complement strand
GGCAAGGGAGCACCTTCATCCAGTTCCGCCCGTCCATCTGACACGCCCGCCCGCACATTCTGAGCGGCTGACCGACGGGCTCGCCCAAGCGGGCGAAAGGGGTCAAATCGGCTAACCCCATGGTAAACGGATGTTTACTTACCCTAGGCAGGGCAGGTTGAGGCCGAGGTTGAGGCTAATAGTCTATCTGACTATCTAACAATCACTTAGGACAATTCGGCGGAAGCGTTTTTGGACTTGATTTCGGGCCGCGTTGCGGTAACTTGATGACATAAGCAATGCAGTCCTGGGCAGGATGAAAACGATGTGCCCGGGGCTGGAAAGGGAGTGTCCCATGGATCGGATAGTTCAGAATTCAGAGACCAGAAACCAGCACTGTCTGACAGGGGCCGCAGAGGCCAATGCAGAGTCGCAGGCTGGCGGTCGGGTCGGGCAGGCAGGCCGAAGTCAGAAGTCGGAAGGCAGAGTGCAGAAGGTAGGCGCGGCGAGGCCGCGAGTTGCCAGTGGCCAGTTTGCAGTTCCCAGTTCCCGCACGATGGACGAGGTTACCGATGCGGTTGCTCGCGTGCTGGCGGGAGACGTGAACGCGTACGAGGTTATCTATCACGCGACCGACGGACCGCTGCGGGCGTTCGTCGGAAGCAGGTATCAGCATCTCGGACAGGACTTCGTGGAAGAGGTCGCGGTTCGTACGCATGAGTACGCAGTCAAGCACCTGGGTCGGTACGACCCGACGAGGGGTGCGTCGTTCAAGACGTGGCTGTTCTGGCAGTCGCGCAATGTCGCCATGAAGGTGGCGACCGAGTGGTTCAGCCTGAGGAAGGTCGTCATCGACGGCCGATGGCAACGGGTTTCGCGCTCGGTTGCGGCCGATGACGAGAAGCTGGAGATGCTCGCCCGGGCCGCGCCTGACCCGGCCGACGTCCGCGAGGCCGAACGTGACAGCCTGCTGATTGCGAAGGAGCTCGAGGCGCTGGAGGCGAAGCTGAAGTCGGGCGTCGTCCTGCACGACATCGAGGGTCTGACACTCGATGAGTCCGCGCTCGCGCTCGGGATTCCGGTCAGCCGTCTGCGCCGGCTGCTCGACCAGGCCCACAATCGTTTCCGTTCGCGGCTGAAGCGCCTGGGCTTCCGTCCGGTGGAGCGCGACTCGCACTACGGCATGGTGAGGCGGGACAGCGACGACGTCGGATTGGACGACGACCCGGCAGGATAGACAGGCAGTAGACAGCGGATAGCGTGAGAGCGCCGGCGCGAGCCGGCGTCTTTTCTTGAGCAATTCCGGTCTCAGCGCACATACACCAGAAGGAGGGGCAGGCTGGAAGATGGAGTCTTCCCGCAACCTTGCCTCCCAAGTCCGAGAAGCACTAAACAGGAAGGAGGGTCTTATGATAGACCCCACGAAGAGGATCGCCAACTGGAACGTCGGTTACAACACCGAGCGGATCAAGGCGATCGTTGACGAGAAGCGGCCGACGATGCTCGCGAACGTGAACGCAGTCGTCCCGATGATCGCGGCGATGGAGCTGCAGGTGAAGCAGGTCTGCGATGGAGCCGGAGTGCCGACCATCCAGTATCCGTTCTACCTGTGCTTCGGCCGGGAGATGTGGGCGCTTTCGCGCAAGGACATCTCCGGCGAGTCGCTGGCGCTCGAAGCGGCCACCCTGGTGGCCAAGTGGAAGGCCCGCGGCCTGACCGAGGCCGTGCTCGCGGCCATCCGCACCGACGTGTTCAACGTCGGCGCCCCGATCGCGCCGTAACCGACGGCGGTTGGGAAGGGAAGGGGCTGGCGGGCATCTGCCCGCCGGCCCTTCGTCCGTTTGACTTCGCCTCTGACACGGCTATTGGAAATCAGCGACAGTCACCTGTCCCGCCCGCCCATTAGCTAGAACACCAGACCCGCGGTTCATTTAAATGAACCGCGCCTTTCCGCCGACGAGTATCCCGCCTTGCCCGTCTGACCCGCCCAAGCGCAGGCCGGCTTACGGCTCACCGCTAGCGGAGTTCACCGAAACTGACGAACCAGGATTCAGAGGTGTTGACCGGCGACGGTCGGTTTCTCCGTGAGCTTGCGCTCGTTGCGTGGCGGGGTATAATTCCGATGTATGAAGGCCACAGCGAGCAGTCCGCTCAAGAAGGAACTAAGGACCTACGCCGCGCATAAGTCCGAGTTGCTGCGCCGGGTACGGGGCAAGTACGTGCTCATCAAGGGCAGTCGGATAGTCGGCACGTTCGAGAGCGAGTTGGATGCGGCGCATCAGGGGTATGAGCGGTTCGGCAATGTCCCGTTTCTTGTAAAGCAGGTCATGGAGGTCGAGGTCCCGCTCGACTTCACTTCGAGCCTGCTGGGCGTCTAGTGCCCGGTCTCACCGTACAACTGGCCGACCTTCAGGCGGAGGGGCCGAGGCTCGAGGTGAGGCTGACTGACACGGCCGGGGCTGCTGCTCCCACTGCGGTAGATGCGCTGATCGACACCGGGGCCACGGTGACCGTCGTAGCCAACCAGGTGCTGAAGCGGCTCGGCCTGAGCCCGATCGGAACAGCCCTTGTCCACACGCCTTCCTCCACGAATGTGCGGTGCTACAAGTACCTGGTGCGGTTGGTGCTGCCAAACGGAGTGGGATTGGAGACGGTTGCCATCGGGACGCCGCTTCGCGGGCAGCGCATCCAATGCCTGATTGGCCGTGACCTTTTGAAGAACGCCGTCTTCGTCTATACCGGCCAGACCAACACTTTCACTCTCTCGTTCTAGGGGAGTTAAGCCGACACAATTCCGCCCGCCCATTTGATCGGTCGGCGCGCTTGAGATGCCGCGCTCCCTTGACCGGCGTCCACGGCCCACTATAATGGCCGAGCGGTGAAACACGCGATCGTCCTGCTCCTTGCCGTGTCCCTGACTTGGGCCGGCTACGGCGTGGAGTGGACCTTCTCCTGCCCGCCTGGCCGCCCGAGCATAGGCCTTGACGTCACCCAAGACGGCCTGCCCGACGTCGTGGTCTCCTTTGGCTATGACAGCATACGGTACTACAGCGGCACGACCCACGCCTACCTCTGGAGCCTGGCAAATCCGCATCCTGGGTCATACTGGAGCATCAGCATCGCAAATACCGGCGGCAGTTCGCAGCCGGAGATTGTCTCGACCTCTACACGCAACACGACGTCGCCGATCGTCTACTACGGCCGCTTCGACATCTTCGACCTCGGCACGCGCCAAGTGCAATTCGCCAGCCCCGAGTTTTCGTCGAACTACACCTACCCGTGGGCGTACCCCTATGACCTTGACGGCGATGGCCGCGCAGAAATCTGCGTGATCAGCGGCGACAGCACGAATTTCCAGCTCCAAGTCTACGGCGGCACCGGCGCTGTCCAGGATCCAGCTTCTGGCGGTCACCCGGCCCGCGTCGCGCTGCCCAGCATTTCGACCGGCTCCGTACTGATAGATCAGTTCGCCGGACCTGTGTCGGTCTACGACGTAGCCGGAAGGGTGATACGGCTTGTCCTGCCAGGCGCAGCGAGCTGGGATGGCCGCGATCAGTCCGGCGCCCCCGTTCCTCCAGGCTGCTACGTCATCAAGGCCGGCCCCTCAGCTTACCGGGTCCAGATTATCCACTAGGAATCTGGGGTCATGGCCCGATTCCGCCCGCCCATTTGACACGCCCGCCCGCGGGCTATGAGCGGCCAACCGCCGGGCTTCCGGTTCCTGGTTCCTGCCCACAATCTCCAATCCTCAGTCCTTTTGCTCCTGTTCTCTAAAAGAGATGGTCAGACCACGCGGTTCATTTAAATGAACCGCGCCTGTTCGTCAGCGAGGTTCAGCCTTCGCCCATTTGGCACCCCCGCCCGCGTAGTCTGAGCGGCCAACCGCCGGGCTCCCGGTTCGCAGGTTGCAGTAGTCCGTTATCCAACCCCTGCTCCCACGCCTCCAGCTCACACGTCTTCTCCTTCTGGTCTCGGTTCCCCTACTCAGACTGCCAAACCCCGCGGTTCATTTAAATGAACCGCGGTTGTCTCCCGTCGAGGTTGCTCACCCGTCAGTCTGACACTCGCGCCCGCGCATTCTGAGCGGCTGACCGATGGGCTCGCCCAAGCGCAGGCCGGCTGACGGCTAACCGCTCTCCGCTAACGGCCTCTCTCGGAACAGACAAACCAGAGTTCAGAGACCAGAAGCCAGAATGCAGAAGTGCCGGGCGCGGAACACCTGACACCGACGGCTCAGCGCCAAAGGTTCGAGACCGAGCCGGAACGGGGGTCTGCTCGGTTTGACGGCGTTCGCATTATGCGTACAATTGTTCACGCTATGAGAACAAAGCCGGCCGGGCCGGGTGAGGTCCTGTTTGGTGTGGCCCGGCGGAGAGTGCTGGCGTTGCTGTTCGGCCATGCCGACGAGGCGTATCATCTGCGCCAGGTCGTACGCGAGACGGGTCTCAGCGCGGGCGGTGTGCACCGCGAACTGGGGCAACTGGCCGAAGCCGGCATCGTGACGCGCAGGCAGCAGGGCCGGCAGGTCTACTTTCAGGCCAATGCCGCGAGTCCTATCTTCGCCGAGCTGAAGAGCCTGATAGTGAAGACCGCCGGAGTCGCCGACGTGCTGCGCGAGGCACTGGCGCCGCTGGCCGCGAGTATCAGTGTCGCATTCGTGTATGGTTCGGTCGCGCGGGGCGAGGAGCGCCGGGCGAGCGACGTCGACCTGCTGGTCGTCGGCGATGCGTCGTTTGCCGCAGTCACGCAGGCTTTGGCGCCGGCCCAGCGCCGGCTCGGCCGCGAGGTGAACCCGACCGTGTATGAGCCGGGTGAGTTCAGGCAGAAACTGGCGGCCGGGCACCACTTTCTCCGCAGCGTGACCGCGCGTGAGAAGCTCTTCCTGTTCGGCAATGAGCACGACCTTAGACGTCTGGGTAAGTAGCGGATCGCTACGGCGCCATATCTCCAGTCCAGAGGAGATCGCCGACCTGTTGTCGGTGGTCGAACGGGACATCGCAACAGCGCAGACTCCGGGCCTGGCCGATGACTGGAAGCTAGCGATTGCGTACAATGCCGCCCTGCAGGCCTCCAAGGCAGCGCTGGCCGCGGCCGGCTTCCGCGTGTCGCCCAGTGAAAAAGGACACCACTATCGCCTTGTGGAATCGCTGCGCTACACGGTCGAGGCACCGGGCCAGGACGTGGACTTGCTGCAGCGGATGAAGAAGAAGCGGCACGTGAGCGACTACGAGGTTGCCGGCGCAGTTTCGGAGCGCGAGGCAGTGGAGATGCAGGAGCTGGCCGTTCGGATCCGCGACCTGGTAGTCGGCTGGCTGCACGAGCAGCACCCGAACCTGCTGAAGCCGTAGCTTCGCCGCAGGTCGCTCAGCCGGACGTCCGCCCATTTGACACCCTCGCCCGCGGGCTATGAGCGGCCAACCGACGGGCTTCCGGTTCCTGGGTCCTCGCTCTTGGTTCTTGGTTCCTAATCCTCAGTCCCCAATCCCCACCTCTCACGCCCATATTCCTATCTCCCAACCGAAGTGGCCAGACCCCGCGGTTCATTTAAATGAACCGCGCCTGTTCGTCAGCGAGGTTTGGCCTTCGCCCATTTGACACGCCACGCGCCGCAGACGCGGCGGTGGTTCCTGGTCTCCGGTTCCGCGTGCATCGGTGGTTGTCTCGGTCGCAGCGGCAATTCCGCCCGCTGGATTCTCCGCGGCCCTCGTCCGTTTGACTTCGCCTCTGACACGGATATAGTCTTGCCCGATGAGCGAAAAGAACGAAACGGGTTCAGGGGTTCACGGGGCCAAGGGTTCGGGTCCCGAAACCGGAACCACCGAACCCCAGACCCCCGGAACCCCTCCCGTTCAGACCAGTGGCCACGACCGCGAAATCAGGCAAGCCAAGTTGGCGAAGCTCCGTGAGGCCGGAGTCAATCCGTACGCGTACAAGTGGGACCGGACGCATACTAATGCGAAGGCAGTAGAGGAGTTCGAGAGAGTTCAGAATTCAGAGTCCAGAGTTCAGAATTCAGAGTCTTCGGGCGCCGGCTCGAAAGAAGCGCTGAGCGGGCAGGGACAGTCCCCGGCGCCAGGAGCGCCGCAATCCGGTACAGCCCCGATGCCCGCTCCAGTCCCCGTTTTCGAGGTTCGGGTTGCGGGACGGCTGATGTCGCGGCGGGAGCACGGGAAGACCCAGTTCGCCCACATTCAGGATGAAACCGGGAAGCTGCAACTTTATCTGCGCAAGGATATGCTGGGCGAGCAGGCGTTCGCAAACCTGAGCCTGCTTGACCTCGGCGACTTCGTGGGAGGGCGGGGCGAGATGTTCCGGACGAAGACCGGCGAGGTCACCGTGAACGTGAAGGAGTTGGTCCTTTTGACCAAGTCGCTCCACCCGCTGCCGGAGAAGTTCCACGGGCTCACCGACGTCGAGATGCGCTATCGCCAGCGCTACGTTGACCTGATTGTGAACCAGGAGTCGCGGCAGGTGCTCATCAACCGGACGAGGATAACCGCGCTGGTGCGCCGGTTCCTGGCCGAGCGCGGATTCGTCGAGGTCGAGACGCCGATCCTGCAGCCGATTTACGGCGGGGCCGCGGCGCGGCCGTTTGAAACGTTCTACAACGTGCTCGAACAGAAGATGTTCATGCGGATTTCCGATGAGCTCTACCTGAAGCGGCTGATTGTCGGCGGCCTGGAGAAGGTGTTCGAAATCGGCAAGGACTTCCGGAACGAAGGCCTGGACCGGACGCACAATCCCGAGTTCACGCAGATGGAAGCCTACTGGGCCTATGCCGACTACAACGACATGATGGCGCTGGTCGAAGAGCTCTTCAAGTTCCTGGCGATGGAGATCTGCGGCAAGACCGAGATACCGTTCGGTGACCATATTGTTGACCTCGGACGGCCCTGGCAGCGGATGAAGTTCGTCGACACGCTCGCCGCCCGGATTGAGGCCGACCCGATGAAGCTCTCGGTGCCGATGCTTAAGAAGGTGGCGGCGCGGTTCAA
>CAZAKP010000038.1:0-12248 GCA_964485845.1 uncultured bacterium | reverse complement strand
GAGTTCGGCATGCCGCCGACCGGTGGGCTCGGGCTCGGGATCGACCGGATGGCGATGCTCCTCACCAACTCGCCGACGATCCGCGACGTGATCCTGTTCCCGCAACTGCGGCCGATGAAGGACTGATACGACTTCAGAGAACTCAGAACTCAGAACGCAGAGACCAGAACGCAGAATTGTCGGAGCCTGTACAGCATCAAGTGGTCGTGAGGGATTAAAGAGAATGCAGGACTACGAAAGAGAGCTTGGGGACAGGCTTCTGGATTTCGCAGTTGACGTCATCGAACTGGTTCCCCGTTTGCAGCGGTCACCAACAGGAAGGTATGTCGTGGGGCAGTTGGTGCGTTCAGCCTCCTCGACCGGGGCAAACTTCCAGGAGGCGCGTGGCGCAGAGAGCCGCGCTGACTTCGTTCACAAAACGCAGGTGGTCTTGAAAGAGCTCCGCGAGACCGAATACTGGATGAGGCTAACCGCAAAGGCAAGAATGATACCCACCGACATGCTTTCCAAGCCGCTGGCAGAGGCGGACGAGTTGATCAGGATCGTTGTGAAGTCAGTCGTCACCGCCAAGTCGAGATCCTAATTCTGAATTCTGGTATCTGCACTCTGAGTTCTGACCTATCCGGGCATTCCAATGCGCTTTGAGCTCTTCATGGCTCGGCGATACCTGCGCGGGCGGGGTCGGCGCGCCATCTCCGGCATCACCGCAATCGCGATGGGCGGCGTGTTTGTCGGTGTTGCGGCCATCCTCATCGTGCTTTCGGTCGAGAATGGGTTCCACCAGGAGCTGAGGGACCGGATTCTCGGCGCCACCCCCCACGTGGTGGTTGCCAAGTACTCGTACGAGCCGATTCCCTACCCGCAGGCCGACTCGATAGAGCAGGAGATCAGCCGGGTCCCGGGCGTTTTGTCGGTGGCGCCGTTCATCTACGCCAAGACACTGGTGCGGACTGAGAACGGGGTCGAGGGCGTGGTGATTCGCGGGGTCGACCCGGAACACGAGCACGAAATCACGGGCATATCCGGTTCCATCGTTCAGGGGCGGTTCGATTTTGATTCGAGCGGCGTGGTCATCGGCGTCGAGCTGGCGCGGATGCTCGGGCTCTCGGTCGGCGACAAGCTGAACCTTGCCTCTCCTTTCGGCGGGACCACGACCGCGTTCGGTTTCCTGCCCAGAACCAAATACTTCCGCGTGAACGGCATCTTCGATTCCGGGATGTATGAATACAATTCGAGTTTCATCTATCTTTCACTGACCGGTATCCAGCAGTTCCTTGGAATGGAGAACATGGTCACGGGTTTCGAGGTGAGCGTAAGGGACGTCTATTCCGCCGACCGCCTCGCTCGCCGGATCACGCGGCAGCTCGGCTATCCGTACCGGGCCACCGACTGGATACTTTCGAACCGCAATCTCTTCACGGCGCTGCGACTGGAGAAGGTCGTAACCTTCATCGTGCTCGTGCTGATTGTGCTCGTGGCCGCGTTCAATATCATCGGCATGTTGACGATGATGGTCATCCGCAAGACCCGCGAAATCGGCATCCTCAAGGCGATGGGCGCCAAGTCATCGACCGTGACGCGTATTTTCGTGCTGGCCGGCGGGTTCATCGGCATCGTCGGCACGGTCGCGGGGGCGGGCTTCGGACTGGTCGCCTGCTGGCTCCTGAACAAGTACCGTTTCGTATCGCTTCCCGGTGACGTTTATTTCATCAAGAACCTGCCGGTGCAGGTGCTGGCGCAGGACGTGGTGGTGGTCTGCATCGCGGCCATTGTCATCACGTTCGCCGCCACCGTCTACCCGGCGGTGAAGGCGGCCAGGCTGGTGCCGCTGGAGGCGATAAGATATGAATGAGGAAGGGATGAAGGGACAAAGGGATAGAGGGACAGAGGGACGAATTACCGGTCCTGCACTCGATCCCTTGATCCCTCGATCTCTTGATCCCTCGCCTGTCCTTCAGGCGACCGATGTCTGGCGCGTGTTCGAGACCGGGGCCGAGCGGCTGGAAATCCTGCGGGGCGTGGACCTGGAAGTGCAGCGGGGAGAACTGGTCGCCATACTCGGGCCATCCGGTACCGGCAAGTCGACGCTGCTGCACGTGCTCGGCGCGCTGGACCGGCCGACCAAAGGCCGGGTGTTCCTTGATTCACTGGATGTTTTCAGCTACCCTGAGTCCAGACTCCACGAACTGAGAAACCGGAAAGTGGGGTTCGTGTTCCAGTTCCACCACCTGCTCTCCGAGTTCACAGTGCTGGAGAACGTAGCGATGCCGCTCTTGGTTGCGGGCGTGGCTCGGACCGAGGCACTGAGACGGGCGCACCGGGTGCTCGAGGAGATCGGATTCGTTTCGCGCCTGACGCATCGGCCGGCCGAGCTTTCGGGCGGCGAGCAGGCCCGCGCCGCAATGGGTCGAGCGCTGGTGAATGAGCCCGCGGTGATACTCGCCGACGAGCCGACCGGCAATCTGGACACGACCTCGGCGGCCGCGCTGGTGGATTTGATGGTCCGGCTCAGTAACGAAAGGAAGATGACGATTCTGGTAGTAACTCACAATCAGGCAGTTGCGGACCGGGCGACTCGCCGGATGCATCTCGCGGACGGGAGGCTTCACGATGAAGGCGTGTGACCTCTGCGGCAAGGGTGAGGCGACCATGAAGGTCAGCCAGCTCGACAAAGATGGGAAGGTTACCGAGATCTCTATCTGCGCCGGATGCGCCCGGGCCCGCGGGTTCACCGAGGTCGAGAAGCTGAAGGCCAGCGTGGCCGAGATCATCACCGAGCTCAAGAACCGCATTGACGAGGGCGACGCCAAGCTCATCTGCCGAAGCTGCGGCCTCTCGTACGCCGAGTTCGAGAAGCAGGGACGGCTCGGCTGCGCCGACTGCTACGTTTCTTTCCACGACCAGCTCGTGCCGCTGATTCGCCGGATTCACGACGCGGTGCAGCATGTCGGCCGGACTGCGAGCGGCGGGCGCAAGCAGGCCCAGCAGAAAATGAACGTCCAACGGCTGCGTGATGCGCTCTCCGGGGCCATCCAGGCCGAGGATTACGAGAAGGCCGCAGCCCTGCGCGACCAACTCCGGAGAACCGAAGAGGAGTAGGGATTCTTACCACCAAGACGCAAAGACACGAAGGGGGCTTGGGGCACTCTGTGCCGTTGAGTCTTTGTGGCGAGACGCAGTCTTCATGACTACAAACGCTGCCGTCGGGAAGTGGCTGGCGGCCAACGGGCCGGAAGCCGATGTCGTGCTCTCCACGCGGGTCCGGCTGGCACGAAACCTGGCCGAAGTGCCGTTCACCCACCGAGCCACGCCGGCCGACCAGGAGCGGACTGTTGAAGTCGTGCGCTGGGCGCTGGCCGACAGCGGCTACCTGACAAACGGCCGATTCGTGGACAACGACCAGTTGGCCGAGCCTGAAGGTCAGTATCTGATCGAGCGGCACCTCGCGTCGCCCGACTTTGTCGCTTCGAAGGCGAAGCGCGGTCTCTACGTGAGCAACGATGAGACGACGAGCCTGATGGTGAACGAGGAGGACCATCTGCGGTTTCAGGTGATGGCTTCAGGGCTCGACTTCCCCGAAGCGTTCACCGCTGCGGCCGCGCTCGACGAGAAGCTGGAAGCGCAGCTTCAGTACGCGTTCTCGGGGGAGTTCGGATTCCTGACCGCCTGTCCGACCAATCTCGGGACCGGGATGCGCGCCTCGGTGCTGGTGCATCTGCCCGCGCTCGTCATCACCCGCGAAATCGAGAAGGTGCTGCGCGGGGCGCTGCACATCGGGCTCGCGGTGCGCGGGTTGTACGGAGAGGGAACGGAAACCAAGGGTAATTTCTTCCAGATATCGAACCAGAAAACAGTCGGCCAGACCGAATGGGAGATTATCGAGACGATTGCCGACATCAGCCGTCAGGTCATTGTCTACGAACGGAAAGCGCGCGAGTACCTGATGAAGAAGCTGCGGGTCGAGGTGGAGGACAAGGTGTTCCGTTCGCTCGGACTGCTCAAGGGTGCACGCGTGCTGTCGTCGGATGAGGCGATAAACCTGATTGCCGGTCTCAGGCTTGGCGTCTCCCTTGGTATCATCAACGAGGTCAATCTGGCGCAGGTGACGCGGCTGATGATCCTCGTTCGGCCCGCGAACCTGCAGGTGATGCTGGGCGAGAAATTGAGTGCGGCGGAGCGCGACGAGCGGCGCGCCACGTTCGTCCGCGAGACCCTGGTGCATCCGTGAACCGAAAGGGTTCAAGGGTTCAAGGGGTAGAGGGATCGAGTGGTGTCGAAGTCAAAAGCCAGAAGCCAAGAGCCAAAAGCCAAAGCGGTGAGACCGGACTTCGGTCGTTGCCGTCCGTAGATAAGCTACTGGGCGACGAGCAGTTGGCCCCCGTTCTCGCTCAGGTGCATCGCCGGATGGCGGTGCGAGCGATTCGGGGCTATCTGGATGAACTGAGACAGAAGATTCAGGCGGGCGAGGCCGTCGCCTACGACCAGGCCGAGCTCGTGCGGCGGCTGGAACGCGAGCGCAGGCCGACGCTGACCCGGGCCATCAATGGGCTTGGCGTCATCCTGCATACCGGGCTCGGGCGCGCGCCGCTGTCAAAGGTGGCGCAGGAAGCGCTTGCTGATGTGAGCGAGCACTTCTCAAGCCTGGAAATCGACCTTGAGACCGGCCGGCGCGGCAGCCGCTATCGGCACATCGAGCCGCTGCTCTGCGAACTGACCGGCGCTGAAGCGGCCATGGTCGTGAACAATAACTGTGCTGCCACCCTGCTCATCCTCTCCGGGCTGGCCAAGGGCAAAGAGGCGATTGTGTCGCGGGGGCAGCTCATTGAGATCGGCGGCGCGTTCCGGATCCCCGACGTTATGCAGCAAAGCGGGTGCAAGATGGTCGAGGTCGGAACGACTAACCGGACCCACCTGCGCGACTACAAAAACGCCATAACGCCCGAGACGGCCGTGCTGCTCCGAGTCCACACCTCCAACTACAAGATTACGGGGTTCACGAAAGAGGTAGGCCTCGAAGAGATGGTCGGGCTGGCTCGCGAGGCCAAAGTTCTCGTAGTTGACGATCTTGGTTCGGGCGCGCTCGTGGACCTGTCGAAATACGGCCTGCCTAAGGAGCCGCTGGTTCAGGAATCGGTCAGAGCCGGTGCGGATGTCATCTGCTTCTCCGGCGACAAGCTCATCTCCGCATCACAGGCGGGCATCATCGTCGGGAAGAAGAAGTACATCGACCTCTTGAAGAAGCACCCGCTCACCCGTGCCATGCGCTGCGGCAAGCTGACCTATGCCGTGCTCGAACGGACCCTTGAGCTATTCCTCGACGAGGAACGCGTGATCAAAGAGCACGCGCTCTTTCAATTACTCCTCAAGACTCCGGAGCAGATGCAGGAAGAGGCAGAGGCACTTGTGAGTCAGGTGCAGGCCAGGCTCAAGGACAAGGCTTCATTCACCGTGAGACCCGCGCTATCCGAAATCGGCGGTGGCTCGCTCGCCACCGAGAGCCTTGAGTCACGCGTTGTCGCGGTCCAGCCCAAGACAATGCACGTAGATGAGCTCGCCCGCCGCATGCGCCTGAACCGGCCGCCGGTATTCGGGCGGGTCGAGAAGGGCGAGTACCTGCTTGACTTCCGCACCCTCCGCCGCGATGAGATCCCCATCATCGCGTCCGCGCTCGTCTCCGCTTTCCAGCGGTAGACCGGGCCGGACAACTGCAGACTCCGTCGATGCCGCAGACGATGCGTTCGGAGAGTTCACAATTGACAGCCAGAAACGGACTCCTTACACTCTAACTGTGAAACGAGTCAGGACATCAGAAGCCAGCGCGACACGCGAACCAGACGCCTCAGTGTTCGATTTGGGTCCGGCCGAGAAGCTGCAGTTGGTCGAAGACCTGTGGGATGACCTGGCGGCAACACCGGATGCCGTTCCCGTGCATGATTGGCAGAAGGCAGAGCTGGAACGCCGAAAGGCGCGGCTTACCCGTGGCCGCGGCGCCTGTCTGACATGGGAGCATATCCGACGCCGAGCCCGCGGCCGCAATGGCCGTTAGGCTGGTCGCGGCCCCCGAGGTCGAGCAGGACGTCACCGACGCCTATGTGTGGTACGAAGAGCGACGTGCCGGACTCGGCGAGGATTTTCTTAGCTGTCTTGATGCTTGCTTCGAGTCCATCCGTCGATCGCCACTAATGTACCCGGTTGTCTTCAGAAGCTTCCACCGTGCTCTGGTTCGGCGTTTCCCATTCGCGGTTTTCTACGAATACGAACCGGATGTGGCGACTGTCTTCGGCGTGCTTCACACCTCGCGACATCCAGTGAGATGGACGCGACGACTGTCTGAAGACGTTGACGCCAGGCCGGGCCACAAGAGCTAGCCGTCAGCCGAAGACCGTCGGCCACCTCGGCCGCGAGCCGGAGGCGCAGGTCTTCAGTGGTCAGCGGACCAACCCGTCCGGGTTCGACCACGTCGGCGATGGAAGATTGGCCCACCAGACATCCACGCGAAATCACAATCGGCGTGCTCCAAGACCAGGCTGGTTGCGGCAGCAACGAAAGCGTCCTTCTCGTCTTTGATGCGCTGACACATGCGGTCCATCGCCTTGGTTATCTCATCGGGCTCGTGGCGTGCGACGTATTCCTTGAGCGCGTCGCTGTACACCTCGCTTCGGGACTTGCGCGGACTGCGAGCGAGCCGTTCGACGTCCTTAAAGATCTCGTCCGGGACCGAAACCGCAGTCTTCATACCCAGAGCATAACCAATGGCTTAGACCAGGTTAACCGCTCGTATTGCTCACGAGAAGCCCACTCGAAACGGCCGCACAATCTTTACCACGTTCTGCCGCGACCGGAACCGGTCACGCGGCTCTTGGCTGGCTCAGGACAGGGCCGGACTCGCGTTGAGCTGGCCTTCTCCAAATCCGCGGCTCGCTCACCATCGGCCCAGCTCTCGTGATGAACCGTCGTAAACGGGCACATCGTCTAATCAGTGAACTGATGTAAGGAGTCGCAGCGATGATGTGGAACCACGGATTCGGCTGGATGGGTTGGTACTGGCCGTTTGGCGTCGTGTTCTGGGCACTGGGAATCGCGGTGGTTGTGCTTCTGATTCTCGCTCTGGTGAGAAGGTCAACCGGCTACCATCGGGGATGGGTGGGCGGCGAGCCGGATGCGCTCGAAATAGCGAAGCGGCGCTACGCGCGGGGCGAAATCACGAAGGAGCAGTACGACCAGATCAGGAAGGACCTGACTCAGTAACCAGAAGCTCGGGGCGGGGAGCGCGAGACGTCTGGCAGCGTTGCCGCGAAGCAGCTCAACGGCATTCGTGACAGGCATGATTGCCTCAGCTTTTACGCGTTGAGATGCGGAGCAACAGGTATGCAGGACATATTCCCATGATGCTGGTGAAGACGAAGACCAGGCCCACTATCCCGAGTACGGCCAGCAGGACTCCCGTGATCACGCCGGTGACTCCCAGTACGAGTATAACGGCGGCAATTATCAGCCGGACAACTCGGTCCACGATTCCCATATTGCGGTTCATTTACATCCCCTTTCGGTCTTTCGACCGCAGGCCGCCGAACGCCGATTCAGCCGTGTTTGTCTTTGATTATCGGCGATGAACGAGTAGCATGAGACATGCGAGCATCGATGAGAGGAGAAGCATGAAGATTCTGGTCATTGGAGCAGGAATGCAGGCGCGGGCGGTGGCATTCGATCTGGTGCGTCAGAAGGACGTTGACGAGGTCAGAGTCTGCGACGTTGATGCAGGGCGGCTGAGCAGTCTCAAGCGATGGCTGCGCAGCGGGAAGGTCAGGACGTTCAAAGCGGACGCCGGGGACCGGGGCAGGATGGCCGAGTTGATGAAGCCGTGCGACGTGGCGGTGAGCTGCGTGCCGTACTTCTACAATCTGGGGCTGGCACGCGCAGCAGTCGCAGCACGTACGCACTTCTGCGACCTGGGCGGGAACAATGACGTGGTGAATGATGAGTTGGCGCTCAGCGGTCAGGCAAAGAAGGCCGGCGTCACTCTCGTGCCGGACTGCGGATTGGCGCCGGGGATGGTGAGCATTCTCGCCGCGGACGGGTTCTCGCGACTTGCTCGGACAGACTCCATCAAGATACGTGTGGGCGGGCTGCCGCGTAAGCCTGAGCCGCCGCTCAACTACGCGCTCGTCTTTTCTGCCAACGGACTCATCAACGAGTACGTGGAGCCCTGCCTGGTTCTGCGCAATGGCAGGCTGGCCTGGCGCGAGCCGCTGGCCGACGTTGAAGAATTGACATTCCCCAAGCCGTTCGGCGAACTCGAAGCTTTCAATACTTCGGGCGGGTCGTCCACTCTGCCCTACACGTACCGTGGCCGGGTGAAGTCGCTCGACTACAAGACGATTCGCTATCCGGGTCACTGCGCCAAGGTGCGGCTGCTGTTCGACCTTGGCCTGACCGATATGAAGCCGGTTGAGGTAGACGGCGCCCGCATCATCCCGCGGCACCTCTTGATAGAGCGGCTGGAGGCGGTGCTGCCCTGGGAGAAGGACGACGTGGTGCTGTTGAGGGTGATAGTGGAAGGGAAGGGATCGAGGGATCGAGGGATCAAGGGATTGAGTGGAAAAAGGACACTGATATACGAACTGGTGGACTATGCGGACAAGCGGAGTGGGCTGACGGCGATGGAGCGGACGACCGGCTTTTCTGCAGCTGTTGTCGCATTGATGCTTGGCCGTGGACAGGTTGGATGCGCGGGTGCGTTCACCGGCGAGAACTGCGTCCCGTCGGCCGCGTACATCGGCGAACTCCGCAAGCGCGACCTGCGCCTGCGCGTGATTGAATCGTGACCAGCGAAGGGTTTGACTGATGTCCCGAAACTGCCTATACTGTTCACTCCGTGTCAATTAGAGCCGTCTACCGGCCTGCCGATGAATTGATGGCGAACGCGGTCCGCGACCTGTTCGAAGCGAACGGGATTCCGGCAATGATACGCTCGTTCCAGCTTCCGGCTTACGACGGCCTGGCGCGCATGATGCGCCCGGTCTGGGGCGAGGTGCTGGTAGAGGAGGAGAACGTGGCCCGCGCCAAAGAACTCCTCGAAGCTTTTCTGTGCACGGATGCCGGCGAGGCCGGCAAGCAGGAGTAGCCCACCGTTGCGGCGCTCGGGCCGCACAGACGGACTTACGACAAGCTATCCATGTCCGATGAAGCGCGACCGCAGAACGGAGATTTGCAGGTGAAATCGGTTTATCGTTTCGGCGGCGGCCGGGCTGAGGGCTCGGCCCAGATGAAGGAACTGCTCGGCGGCAAGGGCGCGAACCTGGCCGAGATGGTTAATATCGGTCTGCCGGTTCCGCCCGGCTTCACCATCGCCACGGCTGTTTCGGTCGAATACATGAAAGCCGGCGCGTATCCGTCGGGGCTGACCGACGAGGTGAAAGCCGGCCTCGGGCAAGTCGAACAGTTGATGGGACGCAGGCTCGGCGACACGAAGAACCCGCTGCTTTTATCGTGCCGGTCGGGCGCGCGCGCGTCGATGCCGGGGATGATGGAGACCGTGCTCAACATCGGGCTCTCCGAGCGGACGCTTTCCGGACTTGCGGCCATGACGGGCAGCGAGCGCTTCGCCTATGACGCATACCGCAGGCTGCTCACGATGTACGCCGACGTCGTGATGGAGAAGGCCGAGGGCATCGAGCCGAAGGACGGCAAGGGAATCCGCGTGCGGCTCGAAGCCATCTCACGAAGTCTGGAAGAGCGGACGGGGCGGAAAGACGCCGAGCTCACGGCTGAAGACCTGATGGAGCTGTGTCTCGCGTACAAGGCGCTCATTGCCGAGACGTTCGGCAAGCCTTTCCCGGAAGACCCCGAGGAGCAACTGTGGGGCAGCATCCGCGCCGTGTTCCGAAGCTGGAATGGCAAACGGGCGGTGGCCTACCGACGCATCGAAAACCTGCCCGACGACTGGGGCACGGCGGTGAACGTGCAGGCCATGGTGTTCGGCAACCTCGGTAATTCCTCGGCTACCGGCGTCGCCTTTACGCGCAACCCGGCGACCGGCGACAAGCGCTTCTACGGCGAATGGCTGCGCAATGCTCAGGGCGAAGATGTAGTAGCGGGCATCCGGACGCCTAATCCGCTGAACAAGGCTAGCCGCAACGTACGGAACGAGGCGATGGAGAGTCTCGAAGACACGATGCCTAAACTCTATGCCGAACTCGACGGCTACCGGTTGAAACTGGAGCAGCACTTCCGCGACATGCAGGACCTCGAATTCACCATCGAGAACGGCAAGCTTTACATGCTCCAGACCCGCACCGGCAAGCGGACCGGCGTGGCGGCCATCAACATCGCCACGGACATGGTGGAAGAACGGCTCATCGACGAGCGCGCGGCGCTCTTGCGCGTGCAGCCGCACCAACTCGAGGAGCTGCTGCATCCGATACTCGACCCGGCGGCCGAGCGGGAGGCTGCGGTGCTCGGCGAAGGGCTGCCGGCCGGCCCGGGCGGGGCAACCGGCCGCATCGTGTTCACCGCGGCCGACGCCATCGCCGCTTCGCGCTGCGAAGGTGCCGACCCGGTCATTCTCGTGCGTGAGGAGACGTCGCCCGAGGACATCGACGGGATGCGCGCGGCGTCCGGCATCCTGACCGCGCGCGGCGGGATGACATCGCACGCGGCATTGGTGGCGCGCGGCTGGGGAAAGTGCTGCATCGTCGGCGCCAAGGACACCAAGGTCGACGCCTCGACCAGGAAGCTGACGATACACGGGAGCATATTCGGCGAGGGTGACTGGCTGACCCTCAACGGCACCAAGGGGCGCATATATGCGGGCAAGATGGCGATGGTCGACGCCACCGAACAACCGCGCTTCTTACAATTCATGGCTCTTGCCGATAAGCACCGGCGGATGAAGGTCCGCACCAATGCGGAGACTCCGGGCGACGCGGCCCTGGCGCGCCGACTCGGCGCTCAGGGCATCGGCCTGTTCCGCACCGAACACATGTTCTACGGCAAGGGCAGCGACGTACCGCTCTTCCTTCTGCGCAAGATGATCCTGTCGAAGACGCCGGAGGAGCGACGTGCGGCGCTGGACGAGCTCTATGTCCACGTCAAGGCTGTGGTGAAGGGCACGCTCGACGCGATGGACGGGCTGCCTGTGACTATCCGGTTGCTCGATCCGCCGCTGCACGAGTTCGTGCCGCAGGCCGCGGACAAACAGGCGGCGCTGGCGAAGTCGCTCGGTGTCAGCGTTGAGGAAGTCTGCAAGCGCGGAATCGACCTGCACGAGTCGAATCCGATGATGGGACACCGCGGCGTGCGTCTCGGCATCACCTATCCCGAAGTAACCGAGATGCAGGCCCGCGCGATATTCGAGGCGGCGGCCGAACTCCTGGCGGAGAAGAAACATCCAGAGCCGGAGATAATGGTGCCGGTGACCTGCGAGGCGAAGGAGCTCGTTCACCAGAACGCAATCATTTTGCGCGTACACGAAGAGGTCTGCCATAAGACAGGAAGAGAGTGCATTCCTCACCTGGTCGGTACGATGATCGAGATACCGCGCGCGGCCCTGCTGGCCGACGAGATGGCGGGCGAGGCCGAGTTCTTCTCGTTCGGCACCAATGACCTGACGCAGATGACCTTCGGTTTCAGCCGCGACGATGCAGCTTCGTTCCTGCCGCTGTACATCGAAAAGCGACTGCTACGGGCCGACCCGTTCCAGACCATCGACCAACCGTCGGTCGGAGCGCTCATCGATATCGCGGTGAAAAAGGGGCGCGCCGCCCGTCCCGGGCTCAAAGTCGGCATCTGCGGCGAGCACGGCGGTGACCCGGAGTCGGTGAAGTTCTGCTACCGGGTCGGGATGGACTATGTCAGTTGTTCGCCGTTCCGAGTTCCGATAGCACGACTGGCCGCGGCCCAGGCGGCGATTGAGGAAGAGAGAAGGTAACCGATGGAAGGTGAGTTGCAGGGAAGGCTCGGTGAGGTCCTGAAGTGGCATTCCGATGTCAAAGTCAATCCGGACCGGAAGGAAATGATTGGGGATGCGGTTCAGCAGCGAGAGGCGATGGTCGCGAGGTGCGGCTGTCTCGCGGCGTGGACCCCGCCGGAATCGACCGGACGCAGCCCGCAGGATACGGTTATCGTACGCCGGCCCGAATCCGAGAAGAATATTGACTGGGACTCGCCCAACAACCTGCCGCTCACGTCCGAGACGTTCGACATGGTGATGGACGACGCGCTGGCGACGCTCGGAAAGAAGCAGCGGC
>CAZAKP010000037.1:0-20397 GCA_964485845.1 uncultured bacterium | reverse complement strand
GAGATGGACCGGGTGATTGCCGGAATCGACCAGTTCGACCGGCAGAGCGCTTTCGGCGCGCTGGAGACGGTCTTCGGCGGGCTGAAGGCGGGATACGAGGCTTTGAGTGAGGCCGAGGTGTCGGAGTTCATCGAGTTGGTTCACCTGGTACTGCTTCAGTTCGCGCGCGGCGCGACCATCCGTGTTTCCGGGCCGAAGCAGGCGCGGGAGCTGGACGTCTGCCTGAAGTACAACGATGTGTACGAGGCCGCCCTGCACCGCGCGATGGAGTTTCTCTCCCGGCATCTGGCCGACCATCTGGAGAAGTACTCGCCCCGGCAGTACCTGCGTGCAGCGCTGCGGGTGCTGGGCAAGGAGTACTATCAGGTGCTCACTGATTCTTACCACACCGAGAGCATCCCGGAGGAGTCGGCGGCGGCAAGAGACGAGGAAGCGCTGAGCGTTTCGTCGGTGGGAGGAGAGGAATCGGCAGACGGGCGACGCGGCACCTGCCCGGAAGAGGCGCTGACCGCGGTCGGCCCGCAGGACGGCTGCGGAACCGAGACCGCGAGCGGGCAGACTTCCGAGCAGCAGATGTTCTACAATTGGTATGAGGGAAACCTTTCGCGCTGCGAGATGACGCAGCTCTACGGCTTGCCGATGGACGAGATAGACCGGGTGCTGCTGCGAGTCGCGCTGACCTACGAGGACGGCAAGCATTACGGCATGATCAAGTGGCTGGTCGATATGGGCGAGGACGGCGATATCATCTGGCTCTTGTCCAAAGACATGACTGCCGCCGACGTCGGACAGAAGGTGCAGCGGAACCAGTGGGTGGTGTATAAGCACCGCGATGCGGTCCGGCGACGCCTCGCCGCGCTGCGGCTGACGGGTGATGACGGACGGACGTTGCGGGCGAGGCTGTTCGGCCTTGCGGCCGACTCGGCCGGTACGAGACTCATCGGGCAAAACGGAGAAAGCCGGGCCGCGAAGGCGAGCCCTGCCGAAAAGGAAACGCAGGCCGCACCGGGCTAGGCCGGCGCAGAAAGGCAAAGTGTGCTCGATAGCCCGGTCAGTCGCCCAAAGACCTGCAGCCTCGCCCGGAAGCTGATTTCCGACTGGGCGAGAGATAAGAGCGGGCCCTTCCCATATCTTCAGGTCGGCGAACACCTTGCGGCATGTCCCTCCTGTCTTTCCTGGGCCACGGCTATCGCCTACCAGCCCACCGACCACTACGTCCGCGCGCTGCGAATGCGGCTGTCGTGGGTGATCGGCATCCTCGGTCAGTCGGTGCTGCGCGCCTGGTCGAACGACCAGGACCTGAGGTTCGACGTCGTCTGCGCGCAGGACCCTGAACTGGTGCGGGAGCGGATCGCGAAACGGCTGACTCAATGCGAGAGCTACAATCCCGAAATGAAGGGGCGCGTTTCGACGATACGCGAGTTGATGCCGGACCCCGCGACCGGTGCACCGCCGACCGGGCTTGAGCCGTACGCGCTTGCGAGCTACTTCCTGGAGAGCGCGCTGCAACTGGCGCCGCAGTCTAGGCAGCGCCTCAAACTCCTGGACCAGCTCGGCATCGTCGAGTACACCCGCGCCGTCCAGGAACAGCGCGCGGGCCGTCGCGAACAGGCCGACCGGCATTTTGAGCGGGCGAAGGGTTATTACCGAAAGGTGATGGCGGCCGGGGTTCGGCGTCGCCCGGATGATGAGGATGCCAATGTCGGCGAGCAGATTGACCAGGTTTCAGCGCGGCTGAGCCTTGCCCAGGTGGAGTACGTTCAGGGCGGCCAGTCGCGGGCGGCCCTGGAGAAAGCAGTTGAGCTCTGCCTGGATGCGAAGCGGTTGGTGAGGGAGTCTGGCCTTCAGGAAGAGAAGTTTACCCGGATTCTGAGCAACCTGCTGATATGCTATTTGAGGTTGTACGTCGACCACGGTAAGACCGGCGCGCTCGAAGAGGCCCGGGAGCTGGCCGAGGAGATCTGTGCCAGACCGGCTCTTGCCCGAGTCTTCCTCCGGCGATGGGTGGCGGACGGCGAGGATGCGGAGCTGACGCAGCTCCTTTCAGCGCCTGAGGTCAGTGATCTAGCTGGCTACCTGAATCGCGAGGCCCGGCAGGTCGCGCGAGCCAGCGCAGTTCCGGCGGGGTAGTCATGGCGACAAAACCGGCGAAAGGCGGCGGCGGGCTCTCCCCGGGGCCGGCGGAGGCCAGTGCGCTGCTTGACTCTTGGGTTTTACGGCCTAAAGTTCTCCATGACCCGGGTTTGGATAGCCCGAGTCGATGGCCGGCTGCCTCATCCGGCTCAGGTCGATGGGCCGGTGCGGCGTTGGCTTCTGGCAGCCTGAGGGCTGTCAGCAAGTCCGTTCTCTGAGGGACTCCGGCTGAAGTAGGCGCTCCGTACGGAGCTGCCGGCCGGGTTCCATGAGTTATGTGGTGTGAAGTGGCCACGCGTGCGGCGGGCTGGGAAGACGATCTGGAACTCGTGCGGAGTTGCGGTCTTGTCCCGACGCCGACCCGCGTAGCGGTAAGTGAGCAAAGGGAGGCAGAATGAGTCTGTGGAGTGTTCAGGGCGGGCGCCATCGGCTGCGAAGGCTGGCCGGGGCGGCGCTGTGCGCGTTAGTGGCGGCAGCAATATTCGGTTGCGGCCGCACCGCGCCGGAGGGATTCTGGGAGCCGACCAAAGATGACACGGCCGGAATCAAGGCGGCCGTTGACGCCAGCAAAGGTTACTTCACGACCGGGCTGGCAGAGCTGGCAATGCAGATGTGCGACACCGTTCTGCCCGGCACGACGGACAAGATCCTGCCGGACGAACTCGTGGGTAACCGGTTCAAGGGCCGGTTCCGTCTGGACGGGCTTCAGCACGTGTTCGACACCAGCCAGTACGAGCTGAAGTACACGTTCATCGCCGGGCTTGATACCCTCAACCAGGAAACTACCTGCACCGTGACACTGGGCGAGACGATTCCCGGCACCGTTCGGATGCACGCGTGGCAGAAGACCAACTACCTGTACGACTCGATTATCGTCGTGCCGCCGGCGGAGACGCTGCGGCTGCCGTTCTATTCGGAAACCTGGTATCCCTGCGACACGGTCTTTGAGAAGACGCTGAGCGGTGCCTCGATTGAGGGCTGCGTGCTGAAGAAGACCGACGGCGCGTGGCAGCTCTGGAAGCTGGCCGGCGGCGGGCGGTTCTACGTGCCCGGGCCGGAGGATGCGCCCTATATCCTGCGTTTCGCCCTGAAGAGCGGAGACAACCGGGTCGACACCGTGAACCTGCGGCCCGACACGCTCCACTACGGGATTCAGCGGTTCTACTCGGTCGACGGCGAGTTGCTGACCTACTCAGTCGGCGATTGGATTCAAGTGACAAGTCTGCTCACGAACCAGGGTGACGCCTACGATTACCTTTACTTCAATGGGAAACGCTACGAGTACAACAGGACGGCAGGGAGCGACACCGTGAAGTTCGAGTCGCTCACGCCGGGCATCTATTGTCTTTCGCTTGAGCACATCCCCGCGCCCGTGCTCTGGGAGAACGAGGGCGAGTTCAACGCAACCGTCTGGAGCATCCCGATCCGGATACAGGGAGGTGGACGATGAGAGGAATAGGACGAATTCTGCTGGCCGGGCTGTTGCTGGCCGGCATCGCGCTGGCCGCCAACACCGGATCCGTCGCCGGCCGCGTGACCGACAAGCGGACCGGTGAGGCGCTGGTCGGGGCGAGCGTAATAGTCGAAGGCACCGAGCTTGGCAATGCGACCGACCTGAACGGTCAGTACCAGATAATCAACGTGCCGCCGGGTAAGTACAGCGTGACCGCTTCTTATACCGGTTACAACGAACAACGGGTGACCGACGTGCTGGTCATCCAGGACAATGCTACGAGGGTTGATTTCAAGTTATCGGTAACAGTGATTGACATAGGCAAGGTGATAGACGTCACCGCCACCAAGACTAAGCTGGTGCAGCGACAGGCAGTGTCGGTGGAGCGGGTCATAACCTCCGAGGACTTCACGCGGCTGCCGGTTACTCAGCTCTCCGACCTGGTCGGCATGCAGGCGGGCATAACTCAGAGCCGCGGCGGCTGGACCCACATCCGTGGAGGCCGGTTCGACGACGTGGCCTACCTGGTAGACGGCGTGGCCGCACAGGACGCTCTGGTCGGCACGCTCTGGTCGTCGCCAAAGCCGACCACCGACGCCTTGCAGTCGGTGGTTGTCATCACCGGCGGTTTTGACGCCGAATATGGTTCGGCCATGTCCGGCATCATCAAGGCCGTGACAAAGGAGGGCGGCTCTCGGACCACCGGTCGTGTCGGCTACTCGACGGATGACGTTTTCCCGGCCAGCACTGGCTATAACTACGGCTACAACCGCCTGACCTTCTCTGTGGGCGGCCCAACCCCGGTCTGGAACCGGCTCCGCTACTTCCTTTCGGCCGAGTACTTGAAGACCGATGACGCCGCCGGTGTCCGCTACAAGGTGAATGCACCGCGAGGCGAGTATGCCGCGGAAGGCAAGCTCACGTTGCAGATGCCGAAGGAGTTCTTCCTTACGAGGCAGGGGCTCAAGTTCACGGTCGACGGGCACCACTCGAACTACCAGTGGTGGAGCTGGGGTAACTCGTACAAGTACTATCAGCAGGGACTCTACGCGAACCGGGTCCGTTCGTACAAGGGCAACTTCACCATCAACCACCTGCTGTCGCCGACCACGGTCTATGAGGCGAAGATCGGCTGGTTCCAGACATCGCTCATTCGGACCGTCCGGAATTTCGACGCCGAGGCGGCCGATACGACCGGCGGCTGGGGCGCGCTCCGCAAAGCCGGCATCTGGGACCGCTACATCTTCCGTGCCGAGGACTGGGTGTTCAACAACTGGGAGGGGCTGCCCAAGGACAGCGCGGTATTGCAGCTCTACCGGTCGTACTGGCTGTCACCGAGCGGAGACACGGTCTACGCGCATCCGGGCAAGAAGAACTTCGCCTCCGGGTATGCACTGACGAATAACCCGTGGGGCGTGGCCGGGCTGTTCGTGACCGAAGGCGACGAGCGTACCTGGCATTACCGCGCCACCAACCAGGTGCTCGGCAAAGTCGACCTGACTCATACCGTGTCCAAGATTCACGAAATCAAGACCGGCATCGACCTGACCCAGTACTCGCTCTCGGTCTACGAGAACTCGCTGCCCTGGGACATGAACCCGTTCTGGGACGCGTACAACTACAAGCCGCTGGTCGCTGCCGCCTACGTGCAGGACCGGGCCGACTTCGAGGACCTGGTGGTCAGGGCCGGAATCCGGTTCGACTACCTCGATTCCAAGGCCAAGGTGCGGGCATTCCCCGAGAGCCTCGGCGCGCGGAACGAGATTGCCGACTCGCTGCTCTCGGTGCCGGCCAAGTACCGGCTGGCTCCGCGGCTCGGACTTTCCTACCCGATAACCGAGCGGATAAAGTTCCGGTTCTCCTACGGTCACTTCTACAAGAATCCTTCGTTCTCCGACCTGTATACCTACGCTGACCGGACTGCGGCCCAGTTGCGCAGCCGCGGCAACGTCATCGTTGGCAACGCCGACATGGGCGCGGAGAAGACCATCGCCTACGAAATGGGCTTCGACGCCCAGTTGACCGACATCTTCGAATTCGACGTGACCGCGTTCTACAAGGACGTGTTCGACCTCTCCGGTGTGCGAGTGGTCCACGCCCTGCCGACGTCGTACACGATGTACTACAACGTCGAATACGCGCGCATCCAGGGTTTCGAGGCGACGGTGACGAAGGCGCTCGACCACTACTGGTCCAGCCGCCTTGGCTACACGTTCCAGATCGCCAAGGGGACGGCCTCGACGGCCGAGGCCCAGTACCAGCGCTCGACGCCGCGCCAGCTCGACTACTTCCTCGACCAGGACGTGCGTAACTCGTTCCACGCCGACCTCGCCTTCGCGTTCCCGTCCGACTTCACCTTCGTGCCGATGCGGGACTTCGAGATTTCCGGTGTGTTCTCCTACAGCTCGGGAACGCCTTATACGCCGACCGACCAGAAGGGCAACCAGATCGGGCTCACGAACTCGGCCCGGCTGCCCGGCAGCTACACGCTGGACGGCCGCCTGAGCAAGGACCTCACAATCGCCGGTATGGCGCTATCGATTACCTGTGACATCACGAACGTGATGAACACCGAACTCATCACCAACGTGTTCTCCGCCACCGGCAAGCCCGACTACACCGGCCGCGTGATAACCCCCGGCGAGTTCAGCGCCACCGGGTTCCTGTTCGGCGACTACTACTACCACCCCGCGCGCGACTACAACCACGATGGTTTCATCACCCGCAACGAGCAGTACGCATCGTACCTCCGGGCCTACACCGACGCGAACACGCCGCCGACCTACTACGGGCCGCCGCGCAAGATCAAGGTCGGGCTGAGCCTGTCGTTCTAAGGAGCAACCATGAGATCACTTCTAACCAATCGCAAGTGGCAGACCGCGGGGCTGCTCCTCGTCCTTTTGACGATGGCAGTCGGCACGGCGCTGGCGCGCAGCGCCACGCCGCCGCCGGTCGGCCATCGAATCTATGACCTGAAACGGCTGAACATCAACCGGTGGGCATGCCCGTTCTACAATGATGGGCGGTACGGCATCGACACCGCCGGGACCGGCGTGGCCGGCGGAGCCTGGCCTCAGCCGCTGCACAACTGCTACATCTTCGGCGCCGGCCTCTGGTTCGGCTCAATCCGGCAGCGGGTGAATGACCCGAGCATCGAGGATACGCTCGTAACATTCGGCTACAATCCGAACTCCGGCGGCACCGAGATGTCGCCGGTGACGGTCGAGAATTCGGCCGAGGGGACGGGCAGCGCGAACGACCGGATTTTCGTCTACCCGGGCGACTGGCCGCCGACACCGCGTGACCGCTGGGTCACGTCTCCCGACCTCGACACCATCGTGCCGAAGGAGAACTTCTCGCTCCAGGACATGTGGTGCGCCTACTCCGATGTCCTTTCGGAAAACCACATCTCGCCGGGCAAACCCCTGAACATCGACGTTTTCGAGACAGTCTACGCCTGGAACTATCCTTCGAACCAGGACATCTTCTTCATCACCTACGTCGTCCGCAATGCGAGCACGACCGACACGCTGAAGAACTGTTACATGGGCGCGGTCTGCGACGCCGACGTCGGCGATGCGACCGATGATATGGTCGGCACGCTGCTCAATACCTACGTGCCGGGCGCAGATACGGTTAAGAACGTCGGCTATGTCGGCGATAACAACAACCAGGAGAACGCCGGTCGAGACTGGGAGAGCGGCACGCCGGGTGTCTTTGCCTACAAGTTCCTCGAAAGCCCGCGCGACACGGCCGGCCCGACCGGCCGGCCGCTCGGCATGACCGCGTTCAAGAAGTTCACCATCGACATCGACCCCGTTACCGACGCGGCCCAGTACCTGACGATGGCCGGGTTCGACTACCGGACCGGCGTGTACGCGCCGTACGATTCGGCGCCCGACATCGCCCCGGCCGACAAGCGCTTTGTCCAGTGCTCCGGACCGTTCACCCTCGGTCCGCAGCAGATGGTGAGGCTGGTCATCGCCTGCATGGGCGCTCCGTACGGAGGCCCGGGCCAGACGTGGCAGAACCGGCCGATCGATTCGCTCGTTCACCTGGCCAAACTCGCCAACCAGGCGCAGTTCATCTACGACCAGGGCTGGCTTCTGCCCGGACCGCCGCTGGCACCGAACATGACGCTCGTGCCGGGCGACAATCAGGTCCGGATTGTCTGGGACGACCTCCCGGAGAGAACGCCGGACCCTTACTGGCAGAAGGTAGCAAGTGACCCCAGCAAGCCGGGTTGGGACCCGCTGTACCGGGGTTACGACTTCCAGGGCTACATCGTCTACAAGTCGAAGAACGGCAGCGACTGGGGCATTCTCGCCCAGTGCGACCTGGCCGATTCGGTTACGTTCAACTACCCGCCGGGCGGAGATTCGGCCGGCACGCCCGACAGTCTCTGGATCAAGGCGAACGACAAAGGGCTTTTCTACAGCTTCGTTGACAGCAGCGTGACCGACGGCTACACGTACTACTACTGCGTGACGGCGTACGACTACAACTTCCAGACGACCGCCTGGGACTCGGCCCATACTACGCCGCTTGACTCGGCCGTCATCATCCTGCGCTCCGGGCTCGTGGCCAATTTCTCCACCGTCCCGCGCTGGGACGCGGCCAACTACATCGTGCCGACGGTCAGCGTGGCCACCACGGTTGGCGACACCACCAGACCCGGCATGAAGTGGAGAGCCGATGTCGTGGTTCCCTTCCAGGTCACGGCTGATACCTACGAACTTCGGTTCCTCGGCCCGACATTTGGCGGGGGTGCCTCCAAATCCATCTACGGCTACTATGTGGTCGACCGGAACAACAACGACAGTCTGGTCATTGACACGGCGTCGTTCAGTTACACGGTCGGCAACACCATCACCCGGGCCGTGCCGACGTTCAACGGTATCGCGCTCAACTGCACGATGAAGGTCAGCGTACCATCGAAGCCATTCGACACGGCGTACGCTGTCCGCACGGCGCACTACCCGCGCGAGTCGATCGGCATCAGGACCGGCAACGCTCCGAACACGGGCTGGTCATTCCGCGGCTCCGATTACGTCATCGTCTGGACCAACGCGCCCGGATACATGACGGCGAAAGTGCTCGATGCTACCCATGCCAACGTCGAAGTGCCGCCGACGCAGTGGGTTTCCGCGTCGCCGAGTTCGGCCAACGGCTGGTGCTTCCTCCAGAAGGGCTTCAAGTCGCCAAGCGACACCCTGACCGGGCTGGACGCGTATCTCTACATCTGCGGCGGCTTCGTCCGGTTCAAGCCGTCCGATGACAGCCTGTCGACGCTGTTCTCGTCAATCGCCAATGGCGACACCTGGTACGTCGTGGGCCACAAGACCGAAGGCACGCCGCCCTACTACAACGTGTACCAGGCACTCACCCAGCCGGGAAGGTCGGACACGGTCACGAAGGTCAAGCTCAATGTCAAGGTCGTCCCCAACCCCTACGTCGTCTTCAATTCCTGGGAGAAGTCCACGGACCAGCGGTTCGTGCGATTCACCCACCTGCCCAGCGAGTGCACCATCCGCATCTACACCATGTCCGGCGACCTGGTAAAGGTCCTCAGGCACAAGGACACGAACGTCCAGCCGCTCGACCTGGGCGGCACCGAGACCTGGGATTTCACCAACGAATCACCGGGTAGTACCGGCACGGCGATTTCCGGCCAACTCATTGCCTCCGGCGTGTACATCTATCACGTACAATCGCCGGTCGGTGAGGCGGTGGGCAAACTGGCGTTCATTTACTAGGGGAGGCAGCCATGAAAAACAGCATCACTTTCATCCTGACCGTGGCGCTCCTGGTGTCGGTGGCGTTCGTCTCTCCGGCCCAGGCGGCGTTCTCCAAGGTCGGCACCACCGGGGCCGCGTTCCTCAAGATCGGCGTCGGCCGCTCAACGGCAATGGGTGACGCTTTTGTCGCTATCGCCGACGATGCCTCGGCCAGCTACTTCAACCCGGCCGGGCTCGCCCGCGTCGGGCGGCAGGTCGCGCTGAATCACAGCGACTGGCTCGCCGACGTGACCCACGAGAATCTCGCTTTCGTCCTGCCGATGACCAACTTCGGCACGCTGGCGTTCACGGTTACGGCGCTGGCGATGGGCGAGATGGAACAGACGACGATCGACAATCCCAACACCGTGACCCGCGAGGATGAAGGCACCGGCCTCTTCTTCGGCGCTTCGGACATGGCGCTGGCGATAAGCTACGCCCGGGTCATTACCGACAAGCTCAGCTTCGGCTTCACGACCAAGTTCATCAATCAGAGCATCTGGGATATGTCGGCCTCGGCCGTCGGCTTTGACCTCGGCCTGTTCTACAATACCGGCTTCAAGTCGCTCCGCATCGGCGCCGCGGTCACCAACTACGGCACCCAGCTTTCGTTCAGCGGCCGCGAACTCGACTACAGCTTCTTCTGGCCCGACTCCGGCCCGAGCCAGATCGAGGGTTCCTACAGCACGACACCGGCCGGCCTGCCGACGACGTTCCGCTTCGGCATCGCCTACGACATCATCGAGGCCATGGACCCGGACAAGGACTCCCGCCTGACCGCGGCCCTCGACATCACCCACCCCTCGGATATCAACGAGACGGTGAACTTCGGCCTGGAATACGGGATCGCCAACGTCTTCTTCATGCGCGGCGGCTACATCCTCAACGCCGACAATGCCTATCAGGACGAAATCGGCTGGCTGACGGGGCTATCCGCCGGTCTCGGCGCGCGGGCAAAGCCGGTCAAGGGCATGAGCCTCGGGCTCGACTATACCTTCCGCTATTATCAGTATCTTAAACCGACGCATCGATTGCAGCTGACGGTTGGATTCTAGGCTGAAGGTACAACGCGACGTTGCAGGGGCACGGAGGTCCGTGCCCCTGCTGCCTTTCGTCCTCCTCGCGCTGACTTTGATGCTGCTGCCGGCGTCCGCGGCGCAATGGACCGTCGGCGTCTACATGTGCGCGGATAACGGGATGAGCGACGTGGCCGACCTCGACATTGCCGAAATGGAGAAGGTTGGTTCCACGAACGATGTCAATGTCGTAGTCCAGGTTGACCGCGCGGCGCAAGACCCCCGTCCCGACTGCTATCGGTACCTGGTCAGGAAGGGCGCGGCCGACCTGCTTGCCGACATCGGTGAGGTCGACATGGCCGACCCGGCAACCCTGGCCGGTTTTGCGGGATTCCTGCGCAGTCATTACCCGGCGACGAACTACCTTCTGGTTCTCTGGGACCATGGCAACGGCTGGTATCCGGGCTACGGGCCGAGGGCCAGCGCCATCTTCATCGACGATTCGCACGGCCACGAAATGGGAGTCGCCGGCGGTGAATTCGCACGGGCGATGGACAGTGTGAGACAGGTCCTGGGCAAACGGCCGCGGATTCTCATCTTTGATGCCTGCCTGATGGGCATGGTCGAAGTCGCCGCCGAAGTCAGTGACGACTGTGACTACATGGTTGCGTCGGAAGCCCTGGTTCCCACTTTCGGTCTGCCCTACGACAAGCTGCTGGACCGGCTGACCGGCAGTCCGGGCCGCACTCCGGCCGAACTGCTTCCCGGTGTGTGCGCCGACTATGTCGAAGCCTATCCCGGGCAGCAGGTCGCGCTCTCCGGGCTGGATATGGCGGCGATCGCGCGGGCGCTGGACCGGATGTCGGTGACGTTGCGCGAAAGCCTCGACGCGGCAAGTCCTTTCGTGCGCGCGGCCCGCGGTGAGGTTCAGACGATGCCCGGCTACTCATTTCACGTCGACCTGATTCACCTGGCTGAGCTGCTCGCAGGCAGTGTGAGCGCGCCCGGACCGCCGTCGGCGTCGGTCAGCTCGCTCTTGGCTGCGCTGCGCTCCGCCGTTATTGCCAACGAACGCAGTTCAGGGCTTGAGAATGCCTCCGGACTTGCCGTCTGGTTTCCGGACAACTACCTCGCGCTGAAGCGCCTGGCTCAATCGTATTTGACGCTCGGCTTTGCCCGGGAGTCGGGCTGGCCGCAGTTCCTGAACCGCTATTTCGGCGCCGACGACGTGAAGCCGGACCAGCCCACAATCATACAGGTGCGACAGGGCGGGCGCGGCGACGTGCGGCTATGGTGGAACTCCTGTCTTGACCTTGCGCCGGTGCGCTACCGTCTTTACGAAGCGACCGAGCCGGGTGTAGCCTTCGCAGACGACGCCGATAGCTTCTCAAGCTGGACCAACCTCGGTTGGACCACAGACACTCAACAAGTTCACTCCGGCCCGACTTCCTTCTTCTCCGGCTCCGGCTCGTACCTGGCCAACTCCATCGAGAGCGCCGAGCCACTGAAGCTTGCCGGCGGTGGGCTGCTTTCGTTCTATGCCTGGTACAAGACAAAAGAGGACCTGGAACCGGACTCCGCCGGGATCAGCCGGAACGTCTGCTACGTGGAATGGTCGCCGGACCGGAGCAGTTGGCGGGCGCTCGATTCGCTCTATGGCGACGAACGGACGTGGCGCGAACGGCGCTATGTGCTGCCGCCGGCGGAGAAGATGTATTTCCGGTTCCGTTACGCTACCGGGTCGAGTGCGAATGACCCGGGTGTATTCATCGACGACATCAGAGTCTACGCGTTTGATGCTTTGCGCACGGTGGCCGAAGACATCCCGGACACTTCGGCCGCCGTGTTCGGCCTGCCGCGCAATACGGCCGGATTCTGTTATTTCGTCACCGCGACCGACTCGTTTGGCAACATCTCGATGGCAAGTCAGTTCGACCGGATTGAAGTTGCGACATGGGCCGAACCGTACACTCGCCCCGCGCCGTTTTCAGGACACTGTGATCTGGTGCTGGACTTCCCGGCCGGTGAGACGCCGGACGTGCTCATCTACACACTTTCTGGAACGCTCGTGCGCCGGTTCGAAAACGTCGGCGAGCACGTGTTTGGGTGGGACGGCAACAACGAGAACGGGAAGCCGCTGGCTGACGGGCTCTACATCGTCGCGGTGCAGGGCCGCGACTTCAGAAAGCTCGGCAAGATTGCCCGCGCCGGCGGGCAATAGGACCTATTGGTCCTGTTCCTCTTCCGGCAGGACCTTCCCCGGGTTCAGTATCCCATCAGGGTCGAGTGTCCGCTTCAGGTCCCGCATCACGGCGAGTTCAGCCGGGCCGAGTGCCCTTTTCATCAGGTGGCGCTTGGCCGAGCCGACACCGTGCTCGGCGGTAATCTGGCCGCCGTGGGCGAGCACGAAGTCCACGAGTTCGTCCACCACCGCCGACCGCACCCGCTGCCAGTCGCGCTCGTCAGCGATGGTGCGGCAGATGTCGACATGAATGTTACCGTCGCCGATGTGGCCGAACGGTACAATCGGAATCCCGTGCTTCTGCTCCAGCCCGGCGACCAGCTCGACCGTTGCCGGCAGCTCGGATAGCGGCACCACCACGTCCTCGGCCGTCACCTGCGGATAGACCTGCTTCAGGGTCTTGGCCAGCGAGCGGCGGGCGGTCCAGAGCCGTTCCTGGTCGGTGGCGTTGTCGGCCACCAGCGGTTCGCGCGCACCGAGCGCCATCGCCGTCTCGCCGAGCAGCACGCATTCGTCAAGAACCTGCCCGCGGTCGTTGCCTTCCAGTTCGATGAGCACCTGGACCGCGGCGTCGGCGAACGGCAGGCAGTTGCCGAGGACCTGGTTGCAGGCGCGAATTCCGCCGCGCTCGATGAACTCGACCACCGCCGGCAGCAACCGGCTGTCGCGGATGACGCGCAGGCAGAGTTCAACTCCCTGCTCAAGGCGGTCGAACGGCACCAGCACGTCAACCTGGTAGCGGGGCCGGGGCACCAGCTTGAACGTGATTTCAGTCAGGATGCCAAGCGTTCCTTCGGAGCCGACCATGAGTTTGTTCAGGTCATAGCCGGTAACGTTCTTGTGCAGCTTGCCGCCGTAGCGGATGATGGAGCCGTCGGCGAGGACCGCTTCGATTCCACGTACGAAGTCACCGGTGACACCATACTTGTAGGCGCGGGCGCCGCCGGCGTTGGTCGCCACGTTGCCGCCGATGGAGCAGTCGTCGAGCGATGCCGGGTCAACCGGATAATAGAGGCCGGGTTCGGCGCACGCCTGCTGGAGCCGGCCGGTGCGAACCCCGGGCTGGGTGCGGACAACAAGGTTGTCGGCATCGACTTCAGTCACCCGGTCCATCAGCTCGGTTGAAACCAGGATGCCGCCGCGGACCGGAATCGAGCCACCCGCGAGCCCGGTGCCAAGTCCTCGCGGAGTCAGCGGTACGCGCTCGGCCCGGGCCAGGGAAACAATTGCTGCCGTCTCCTCGGCCGAGAGGACCTTGACCAGTGCCTCGGGCAGGCGCGCCGGCTCGGAGCTCTCGTCGTGACCGTAGTCGGCAAGCAGCGCCGGGTCGGTGATGACGCGCTCCGGCGAGCACAACTCAGCCAGGCGTCCGGCGGCGGTTCTGCCAAGGGGTCGGTAAATCACCGGTTAGCCTATCGTTGCCCGGCTGCCAGTCAAATCGGGCCACCGGCCTCAATGCGTCCCATCCGTCTCATCGGTCCTATCGCCCTTCGAAGAAAGGAACCCGGCCGAAGCCGGGTTCTGGGACAAGCTTCCGTTCTACTCAGCTCAGATGTTTGTCGATCTTTGCCGAGAGTACATTCTCCGCCGCGTAGCCCACGTGCCGTTCGACCTCCTGCCCGCCCTTGAAGATAATGACCGTCGGGATGCCGTGGATGTCGTACTTCCCCGGGGTCGAGGGACTCTCGTCGGTGTTCAGTTTGCAGACCGCCAGCTTCCCGGCGTACTTGGCTGCCAGCCCTTCGATTATCGGGCCAAGCATCTTGCACGGGCCGCACCATGGTGCCCAGAAGTCCACCATCACCGGCAGCGCCGGCTTCAGCACCTCGGCATCAAATGTATTGTCATTCACCTGTTTCACGTCAGCCATCTTTCACTCCTCCTGCAGCGCTCCGGTGACAAGGCGAACGAGCTGGCGGAGCCAGGGCCTGGTCACCCGGTAACAAACCTGATTGCCTTTCCTCTCATGAGTAACCACACCGGCTGCCCTGAGCACAGCCAGTTGCTGCGAGACCGTGGCCTGGGCTACGCCAAGACACTCAGTCATGCGTTTGACGTTGCACTCCTGGTTCAGCAGTCCCGACACGAGCTGCAACCGCATGGGATGGCCCAGCGCCTTGAAGGTCAGGGCCAGTCGCCGGGCCTGTTCCTGGTCTATGCAGCTTTCCATATGATGTTTGGACGCCGGGCGGGGCCTGTGCGATTCCCGCGGCATCTCACGACCTCCGACGCACGACGACGTCACCGTTGGTAGTCGTGATGTTGATTACCGAGGCCCCGGAACCGATGCGGCCACGCAGGTGGTGTTCTTCCTGAGCTTCGTAGATGACCGTGAAGTCGTAAATCGTCAGGAGTCCGCTCGAGTTGGTGGCGTCGATCATGGCCGACACGTCCTCGGGCAGCAGCAGCGTGACCTTGCCATTCGTGGTGACCAGCCCAACGTTTTCGGTAGGGCTCAGTGCCGCGAGGTCGCAGTCGACCGCGCCGTTCGTCGTCGCTCCGTAGAACGCGCCGCGGTGCACCCTCACGTCGAGTCGGCCGTTGGTCGTTGCCACGCTCGCCGTTCCGGCGGTGCCCGTCAACTCGACTTTGCCGTTGGTCGTGTTGGCGCTGATGCCGCCGGTCATGTTCTCGACGGTGATGTCACCGTTGGTCGTCGTAAGCGACAGACCGATGCTCTCCGGGCCGGTGACAGTGAAGCTCGCGCCGCATGGGCGCCCGCGCGGCATAGATTCGCTCACCCGCAGTTCCGCGCCGATGATCGCAACACTGTCGATCATGTCTCTCAAGGTCTGCTCGGCGTCCGCCCGGTCTCGGCCGTAGGCGTACTTCGCGACCTGCACCCGGACCGAGCTGTCGGGGTCCACCGAAGCGGCGACGTCGATGTCGCCGTTCCTGGTCGCGGCGTTGAGTTCGTGGATACCGGTGGCCGCGTATACGTACGTCGCCGGGTCGTCCGAGTTGTCGAGCCGATACGTGTACAGGCAGGCAACGGCCAGCAGAGAGAGGCAGACAAACCAACGCAGTAGATTCTTCACCGGACCTCCTTAGTCGGTTTCGCTCGCGGCCTGCGCCGGCGGCATCAGCAGCAGGCCGACCGAGAAGAACCAGCCACCGAGGCGGTCGTCGGGCGTGCCGCCGACGATGGGGCCATTGGCGACGCGCCAGGTCGGCCGGAACGGTGAATAGAGATAGCCGCCGCGGAAAGTGATGCCGATTCGGCCGGAGCCGCTGTTTGCGGCAAGCCCCAGTTCCAGCGCAGCCATGCCGCCGATCTTCATGCCGGATGAAAGCGACAGGCTGCCGTGAACGTTGCTGAACAGCGTGTCGATGTTGATGCTGTCGCCGGCAGACTCGCGCAGGTTGAATGACTGGCTGAGGCCGCCGACGCCAATCATCGGGACTATCGTCATGAAGCTGAACGGCGCCAGCCGCAATCCCGCCTCGCCGAAGATGCCGGTCGCATCGGTGCGGAGCCGGTACGAACCATTGTCGACGTCGTCCCAGGTTTTAAAGAAAAGCGGGCCGAGCAATAGCGAGGAACCGGTCAGCGTCCGCAGTTCAATGCCCCACCCGAAGTGGCGGCTGCGCGACGCGGGCAGGTCGTGACTTTCGAGGCGCGAGTTGAAGCCTGCGACCGGCGGCTGGTAGGCGGCGGCAAACGGGATGAGCCATGCCTCGGGCGAGTTGGCGGCCAGCGCCGGCAGGGTTGCGGCCAGCAGCAGGACAATAATGGTTATTCGCATATTCAAGACTCTTTAGGAAGCTAGTATAGGGCGGACGAGGAGAGTGTCAAATGGCGGGCGCGCCGGGCAGCGGGAAAAATGAAGCCGCCCGCGGCGGACCAGCGGGCGGCCCTGGAAACTCGGGCGAAAGAGCTAGTGCGTTACGAGAACTTTCCGCACCGCAACCACGCCCGCTGCGGCGTAGCGGCAGAAATAAACGCCTTCCGGCACAACCTGCCCAAGCCAATCCTCGCGGTTCCACGTCGCCGCGGCAGTCCCGTTGGGTCCGACTGTGCAGTTGAGCACGCAGACGACATTGCCGACCGCGTCGTGAATCTCGACCACCGGTCGGCCCGGACCGGCGGGCTCCAGCATTACCGACATCTGCCCGGTTACCACGCTGGGGCTCACGTTCAGGCGCGGCCGTGGCCCGACTGCCGACCGGGGTTCCTCGACGCTCGTCACGCTGCTGTCAAACATCGCCTTGGGCTTGACAATGCCGCCATAGGTGAAGTCGTAGAACGTGTTCGGCACCGGGGATACGAACATGGAGATGCTCGGCACGGAGTTGATCGTCGCCAGCAGCTCGATCGAATCAGGCCACTGGGCGATGTCCGGGAACTGGAAGGTGTCGTAGGTCGTACCGCCCGCATCCCAGCCGGTGGTGGGGATAGTCTCGATGCTCGTTGCTATGAATATGTGAGCCGTCCATACACTGATCGTGCGCGTATTCGGGTTGACGACTCCGACGAAGGCAATCGCGGCGTTGCCCACGCTGAAAGTAACGCCCAAAAGCGCGACAGCTGCTACTGCGATACAATACTTCTTCATACTGCTTGCTCCTGTTTTTGCGTTTTGCCGACTCCGGGATGCTCCCCCGGCAGTAGAGGATATCCCTCCCGCCCTGCTTGTCAAGCGAAATTGGCGCTCGGTAGAGCTAAGTCCCTTGACCGGCCGCGTGCCTATCACTCGCCGGCGCGACGAGCGCCGTGACGAGCCGCGGCTGCCTGCTGTGGTGCCGCTGTCGTGACTGACGTCGATGCGCTTTCGCGCGTCGAACTCGGCGCGTGCTGTACCAAACCGACGCCTCCGGCCCAGACCCGTGAACCCGTCCAATTCAAGCGTCTTTGTCTTAACTGAAAACCCGGACAGTATGGTCGTGTTTTGCGGCGGCTGCCTTATTATGCGGCTGCGCCGTAATGGTGAATCTTGCGGCTGACAGCCTCTCTACTGCAACATGCTGTAGTTCTGGCAGTTGCCGGACGCCGTCGCTTCGCCGATGTCTGGCATGCCCTGTGCATATAAGCAACAAAATGCACATGGGCGGCGGTGAGTTGAGATGTCCTTCTGGCGCATTGGTGCCGTCATCTCCCCGGCGCTATCCGATGGAGGACACGATGGTAATCTGGGAAGGAGACCTTGGCAATGGGCCGGCAGAGACGTGGAGTCTACTCAGGCACTCGCCCGGCCAGGAGCCGAAAACGGTGGGATTGGAAGAGCTGTATCGCCTGCGGAGTGAGGCGGGAAACGCCGACAACTGGACTGACGAGTTGTTCCTTCGGGAACGCTGAGCCAGGCCAGTCGGGCGCAGGCGTTGGCCTTAGCCGGTCATCTGGATCGGCCGGCTCGGGGGCACTGGTGGATCACTGTTGCGCGGTTGACGCCCGGCAACGCCAGGAAAAAGACCGGGACCTTTCTCTGGTGGGTCTGCGGTCTAGGAGCGACTGGGAAGACCCGCGCTATCAGACGGACCTGAGCGGTCCGGAAGAGACGCCCCGCAAGGGGCGTCTCGCTTTCTATTCCTCGAACAGGTTGTCGATGAACGACCGGACTTCGTCTTTCACCGATACTCTCCGGCTGCCGTTGAACCCGAACCGGCGCCGGCCGAACACGGTCTTGACCGCGCAGTTCCCCTTCACGCCCAGTACGATGCTGTCCGTCAGCAGGCAGGGAATCGCCTCTCCCAGGTTGCCCCAGTCCACCGACAGACGGAAGTCGGCGTTGGTGGTGTCACGGGCGTCAAGGAAGAGCGCTTCTGAGCGCTGGCCCTTGCCGCACAGGCGACCGCCCAGCGATACTTCGTAGTCCACTGATTGCAGGTGAAGCGGGAAACGATTGGGGTTGTAGACAGAGAGGGTGACGACCGCCTCCCTCATCGAATCGAGGCAGATTCCCTGAAACCGGACCTCCGGCGCCTTAACCGCCGGCCCGCAGGCGAGGAATGCAGCCGCCAGCAGGAGAAACCAGCGCCTCATACCAACCTGGCTCCGCTGGCCGCGTCCGGCGCCGCCTCGACGCCGCCTGCGTCACATGTCGTCTGCTCGTGCTTCATGACTTCGCTGATTCTAGAGGTTCGCGGGCCTGAGTCAAACCGCTTCGGGTGGCGTTCTCTGTAGCCGTCCTCGTTCTCAACGGCGGCGGTTTGACAGGGGCATGGGACGGACTAAAATGGCTGCGCTATGAGACCGCGGCGGTGGCGCACTGGCCGTATCGCTGGACCGCTCAGTTGGGGTTCCTGTACCTACAATCGGGCCGGACAGACTGTTGCCTTGACGCTTCTCGCCGCCGTGCTGAGCGCGGGGGCGGCGTTTGGCCAGGGTCACACTCTCTGGCAGGACGGCGGGGTCCAACTGTGCGGGCCCAGTGCTCTAGATCCCGTGTTGGCCGTAAGCGACAGCGCCGGCGGCGCGATCGTAGTCTGGCCGGATGTCCGCAATGGACCCCTCAACTACGGCATATATGCTCAGCGGGTCGATGCCGCGGGCGTGCCGCAGTGGGCCGAGAACGGCGTTCTTCTTTGTGACTCGACCCTGTCGACGGCTGGCTACTTCGCTGCTACAGGCGATGGGAGTGGCGGAGCCATTGCGGTCTGGGGTCCTCCCGGGCGGCCGTTCGCGGTTCAACGGGTGAGCGCTGACGGTGTTCCGCTCTGGGGCGCAAACGGGCTCGAGCTGCGGCAGCCAAGCGACAGCCTCGTGGCATGGCCCGCGCTGGTCCAGGACGGCCACGGTGGGGCGATCGTCGTTTGGAGCGCGATCTGTTTCTATAGCCGTGCAGACACACTGATCGCCTGCCGAGTGGACAGCAGCGGGGGCAAGCTATGGGAGACAGTGGTTCGGATGGACACGATCGACGACCAGCCGTTCCTGTGTCCGGATGGCTTGGGTGGCGTCATCATCGAATGGTCGGAAGACCTCTCAGGGCCGGTGCGGGTCCAGCGAGTCGACAGCGCCGGCGACATCAAGTGGGACTCGGCCGGCGTGTTGGCATGCACGCTGTCCGCGCCGCAGGGGGGCCGGGCATGCGTTTCAGTTGGAGAATCGCTCTTCGTAGTCGGTTGGTTCTGCGGTGGAGGGGGTGCATTCCAGCATCGGGCTCAGAAGTTCGACTTGGGCGGGAATCGGCTATGGGAGCTCGCAGGCGCGCCGATCTCAGGCGTGTTCAACTCCACTTCGAGCGCCGTCGGGCTGGCCGCGGATGATCGCAGGCAGTCAGTATGGCTGTGGTCCGAGAGTAGGACCGGGGTAACTGACCTTTTCGCACAGAAGCTTGATTCGGTCGGGACACGTCGCTGGGATTCAGCCGGAGTGTGGCTGGGCACCGTTAACACGTCCGGGGGCCGATTCTCGGCGACGATTGACGGACGAGGGGGAGCGATTGTGGCCTGGGCTCTGCACCGCAGTGGCCTCAACTGGGATATCTACGCGCAGCACGTGGACTCCGGAGGACGTCTGTGTTGGAGTGACACGGGTCTTGCCGTGTGCCTGGACACCAACCGGCAGCAGTGGACGCCAGCGATCGTGCCTGACGTGGATGGTGGAGCTATATCTGCATGGTTGAGCTATCAAAGTGGTGATGCGTGTTGGGTGTACGCGCAACGCGTGGCAGATGGAGCGGGGGTCGAGGAAACGTGCAGCGTCGAAGTGCGAAGGGCGGACAGCGGGCCGACGATCGTTCGCAGTGCGGCGTGGAAAGGGCTGGCCGACCGCGCGGTTATGTTCGATGCGATGGGGCGGAGGGTGACGCAGGCGAAGCCGGGGGTGTACTTCGT
>CAZAKP010000036.1:4951-20823 GCA_964485845.1 uncultured bacterium | reverse complement strand
GCACCCGAACGTCTGGCGGGAAACCTTCATCCGCCCCGCTGCGGTCTCCTGGTGCAGGCCATCGAGGTCGGCCAGGCGCAGGGCCTCGAACTCGTCCAGCGTCAGGTTCAACCATTTGAGGCGGCACGTCGGTACTCCGGCCGGCTTGAACACACATGCGCCGGGCTTGCCGGCGACTCTTCGACAGTACGTTGGGCGTGGCATGAAGTTTGTCCTCGCTAGAGACATTATAAGCATATGCTCATAATAGTCAAGCGACCGCCGGTACACTTATGCCGAGGCGGACTGCCACGAAGACAGAAGGAAACGGACAGGCAGGCGTCACTCACCCGTTCGTTTCGTGTCCTTTCGTGGCTCAATGTCGGTTCCGGGGTCATGGCCGGCCGCCCCAGAAGAATGGCCATCCCCTCGATGGCGCGTCGATGTCGAGGGTGGTGGGGCGAAGAGGCTACTACCCGGTCTTCGGGACGGAGGTCTGGAAGGCGACGATGTCGCCGACCTGGGTGCCGGTCGAGGCGATGGTTCCGACGGGCAGCTCCAGCGTTTTCACACCCCGCCAGGACCAGGCCATGCCCCATGGCTTTACGTTCCGGTTCAAGCCGACGACGCGGTTCTTCTTGTCGAGGAAGATGACATCAATCGGGAAGCGCATGAACCACATGTGAATCGATGAGCAGGGGTCGATGAGCAGGCCGGTGTCGGGCTTCAGCCCGCTGCGTCCCAAGAGGCCCTGGCTGCGGGCCGCGAAAGACGTGGCGACCTCCAACTCGGAGGCGATTGCGACGCCTTTGGTGATGTTGATTGCGGCGGTATTCGGCTTCTCAGGTGATGCCAAGGTCAGTCAGAATAGCTCGCGTCCGCAGTCGTGTCAAAAGGCTAAGAACAGCAGATCTAACCACAGAGGACACAGAGAGACGGAGTTACTGGAGACCGGAGTCCGTCCGGGACTCTCGGCGAACTCTGTGCACTCTGTGGTTCAGCATCTGTAGACCGCTAGTCGAGTTTGACGAGCTTCTTGATGGCCCGGAAATCGCCCGCCTCCATCCGGCAGTAATAGACGCCGCGCGGCACCTTCGTTCCCCGGTCGTCGAGGCCGTCCCAGGATAGGGAATAGGTGTTAGGGACTAGGGGCTGGGGAGCGGAAAGGACCCGGATCAGGGCGCCGGTGGCGGAGTAGATTCCGACCTTGGCCACGGACTGACGCGCAATGCTGAAGCGGATCGTGGTCCTGCCCGAGAACGGTGTCGGCACGGCCCGGTCAAGCGCGAACGCGGTTGGCAATCTATCCTGCTCCTGGATGCCGTTCGGCGACCAGACGACGACCGTGCCGACAAGAGTGTCGTTGGCCGGGTTGTCATCTGTGAGCGCAACGTGACACTTCACTTGGAAGGTGTCGACCGAATCAGCAGCCCATCCCACGAACTCGGCCGTGTCGGTCGCGCCCGCCGGCAGCACAATGGCGAATGTGTCGGCGTAGTCCGCGCCGATGTCGAGACACACCAGCAGGGTTTCCGCGAAGTCGCCGTAGTTCTTCACCAGGACCGTGGGAGTCACGGCTGCGCCGGAGTCAACGCTGTCCGTTGGCGCGACGATGCTTCTGACTCCGACGTCATGCAGTTCGGCGCTCTGCACCGGCCCGGTGACAACGACCGCGTAAGGCTGGCGCTCGGTGACGACGTTCTGCGCCGCCACTCGCAGCAGCCAGTGACCCGAATCCGGCTGGTTCACGCGGAACATTTCAAGCGGGTTCTTGTTGTCGTCCGCGCCGGTTGGGTTCAGGGTGGACTGACCGCTGGCGTAGAGGTCGCCCTTGTAGAAGTCGGCGTTCGGCGCGGTGAGCTGGCAGTCGAGGTTATTGATGAGCGCCGGGTTCGCGCCGGCTGCGGCCGCAGTGTCGGTCCAGACCACGGCGGCACGGAGCGGCATCGTGGAATCGAATACCTCGAAGGCAAACTCCCGATAGTCGCCGGTCGAAAGGCCGGTCGTGTCGTCGTAGGCCAGCAGCTTGCGGGTGTCGCCCGCGAAGAAGAGGACCGAGTCAAGGTCAATCCGGCCCCAGCCGATGTAGTTGCTCGGTACGACGTAGCTCTCCACGTTCGGGTCGGCCGAGACAAGAACCATCGCCTTGAGGATGGTGCTCGACACGTAGCCCCAGGTGTCGGCCTGTGTCGCCGTACCCGACGGGTAGAAGCCCTTGCGCAGATAGCTCCGGCAAAGACCGACGCAGCCGTTGGTAGCCGGGCTCGCCATGCTCGTCCCGCTCTTGGAGACGTAGCTGTTCTGCGTGCCGGCCTGGACCGACACGATGTTCTCGCCGGGGGCAACGATGTCCGGCTTGATGCGACCGTCCGGTGCCGGGCCCGATGAAGAGAAGCTCGACAGGGTCGTCGCGTTGGTCCCGTTCTGGACCGAGCCGGCGGCGATAACCGACTTGGAATTGCCGGGCTCAGTTATCATGTATGGATCGTAGTGGTACTGATTGCCGCAGGACTTGATGGTCTGGATGTCCTTGTTCTTCCATGAGAACATGTCGAACGTGGCGGCGGCGTTCGTGTACTGGCCCAGCGTATTGGTCCACCACGAGTTGCCGATTGTGTGGGGCCGCAGTTCCGGGTTACGCAGGTCGTTCGTGATCATGTTCAACGGCACCGTGAAGTCATTGCCAGGCGGTTGCGGAATCGGTGAAAGATGGACAATCCTCCCCTCCCTGGCATGGCCATCATACGCGCTCGTGCCGCTGTTGACTGAGTCGCTGCCGGCCATGGTCCCGCCGACATGAGTGCCGTGGCCCTCCGGATCCGGGTCACCGACTCCGGACGCACGCGGGTAGTGCTTGAACGCGACCACCTTGCGGTGGGTCGGAAACTCGCCGGTATCGGTAATCGCGACATGCGGGTCATAGAACGCCCAGTGGTTCACATCTAGCCCCGTATCGGTATACCCGAGTATCTCATCCATGCCCAGGATGCCATGACCCCAGACATTCCGCTGGTTCTCGGTCCAGTCCTGGACAACCCACTGGCACTGATCATTCTCCTTCTGGGCCGGATGCCACTCCTCGATTGAGAAAACCCAGGCGAACCGGGCGATTGCCGCGAGCTGCTCGCGCGAGCAGTCGACCTCGATGACCTTCATGTTCTCGGAGACGCCGGTACGGACCACGGCAAGGCCCATTGCCTCGAGCTCGGCCTGGGCGGCCTCGATGTCTTCGGGGTAGAACAGAACGACCGAGACCCGGCCGCGTCCCGTCTGAGCCAGGGTCTGAGACCAGAACTTGAAGCCCGGCTGATAGATGCCGACCCAGCGAACGAAGGGCAAAGCCGCGACGTCGCCGGCGATGGCGCGGTCCATCTTCACGAACGCCAGGTAGCGGGAGTGAAAACCGAGGAAGCTGCCGCCGGTGCGCCGCAACTGGTCAATCTGCGCGCCGTAGACCGGGCCGGCAAACTGGACAAGATAGTAACCGGTGCCGTCTCCATCGTACTCGTCGATGCGGAGATTGGTTGGGAGCGACGGCTGCCCGCTGAGCGGGTCAATTCTGGGGCTATCCCAGAACCCGACCTGGAAGTCGTCCGGGCTCGCCTGCGGAGCGTAGCTGCCGCTGCGCGCGGGACGGAAGGGATTGGCCGCATAGGTCGAGGCCGACAACAATAGCAGGATGAAAGACAGTTTCCTCACAGGAGAAAGTGTACCTCACCAGCGCTCGGACGCAACTTCGTTTGCACCCCCCCAGAACCGGTGTTGAGGAAACCACAGAGGTCACAGAGAACACAGAGAAGGTGAGACCAGAAGTCCGGTCGGGACCCTCTGCTTCTCTGTGTGCTCAGGGGTCAATGTCGGACTTGAAGACCTCCGGGCCTGTTGACAGGGAGCGCGGCGTCGCCATACTGACGGGCTTGGAAACGTACATCAGCGTGATGCCGCTCCGGCACCTGGCGCCGGAGGCGGGCGCGTCGGCCGGAGCCAAGGCCCTGAACCTGGCCGCGCTGATGCGGGCGCGCCTGCCGGTTCCCGAAGGCTTTGTCGTGACGGCAGAGGCGTATCGCGCGCACGTCTCCGCGCTGTCACTGGGCGAGATCCGCCGGTACCGCCTGGCGGCAATCCGGGAGACTATCGCCAATGGCGAGCTGGCCAGGGACACGTCAGCCGGCATCCGCACTGCCTTCAAGCGCCTCCGAACGCCCCTCATCGCGGTACGTTCTTCCGGGACGGCCGAGGACCTGCCCGGCTATTCGTTCGCCGGGCTCTACGACACCTATCTGCGCTCAGCCGATGCCGACGGCTGCGTCGAGCTCGTCAAGCGGTGCTGGGCGTCGCTCTGGACCGAACGGGCATTCGACTACCGCGAAAAGAACAAGTTTGAACACGACAAGGCGGCCATGGCCGTCGTCGTGCAGCAACTCGTGGCGGCTGATGCGGCCGGCGTGGTCTTCACGGCCGACCCGGTCACGGGCAACACCGAGCGCATCACCGTCGAGTCCTGCTGGGGACTCGGCGAGGCCCTCGTTTCCGGCAAGGTCACGCCGGACCGGTTCGTGGTACGGCGGGACACCGAACAGGTCACCGAACGCTCCATCTCAAAGAAGTCGGTCCAGACTGCCTTCTCCCCCACCGGCACGGTGGTCGAGCAACCGGTTCCTCCGGCGCGGGCCGAACAGGCGTCGATCTCGGACGCGCTGGCTCGGAAGGTAGCTCTGCTGGCGCTCAAGGTCGAGCGTGTGTTCGGAACGCCCCAGGATATCGAGTGGGCGCTCGCCGGCCCCAACCTGTTCGTCCTCCAGTCGCGGCCGATTACGACCATCGCCCCGGCCAGGTCGTGGGAAGACCGCCAGGTCTGGTCCAACACCAACGTGGCCGAAGTTCTACCCGGCGTGTTGACGCCGCTCGTCTGGTCCACCGTCGGCGAGTTCATCGGCGACCTGCTCGGCAGCGTCATCGGACGCCTCGGCATCTCGTTCGGCGAGAATCCGTTCATCGGCGAGGTCGCGGGCCGCGCCTACACCAACCTCAACACCTTCACCGGGATGGTTCGGCGGATGCCGTTCGCCAACCGGATGAATCAGGCAGAGATGTTTGGCGGCCAGAACCTGAAGCCCGAGGACCGGGCCAGGCTCGTTCTGTCCGACAGGGGCCGCCAAGGCCAACTCGGGGCCGACGACGTGCCCGACATCAGGATGAGCCCGCTGAAGGCTCTGGTCAGACTCCCGGGATTCCTGTTCTGGATGTCGCGCCACGGCCCGGGCCGCGGCCGTAGGTGGATAGCCGCTTCCCTCGAAGCATACGAGAAGAAGCCGCGCCCCGACCTCACCCGGCTCTCGGAACAGGAACTGTCGGACAAGGCTGTTGCCACGTTGCTGCAAATGCGCGTCGGCGGCGAGGGGCTCGGCTACGCGCTGGGCGGGATGATGTTCACGTCTGTCCTATACGACCTGTGCAAGCGGTGGTTCAATGACCCGACCGGCGTCAACGCCAGCCGATTGCTCGCCGGGACCGGCGAACTTCGGAGCGCCGAGGCCGGCATCGAGCTCTGGCGTCTCGGCCGACTCGTGGCCGGTTCTACTGACCTGAGCAAAGCAGTGCTCGGTCCCGATTCGTGGGCCGAAGTCCGGCCGCGGCTCTCGCAGACCGAAGCGGGCCGGGAGTTCCTCGCCCGCTGGGACAGCTTCCTACACCTGCATGGCCACCACGCCCGCGGCGAGATGGACATGTACAACCCGCGCTGGCGGGAACAGCCGGACTATGTGCTGGACGTAGTGCGCAACTTCGCCCGCGCTGGAGACAAGGCCGACCCCGAGGCCGACCAGCGCCGCCACGCCGAGGAACGCGAACGCCTGAAGGTCGAGCTGCTGAGACGCGTGCGCAACCCAATCAAACGTTGGGTCTTCAACTATGTCGTGGCCAAGGCGCAGCTCTCCGCTTCCATTCGCGAGAACGTGAAGGACGCGGCCATCCGTGTCTTCGCCGACACGCGGGAACTGGTGGTCGAACTCGGTCGCAGGCTTGCTGCCCGCGGTATGCTGAGTGACGCCGACGACATGTTCTTTCTTAGATTCGATGAGATCGAGCCGGTCGTTTCCGGCAAGACCGCTGGCGAAATGACCGGAATCGCGGGGACTGTACCGGATTGCGGCGCTTCTAGCGCCGGGGACTGTCCCCCTTCGGCGATTCCGGATCGCGTCCCCGGACAGAACCTTGACGTACGCGCCAGAGTCGCGGAGCGTCGGGCGGAGTACCAAAGGAACCTGCACCTCTCCCCGCCGGCAATCATCGTCGGCAAGTACGACCCGGAAAAGCACAAGCCGGACACGGTTGACGCCTCGGCAGAACTCAAGGGCCTCGCGGTCAGCCCGGGCATCGTGACCGGCCCGGCCCGCGTCATTCTCCACGCCGGTACCGAGCAGGTGCTGCCGGGAGAGATCCTGGTCGCGCCCTTCACCGACCCCGGCTGGACGCCCTATTTCATCCCGGCAGCCGGAATCGTGATGGACCAGGGCGGGCTACTGAGCCACGGCAGCATCGTCGCACGAGAGTATGGGATTCCGGCCGTGGTAAACGTTGGCCCAGCCACCAAACTCATCAAGACCGGCCAGTTGATTCAGGTCGACGGCGACTCAGGCGTCGTCAGGATAGTCGGGGCACAGGCATGACCAATTGCCAATTCCTGGTACCCGACTGATTTGCCGAGTGCGTGCAGGGAGCGACCGGAGTTTGCCGCGCAAGGCTCCAGGCTCGTGTCCTTGACCACTGCATCGGTGGTGCTATACTGGCGTTGAGGATCACATGAGCACTAGAATACTCCGGAAAGCCGCCCCGGCCGGACGCGCCTGCTCGCGGAGAACACGAAGCGGACGCACCGTCAAGTACATCTACTGGCAGGAAGACAGTGCGTGGCTGGGCTATCTCGCAGAGTACCCTGATTACCTAACCCAGGGCGAGTCGCTGAAAGAACTTCAAGAGAATCTCAAGGACATCCACAATGACATCACTCAAGGACACGTTCCTGGGGTGAGAAAGCTGGCCGAACTCCAGGTCTCGTGAAACGAACCGACCTGGTTCGTGAAATCACAAAGACGGGCTGCCTCCTGATTCGCCACGGCGGTCGGCACGACTGGTTTCAAAATCCCCGGACTCGAGTCTGTCAGCCGGTGCCAAGGCACCGCGAGATCGCGGAGCCCCTCGCCCGTCACATCCTGAAGAAGCTGCGGGACTAACTCAAACTCCTTGTCTGCGTCGTACTAGCGGCCAAGAACGTACAACTTGCCGTTGCCGGCTGCTACGTACAGTCGCTGGCCATCAGGAGATGGTGCTGCGTCGCAGGCGATCGTAGGTAGGGCGACCAGCCGAACCAACGTGTTGTCAGCTGTCCGAACCACGGCAACCACCCCGGAGTCGTATTCGCCGTCTTCGTATCCCATCGCTGCGTAGAGAAAAGCCCCGTCTGGCGATACATCCAGACTCCACGTTCTGTAGGGAACGCCTATTGAGTCGATTAGGGCACCGGTGCCGACGTCCAGGACCGCGATGTGCTGCCCCTGAACTGCATATATGGGATTGCCAGATGGGTGTACGGCAATGTCGTTGTGCCACAAAAGCGACGAGCTACTGGCGCGCCACTCAACGGCGTTGTCCGACAGCCTTATCGCGAAGAGGTAGGGATCGGAGACAAGATAGAGGTGCGTCCCATCGGGAGCGACGAGCATTGATGTTATCTCACTCTCCTCCTCGGACAACATAATGGTGTCCTCGATGGCCAGGTTGGGCAGCCGGACCACCAGGACGAAGCTGGGGCTGTCACCGGCTCCTATGTAGAGACGACGGCCGTCGGGTGAGATCGCCTCGGATGTCATGTAGTTGTCGTCCAGCATCAGGCTGTCGACCACAGCCTGGTCGGCAGTCCGAACTACAGCCAGCCTGTCCCAGCGATACCATGTTCCGTAGACGTACTCACCATCGGGTGCGCACACCACCTGTCCTAGCGAACCCCAACCGTTATTGAACGGAATCCGGGCGACAAGCTGCAGGTCCGACGTTCGCACGACCGACAGCGCGCCAGACCAGTCATTGGTAACGTAGACAAACTCGCCGTTAGGTGTGACCTGCGCATCGACCAGGGGCGCGTCGATGACCGAAACCGAGTCTACCAGCCGGCAAGGGCAGGATGGAACGCTGGACCGATTGTGCGTGCAGCTCAGCGCGAGCGCGGCACCGAGCAGGGCCAGCCGGTAGCTGCGCCTGCAGCTCAAACCCATGGCGCCTCAGTCAATGGCCGAACACAATCCATCTCGCTATCTGCTCACTACTACCTTCCGAACCAAGCCTGCCGTGCTCACAAAGTAGACGCCGAGACGGGGCACGGCCGCCAGGCGTCCCATCGCATCCCGAACTGAGCACCCGTGGCTGGACATGAGCGAACGCAGCGAAGCCGCGGTCATGACGGTTGCAGCGGCCCTCGCTCCTTTCGTCACGGGCGCCTCAGCGACCGCCACCGGTTCGCTCACCCAGAAAGACCGCCGCAGCGTGTCGTTGAGCCGGTTCGTGTCGCTCGCGAGAGTTGTCCACGCCGCTGCCAGGTGCTGCCCCGCGGAGTCCGGCTCGTAGGCCGCGAAGGACAGCTTGGCGGTATCGCCCGGGTTCAGGTTGACCTCCGCGGTATCCGTGTAGTATGGACTCTCGCCGGCGTGCTGGATTGTCATCAAGGTCTGAATCATCTCGGGCACGTTGCCGAGATTCACCACGCGGCATGCAGGAACACAGGTTGAGTCGATTGAGATGGTATCGCGCGGGCAGGTTATCGCCGATACCGCGACATCGTGGATGTTCAGCGCGAGTATCGAAACATCATCTACATACGTGCTATCCGGGTTCGGCCCGCCGCCCGAGTAGCCCCAGAGACAGAAGCCGACCAGCCTCTTGCCCCGGTTCAGGTCGCTGGTGACGTCGAACTGCTGCCAACTCGTCGTTGGAAAATGGACGAAAGTCTGGCTCGACCCGTCCGAGTAGTAGAAAACGTAGGCCTGAGCAGCGGGCGCATCCGGCTGACGGGCCCAGAAGGTGACGCTCTGAATCTGACTGGCCGGAGTGTGGTATCGACCCATTGCGTGATGGAGAAGTCCCCGACGTCGCAGGCGCAGTAGCTGCCATCGTGAGGATAAGTCGTGGTCACAACCCAACTGTCGGTCACCCAGGGCGAGATCGAACCGGTCTCGAACCCGGGATTCCGTACCAGCTCGCGCGAGTCCTTGGCCTGCCCGCGCGCATTCATTTCTGTCAAACCGGCGGGGCGGGTATCGACGACGCAGCCGCCGGTCATCACCTGCGCAGCGGGCAGAAGCCCGACTGCGAACGCCAGTAAGAACGGAAGTTTCAACATTTGCACCTCCCTGCAGTCGCCCGATTATACTACGGCAATGGCTGCCGTCAATGGGGATGCAGACTAGGAGTGGAGGTGTCGGTGCACCAGCTCGGCGAGCGCGGGGCCAAAGCCTTTGACCTTGGCAATCTCCTCGACGCTTGCCAGCCTGACCTTGTCCAGCGACCCGAAGTGCTGGATGAGCGCCTTCTTTCGTACCGGGCCGAGACCGGGAATCTCGTCCAGTTCCGACTCGACCATCTTCTTGCCGCGCAGCTTGCGGTGGAAGGTGATGGCGAACCGGTGCGATTCGTCGCGGATACGCTTCAGTAGCTTCAACGCTGGCGACGTAACCGGTATCGTGATTTCCCGGCCGTCGTCGTAGTAGAGCGTATCGGTCCGCTTGGCCAGCCCGAGTATGGGAATCTCGGCGTCGAACTGGCCATAGGCCTTCACCGCTGAAGAAAGCTGCCCCTTGCCGCCATCCACGAGCACCAGGTCAGGCAACGGCCGGTTCTTCTCCAGGAGTCCGCGCACGCGTCGGGCCAGCACTTCTTCCATCATCGCGAAATCGTTGGAACCGGTCACGGTCCTTATCTTGAACAGACGGTACTGCTGTTTTGTCGGCCGGTCGTCGCGGAACACGACAATCGAGCCGACCGCATTCGTTCCCTGCGTGTTCGAAATATCCACGCCCTCGATCAGGCGCGGCACGGTCGGCAGCCCGAGAATCTCGGCCAGCTCGCGGTTCCCGGCCGGGACTCGCTCTTCGGGGCGAAGCTCGACCAACGCCTTCTCTGCATTGGCCTTCGCGAGCTCCATCAGCCGTACCTTCTCTCCTCGCTCCGGTACCACAATCCTTACTGCACGACCCCGCGTTTGCGCGCCCCCCTCCCTTCCATTCCCTCCTCCTTGAGGAGGAGGGAGGGCTGAGGGTGACGCGTTGCGGGCCCATCTGTCAGTAAGCAGCGCCTCCAGCGCGGCTGCGTCCTCAATCGGGCTCGGCAAGATAATCTCCTCCGGGATGTCATGCGTGTGGGTGTGAACCGAACGTACCACGGTTGACAGCAGCTCCGAGTCGGGCGCGCTCGCGCTGGCAGTCAGCGGGTATTCTTCACGTGACACTATCTTTCCCTCGCGTACGCGGAACAGCGCGGCGACCGCCGATTTCTGACCGCGTGCGAGACCGATGATGTCGCGGCTCGTCTTGTCCTGCATGACTGCCTGCTGGTTTCTCCGGATATCGCGCAGTGCCATCAACTGGTCGCGCAGCACCGCCGCGGTCTCAAAGTCCTGTGACTGGGACGCCGTCCACATCCGCTGCTCGACCTGTTCGATCAGTTCGTCCGAGCGACCGGAAAGGAAGCGAATCACGTCGTTCACCTGGTCGGCGTACTGCTCCTTCGTCACCTTGTCCGCACACGGCCCCGAGCAGCGACCGAGCTCGAGGTCCAGACACGGCCGTCCCGGCCTGTCATCGGGTAGCCGATACTTGCAGGTCCGCATCCTGAATATCCTCTTCACAGCCTTCAGCGCCTTCCTCAGTTCCTTGGCTGACGTGTAAGGCCCGAAGAAAACGCTGCCGTCGTCCTTCAGATTCCGGGTTACGAAGATACGCGGGAAGAGCTCGGACGCGGTTATCTTGAGGTACGGAAACTTCTTGTCGTCCCGCAGCCGCACGTTGTAGCGCGGTTTCTTGAACTTGATGAAGTTCTCTTCGAGCACGAGCGCCTCGACCTCGGAACGGGTGATGACTGTCTCGAGGTCGGCAACCTTGTCGACCAGCGACTGCAACCGAGGATCATCCTTGGGCTGGGTGTAGGCCTGGAGCCGGTCGCGGAGCACCCGCGCCTTGCCGACGTAGAGCACTCGGCCCTTGGCGTCCTTGAGCAGATAGACGCCAGGCGCCTCGGGGGCCTGAGCTACTTTCTCGGCGAAAGTCATTGGCTAATGACTAATATCGAATAGCTAATTCCTAACGAATGACCAATGCGCGGTCCGGGCCGAAATCGTTGAGAATTAGGAATTGGCAATTGGTAATTGCGTCGTCAGCCTTTGACGACGCCCAGAGGCCTCATTCGCGCCACTTTGCGGCAGATGCCGGCGCGGGCGCAGGTGTCGACGACTTCATCCACGTCCTTGTACGCATCCGGCACTTCCTCGCGCAACACCTCGCGGCTGGCGGCCATCACCGTGATACCCTTGGCCCGCAACTCCTCGGCCACGTTCCTGCGTTCGGTCTCCTTCAGCGCGCGGGTACGCGACCAGACCCGCCCCGCGCCGTGGCAGGCTGAGCCGAATGTCTCGTTCTCGGCCTTCTCCGTGCCGAGCAGCAGGTAGGAACACGTGCCCATGTCGCCGGGAATCAGCACCGGCTGGCCAAGGTGGCGATAGCGCGACGGCAGGGCATGGCTGCCGGTCTGGTTATGGCACTGGGTTCCGGACCCGGGCTTGGCCGGGCCAAAGGCGCGAGTCGCGCCCTTGCGGTGGACGCATACCTTCGCACACGTCTTCCCGACTGGATGGGTCTCTATTTTGGCGATGTTGTGGGCCACGTCGTAGACCTGGCTCATGCCCAAGCGCTCCATTGGCAGCCCCAACACCTGCCCGAAAGCCTCACGCACCCAGTGGGCTATCGCCTGACGATTTGCCCACGCGTAGTTCGCGGCACAGACCATCGCGCCGAAGTAGCGTTTCCCCTCGGGGGACTCAATCGGTGCGCAGGCGAGCTGACGGTCAACCAGTTCGATGCCGTACTTCCTGGAGACCGCGCCGAGTGTCTTGACGTTGTCGTCGCATATCTGATAGCCGAGCCCGCGCGAGCCGGTGTGAATCATCACGGTTATCTGCCCCTCGGCAATCCCGAGGTCGCGCGCCGCGCCGAGGTCATAGACTTCGGCGACCTCCTGGACTTCGAGGAAGTGGTTGCCTGCGCCGAGCGTTCCGAGCTGCGGCATCCCGCGCTCCAGCGCCCGTTCCGATACGCCGGTGAGGTCGGCGCCGGCCATCGCGCCATGTTCCTCGGTATATTCGAGGTCCTCCTCGGTGCCGTAGCCCTTCTCGACCGCCCAGCGTGCGCCACGCGTCAGCACCTGCGCGACCTCGGCCTGCGAGATGCGGATCTTCCCCTTGGAGCCCACGCCGGACGGCACGTTGTCGTAAATGGCCCGAACCAGCTTCTCCAGTACCGGGCTGGCGCGGGACGTGACCGAATCGTCAGACGATTCGGATCGTGTCCCAAGCCCCAAATCGCCGCGATACAGCTTGGTGCGCAGCAGACGCACACCGCAGTTGATATCATAGCCAACACCGCCGGGCGATATGACTCCATCGTTCATCTCGAACGCCGCCACGCCGCCAATCGGGAACCCGTAACCCCAGTGGATATCGGGCATCGCGAGCGAACAACAGACGATGCCGGGCAGGGTTGCCACGTTCGCCACCTGCTCCGGGGCCTGGTCGTGCCTGATGTCTTCAAGCAGGACCTCGTCGGCGTAGATGATTCCGTCGACCCGCATCTTCGGGCTGTAGCTCTTCGGGATTCGCACCCGCGTGTCGTCAATCCGCTCCAGCGGTCCGTTCCAGTTCGGCATATAAGAGTATAGACCCGAGAGCACCCATCTTCAACCGCCGGAAGGCAGCCCCGAGAAGGGACTGACCACAGAGGCCACGGCGAACACGGAGAGGGTGAAGCCGGAGTCTGACCCCTACCCTCGGAATCTCTGTGCGCTCTGTGGTTCAACATCGGGTTCAGAAACCCTGCCGCCGCTTGACTCGGGTATCCGGGAGGCTAAGCTCGTGCCCATCGAAAGAGGAGGAAGACGCCATGACACGATTTCTCATGCTTCTCGCGGCCGGGCTCGCAGCGGCCCAGGCCGTCGGATTCCAGGCACCCCGATACCGGTTGACGCCTGGCACAAAGATCTGGTGCACGGGTATCTCCGACACCAAGGACTCGCGCGGCGAAAGTCATAGCACCCGCTTGCGGGAACACTGGGTGCTGAGCGACTCGGGCGGTGTCTTCAGGGTGCTGATGCGGGTGACCGACCGGGGATACAAGATTGACACTGCCGGCAGGCGAACCGAGGACAGCCTGGAGACCGGCTGGGAGCTGTTCGAAATGAGGCCCAACGGAGAGCTGCTCCGCGACAAGTCGACCATCAACATCGACGTGACCGGCTTCTTCCCTCTGCTTCCGAATGACTCGGGAGCGGCAGTGAACGGCTGGACCCAGGTCGATACGTCCAATCCACTCCCCTCAACGTACAACTTCCGCCTGGACAACAAGAGCGTGCGCGACAGCCTGTGGCTCATCGACCGCAGCGAGTCAACACCGCTCGACAGCGACTACGGGTTCCCGGCCCGGCAACAGCGGTCGGTCATTGATACACGACGCGGCCTGCCGTTGCGGCGCGAGAGCGGGCAAGCTGATGAGGCGAGCCACCAGGAATCCCACGGAGGCATTACGCTTGACTCGGTGACGAAGTTCGACGTGGCGAACCTCCAGCCGCAATTCCGCGACATGATTGATTACTTCGACGTGCAGAAAGCCGTTGAGGCGGAGTTCGGCCGAAGCGACCCCGATGATACGAGCGACGCGGTCTACAAGCGGGTCCAGGGCATTCTCCAGGATGCGGCGGTGCGGATGCACGACAGCACCGCCATCGAGCTGGTAAAAGCCGACATCAAGCAGCTCGGACGAGGGCAGGAGTACACTCTGTCCGAAACCAGGAACCGGCTGCAATGGCGGGGCAAACCGGCGCCGGTCTGGGCCCTTGCCGACCTCGATGGCGGGAAGCACGCGCTCAAGGACTTTCGCGGCAAGGTACTGGTGCTCGACTGGTGGTACAAAGGCTGCCCGTGGTGCATGCTCGCCATGCCCGAGCTGACCGAGGTGGCCCACAAGTACGCTGACCGGCCGGTGGCGATACTCGGAATGAATGTGGATAGCGACACCGGCGATGCCCGGTCTGCCATCGAGAAAATGCGGCCCGGTTACTCCAGCGTGCTGGCCGGACGGGACCTGGCGAAAAAGTACAAGGTGACCGGATACCCGACGCTCTTCATCATCGACAAGAAGGGCAAAGTCGCGGACGTCCACTTCGGCTACTCCAGACACCTGGCCACCACCCTGTCGAAGAAACTCGACGCGGTGCTCGGGGAATAGGAGAAGACCGACTTCACCCGGCCTGTTCGGCTGGCGCGGTCGTCCGGCAGCGGCCCGCACCCCAGGCCCTGTTGCCGTTGGAACCAGCCCTGTTGTCAATTCCTTGACAGTATCCGGCGGGGTGGTATTCTTCTGACCAGAGTGTCTTAACTTGCGCGTTCTGCGGACTCTGCAGTTCGCGGGGCGCGACAAAGGAGGTCTGGTGGCAGACATAGAAAGTGCTAACGCACCGGGGTCAGCGCCGGCCGTAGCGCCGAAGCGCTCGAAAACGATAGGTGGCCTCGCCGTGGTCGCCGGAATCCTGGCGGCACTGGTCGGGCTGATCGATGTCCTGGGCGGCAAGCGGGACGTCGTTGACATTCTACTCCTGGTTGGAGGTCTGCTGGTCAGCATTGCGGGCCTGCGACCTATGCTCCGCCGCGCCCGCGCCAGCTAGCACCAGGCTACTTCCGACTCCACCGTTACCTCGAGTGCGCTGCACCGGCGGCGCATTCGTCTTTGACGCCGACTATCGCCCTCGCGCACACCCAGGCCGCGCTGAAACTCATCAATGGAACGTTGACACGCTGATGCGATTCGCTATGCTCGGGCATGCCTGCAAGGCGCTGCCTGACGCTCGCGGCCGCCATCTGGGGACTGGCTGCCGCCACGCCGGCGCAGGTGAGGCCGGATGCCTTTCTCGGACTCCGCTTCGAGCCGGGCGTTGAGACGAAGCTCGTGCTCGCCGGCTCGGCCGAGTGGGACCCGGTCGAGCGCGCCAGCCTGTTCGGCGCTCTCGCGCTCTCAGCTATTGACAATCCCGGTATCGCCCACTATGGCATCGGCGGGTCGGTGCGGGTCTTTGACCGGACGGACATCTGCCTCGAGGCCCAGGCGAACCATGATGAGTGGTCGAGCTGGCAGGCCGGGGAAAACCGCGTTGCCGGGATTATCTCGGGCCGGCCGGTCCGGAGCCTCGACCTCGGTCTCGGGATGGCATGGCGGGCGCCGATCTATAACCCCGCGCGCTATCACTCGCCTTTCAGTTGGTCGAGCGAGGCGCCGGAGTGGAACCTTGTCTACCGGCTCGACTGGGCGTTCCTTGAACGCGAACGCTACCAGGCGGCATTCTGGTTCGCCAACATCGACCGCCTGACCATCCACAATCCACAGCAGTTCCCGGCCGGCCTGCGCGCGAGCTATCAAGCCTGGCCTCGCTGGCGCGTGACCGCGCGGTTAGGAACCGACATCAAGGGCCTATCGACTCTGCTGTTCGCGTTCACCGAAATGGACCTGCGACTGGGAGTATCCGGTGAACTATAGACAGTGGTTCTCTCCGGGACCGTTATGGAAGCCACGAAAGCACGAAGGACACGA
>CAZAKP010000036.1:0-4851 GCA_964485845.1 uncultured bacterium | reverse complement strand
GACAGTGGTTCTCTCCGGGACCGTTATGGAAGCCACGAAAGCACGAAGGACACGAAACGAATGGGTACAGGATGTCCGGATTCCGTTTCATCCCGTTTTCGTTCCTTCGCGGCAATAGATTCCGGATTCCGGGGATCTCGTGGTCCCTGCTGCTGGCGCTGCTCTTGGTCAGCGGGTGCGACCTCGATTGGGGGCAGTTTTTCTTCCATCCCACGATTGCCGATCGCATGCGCGAAAACCTGTCCGGGGAGCTTAGCGCACCCGGACCGGTAGCGGTCAACCCGGACTCGTTCCGGTTCGCCATGTTCGGCGACCCGCAGGTCCGGTCCGACGGCACATCACTCGTCGGACGGTTCCGCACGGACGCGGCGGCCATGAGCATCGATTTCTTCTGCGTGCTCGGCGACCTGACCAACGACGGGACCGCGGCAGAGCAGGCATTGGCCAAGGCCCAGTTCGACTCGGTCGGCCGACCGTACTACTGCACGCTCGGGAATCACGACCTATACCAGGCCGGGGGTTGGGACTGGTTCAAAACGACCTTCGGACCGAGCTGCTACACGGTCGTCATCGGCGACCGGGTCAAGCTCCTGTTCCTCGACACGGCGGACGGGATGCTCGGCCAGGCGCAGTTTGACTGGCTGGAATCAGAACTCGCAGGCGACAGCGGCCTCGTGAAAGTCATCTGCACCCACTTCTCGGTCTACGATGGCGAGAAGCCGATAATGTTCCGGCTGCCGAGCACCGAGGAGCGCGCCAAGCTCATCAGCCTTCTTACGCGCTATGGCGTCCGCGCGATGGTGAGCGGCCATCTGCATGGCTACCGCCACACGCGGATAAACGAGACGGATTACTTCATCTCCGCGATGCCGCCCGAGGGCATGGACTACGGCAATCCCGGCTTTGTCCTCTTCACCTGGGCCCACGATAGCCTGAGCTGGGAACGCCACGAGTACGAACTCGGCGTGAGCCCGGCGTCGCCCTGACCGGGCCCCGCTGCCCGGAAACGCCGGGCTACTTCACGTCATACTCGGACAGCCGCATCAACTCCTCGCCGTACGGGTCAACCACCTTCACCAGCCCGACGCCCGGGGCATAGTAGGAGTCAAACGTGTCCGGGTCAGTGACCTTGATGCAGTCGCTGAAGTTGCCGGCCGGAGTCGCAACGCCGATTTCCGTTCCGGCGATGCGGAATGCCGCACCGTGCCAGGTCCACGTCGCCCCGGCTTCAAACGGTTCGCTCAGGATGACGGGTCCGGTCGTATCACCGGGGTCGCTGAACGCGATGACCTTGCCGCCGGTGTAGGCGAGATACGCGGCACCCCCGCCATCGGACACACGCTTGTAGACCCGGATGTTGGACGCGTTCAGGAAGCTCTCGGTGATCGAGAGTGTCTCGACCATCGCGCTACCTTGCGCGGTGTATATCCACTTGTCCCCGACCGCCAGCGGGAAGTAGTTCTCCACCGTCTGCGCCGGCCCTTTGGGTCCGCAGCCGGCCACGGCCAGAAGGATCGAGAGGAGCACGTATCTGTGCGTCATGATAGTTCCTTCCTTTCGTTCGACGATTTCACTCCGGCAATCCAGGGGACAACGCTGCGAGGCTCAGCAATGTCTGCCGGCGTTACCTCCTAACGATGCTGAATCTACCCCAATGCCGGCGGGCTGTCAATTGGCGCGGGGCGTACGCGCCCGTAATGCCGGCAGCGGATGGGAAGCCTAAGAGGCGAGGCGGCCCAAGGGGCCGCCTCGCTGAAATCGCGCACCCTGTCGAATCAGCCAGTCGTCGCCTAGGACGCCGGCTGATGCCCAGTCCGGTTCGCTAGAACTCGACTCAGTAGACGAACCTGATGCCGGCGATGTCGCCGGATTCCAGAGACCGTTTCTTGGTCTCGCTCGTATCCGCGTAGCCAAACATCGTCTGCTCGCTCTGAAACGAATTGTAGAGGTCATTCAGCACAAGGCAATGTCCCTGCTCGTGGGTGCCGATATTCTGCACGTCATAATGTGCCGGGCTTCCGTCCACCGTCCAAGGATAGTAGATGTTGAACACAATATCGTTCTCAAACACGAGCTTGGTCTTACGGTTGTACCAGTAGGTGTTCTGTGCCAGGATGCCGCCGCCGCCCATGTTTGTGCGCCACACAACATTGACCGAATCGTAGGTCGGACCGGTCTTGGGAGTCGTGCCGTCGCAGTAGAAGTGGAACGCGGAGCCGGCCGCAGTCCAAGTGTTAGCACCGGCCTGGATCGCATTCTCCCAGTCCAACAGGTCAGCGTTGATACGGTAGTGGCAGTCCGACGTTAGACGGTGATACCCGGAGTATGAGTAGAGCTTGGGACCACCGAGGACCCTGCTGCCCTGCCCGCCGCTGGCCAGCTTGAACACGGTCCGCTCAGCGGTCCGGCTCAGATAGAGCGATACCTGCTGACCTTTCGCGAAAACCGGCATGTCTTCGACTGCCATCCCTATGTCGCCTACCTCGCCGCCGGGCACGCGAACGGTCAACTCGCGCCAGGAATTGTCCTTCACGAACCGTGCCACCGAGATGCCAACATCAGTGTAGATTTGCGAATGGTCATCGTTCCACAAGCTTGTCGTGCCGACAACATTGCCGGTGACGATTACGTCGGCCTGCGCCGCCAGCTCGGCCGGCGACAATGGAATCACCATTGCGCCGAGGCTGCCGGCCAGGGCCAGCATCAGCACCAGACCTGCGAGGCTGTGATTTCTCATCTCATCTCCTTTTTGACTCCCGCCACTTAGCTCGAATGGGAGCGGATGACCGCAAACAGGACGTAACCAAGTATGAAGAGTCATCCACCCTGTGGGTGTAGAATAGCCCGCTGGCGGCGCATGTCAAGTGGGCCAGACTCGGACCCCGGCCGGCATGGTACTCGACGGCGGCCGTCGGAAATGCCCCTGCGAACCAACGATGTCGATCCCTCGCTCCGCCGCCTCCGGAAAGGAGGTATGCTGTCAACCGTGGCCCGCCGGCTGGCCCCGGACTGCTGGTCACGAATTCCACCCGCTCCAATAGTCATTTGCCGTGTCCGCCGGTTGTGAACTCCATCTGAGTTCCGTAGACCTGGGGCTTTCCGATTGAGAGCATCCAGCGGTCGTATGTGGCTCTGGCCAGCCAGTCAGCAGAATGCTGATCCCACCGCGGCGTGTTGATTCCCTTCTCGCTCGCGGTCTGCGCAAGCTGATGCGCGATGCGATAGTGGCTTGAGTCGTGGCCATGCTGCAGCACGATTGCCGCATCAAGCATCTCCTCGGGTGTCCAGCCCGACTCGGCGTGGCGGAGTTCCAGGACTCGGGCGAGTCTTGCGTCGTCGCGGGAAGTGTTCAACAGACGAAGTGTGACTCGGTCGCGCTGGTCCGTATTGTACATGTAGGCGAGTTGATGGGCGGCGACAAGACTCGCGTCCGGCACCGGGGCCGGTCCGGCGAGATAGCCGGCTAGAAGTCCCAGGACACCTGCGCCGATGACGAGCGCAGGCACAATCAGGGGTCGCGCAGATACAGGCCGATGCCGGAGACGCACAAGCCGAAACAGAAGCAGCATACACAGAACCAGCCCGGTTATGACCACCGACACGGCGCCGACGACAAACACAAGCAGGGGCAGCGCAGGGGCGACGTCCAGAAGCGCCAGAACGACCAGCGCCATGGCAAGGAACGCCCCACCTGCCAGAGACACTCTAAGCCAACGCCTCATCCCTCCGCTATCGGCTACCGCCATCATTTCATTCGTTCCGCTATCCAGTCTGTGAACGCAGATACCCTGGTCCAGCTCATTGACTGACCGTAGTAAGATCTCCTGTTCAGCAGTAGTGGAAGGTTCACGCCCCCACCCGAACAAATGCCTATCAGTTCCCAGCCGGCCTCGGTCTGCCTGAACAGGCCGCCGCCGCTGTCTCCGCCGGCGACGATATACTCCAGCGGCCGGCAAACGTGCATTGCCGTCTTGTCGTTTGGAGCGGCAAACTCACAGAATAGCTGCGTTTGATGACCCTCGACTTCGGGCCCGCCCAGGCTGTCCACGACACTCTGGCCGGCAATCTTCTTGTTGTGCAGGTCCACTGATTCGAGTTTGTCGGCCCGCCCCGATGCACCATAGCCCACGCCGGTCACATCGTTATGCAGTTCGTCAAAGGTGTAGCTCATCTTCGCCGGCTTGATGCCTTTGACGGCCTGTTCCAGTTCCAGAAGCACAAGGTCACAGGAGCCTTTCGTCAAAGAGTCCAGATAGGCCGGGTAGATGATTCCTCTCTTCACTTTGATTCTCCGCTTCCCGAAGGCGACGTACTTCTTGGAGAAGTCTGTCACTCTGTAGTTAATGGGAGAATTGAATATCATCTGAGCTTTCTTCCCATCGATCATCGTATCCAGCGTGTCTGCCCTGAAGTCATTGTCAATGAAGCAGTGGGCAGCAGACAAGACGCACCTCTCGCCGACCAGAACGCACGACGCTCCAAGAGTGAAGCGGCCGGCGCTATCTACTTTGGCAAGCTGGCCTACGCAGTCGAACTGCTTCTGTCTGCCCAGTTGCAGGTACTTCTTCTCCGGCACATCGTGCCTGTAGATACCGGCAACGGAAGTCGAGAAAGCAAGAAGCGTGATCACGAATGCTGCTGCTGTTCTTGTGAATGTCTGTCTCGTGTAGCTCATACTTCGGTCCTCCTCTTTGATTGGCCTTCCACCGCGCGATTCCTTCTCCCGTCCATCTGTAGAATTCACCAGCGCTGGAACGGCTATCGGCACTATGTCTGAAGGCTTTGAGCTGTTGGCCGTAGGCCGTCAGCGGTCTCGGCAATCCAAAATGACTTGGGCCGTGTCAATAATCA
>CAZAKP010000035.1:0-20836 GCA_964485845.1 uncultured bacterium | reverse complement strand
CCCGCATGAAGCAGGCCGTCATCGAGCTGTTCGCCGACACGGAACGCAAGGGCGAACTCGACTGAAGGCTGACGTACTGGCGTTACTGGTGTCCGCTTGACAGCGTTCATGTACTATCTAGACTGGTTGTAGATGAGCGCGCGTCTAGCCGGGTTGGCCGTGTGCCTAGTGGTGGCTACAGGCGCTTTGGCTGGCGACCTTGAGCCTGAGTGGACTATATACGTGCCAGACTCACTTTCCGGTCTGATGTACTCGCGATGCGCGGCATACAATCCGGTAACGGACAAGGTCTACGTCGGCGGGGCTGGGAACTGCGTGATAGTCATCGACTGTGCCACAAACAAGAAGGTCGCGCGGATACCCACCAAATCAGGTTGCTCGGCCATATTCTGCAGCCCGGTGAACGGCAAGGTCTATTGTGTGGGCGGCCTCCTCACGGTTATCGACGGCGCGAGCGACACGGTGGTCAAGACGCTGCCGGTGAGCCGACCGAACCTCTGCTATAACTCGCGGAGGGAACATCTCTATGCCTACGGAGGCCGTTGGGGGGAAAACAGCCCGATCGTCATCGATACTAGAACCGATAGCATCGTGGGCACCATCGGCATGGGCACAGCCGCGCTCTGCTACAACTCGCACGACGACATGATCTACAATAAGTCAGACGGCCATTGGCAGGGCCTTAACCGCGTAACGGTTTTGAGAGGCAGCAACCTCTCGGAGGTCGCCAACATACCGGTGAAAGACGGACCGGGTACGCTCTGCTACAATTCCGCCAACAACAAGGTCTATTGTGCAGACTACGGCACCAAGACATTGACTGTGATAGACGGCACATCCAACGCTGTTCTGACGACCATTGCCGCGGATTCCGGCCTCGTAGACATGTGCTGCAACCCGCGCGACAACAAGATCTACCTCTCAAACGGCGCCCACGCACCTCGAGCCGAGGATGACTGCATCGGACCTGGACGGCGCCCGCGGCCTTATCACGACTATGGCGACTCTGCCGTGACTGTCATCGATGGCGCGACTGATGAGGTCCTCACGACCGTGAGAACGCATGGTCGACCATTCGAACTCGAGTATGATTCGGCAAGCAATAAGGTCCTCGTCGCGACTCAGGGCGGCAGCATCGGTGCGTCTCTTGAGAGCCTTCTCACTTCGCCCAAGCCCGGCCAGGCCTTTGCGGCGGGCGGCAGCGGGACCCGAATCGAACCAGATCGCAGTCCGCGAGTCGAGATTATTGACGGAGGGTCGAATCAGCTGACTGCGAGCGCGCGCTTGGCCCAGCAGCCTGTGGCCTTCTGCTTCGATACGCAAAAGGGGGAGGCCTACTGCATCACCGGTGACCGCGACCATTCAGGTGTTGTGGCACTGAGCGTGGCCACCGGCAGTGAGATAGCCGACTTGCGCACCGGACGCTCACCCGGCGTAGTCAGCTACAACTCGCGTGACAACAAGCTGTACTGCTCGATACCTACTGACCGTGAACTGATGGTGCTGGATGGCGCGACTGACCACGTGTTGGCGAGAGTGGCGCTTGAGCGCATACCCGGCCGTATGTGCTACAATTCGCGGAACGACAAGCTCTATTGTCAGGTCTCAGAGGCGAATCAAGTGTTGGTGCTGGACGGCAGAACGGACAAGGCGAAGTCCAAGCTAGAAATGGGCGCGCCCATGTGGTACGACCCACAGAACAATCGGGTCTACTCCTTCAAGGGTCTCTGGAACGGAGGCCGAGTTTTGGTCACGGATGGGGCCACCGACAGCACGATCGCGGAAGTCCCAGTGCCGAGTCCGAGCGCCATCTGCGGCAATCCAAGCACCAACACCATCTACTGCTCCGGCCACGACGGAGGCGTAGCGGTAATTGATGGCAGAACCAACACGCGGGTCACGACTGTTCGGGTCGACTATGCTGGGTCAATCTGCTGCGATGCGCGCAACAACAAGGTCTACTGCGCGAGTTGGCTCTTGGACAACGTAACCGTGATCGACGGCGCCACCAACTCGGTAGACACGATGTGGAACATGGCCGCGCGTGCTTTGTGCTACAACGGGCGAGACAATAGGCTGTATCTGGGAGGTGGACTGGGCCTGCTAGTGTTGGACGCAACAACCTATGACACGACCGCACGCTTCTCCGAGTATCAAGGGATCGAGACAATCTATCACGACACCAAGAACAACTGCGTCTACTGTGTTGGCGCGGATAGGGTTGTAGTTCTTGACGGTGCAACGAGCAGGGTCCTTCGCACATATGCCCTGGGTCGTGGTTCGTACTCACTGGCACACAACACCGCCCAGGACAAGATCTCGCGAACCAGCAGGGAACCAGCATATCTGTGCTTAACGGCAACGCCGTCATGTCCGGGTCATTGGGTAGACTTCAGGTTAGCTCGGTTCCATCAGGTGTCCGTGTCTCACTGGACGGCATCAATACTGGGAAGAAGACACCGTGTCTGCTCGGAAGAGTCGCCGCTGGTCTGCATAGTCTGGGACTAACAGAGAACGGGTATCGGGGCTGGGACTCGATCGTGATGGTGACCAAGGATCAGACAGATACTGCCAAGGCTATGCTGAAATCACCTCCTGACTCTCTATGGATAGGCTATGCTGGAAACGCCGGCAGGTTGATATCAACAGGACCCGAGCGCGCGGTCAGGTTCAGCGCGCGTACAGGATTTGGCTACCCTCTTCATATTTCCAAAGTCAGTTCCCGATTCTGTTTCTGGCTGGGAAAACCGTGGCCGGACTCGAGCTTTCGCTTCAAGATATACCGTAGCGATGGAAAGGCCCTGCTCTATCAATCACCATTGCTTGAGGCCGTTCCCGGCAGGCCCGGTCCAGACGTGGTCCACGAACTAAGTACACCGATCCTGATCGACTCAGGTGAGTTCTATGTGTCAGTGGCTCCGGCCGACTCTAGCGGACTGCCGGCGAACTTCACAGGCGGCAACTGGTCAGGAACGTACGAGGCGGAAGGATCCTACCTTGCCGGCGGGCGGGCCTTACCAGGGCGTAGCTATACGGGCTCACCCGTACACTGGGTTCCGCTGGAGCATGGGGAACTGTCTATTTCCGTCCTCGTCCGGCGCTGACGCTGGTCGATTCCGCCACACGCGATAAGGCCGCGGGCCAGCGTGGCTGGCGGCAGCCAGTTCAGCGCCAAGCTTATGCGCGGGGCGCGGTTGGCCGCGGTTTGCAGTTCGGGAGTAAGCCGGGCGAGCACGGTGACGGGCGGTTGCTCGATCCCACCCATCACACAGGGGCTCTCAGATTTCGTATTGGCGGACGGGCGGGTTGGAACCTCGGTCGGGTGACCGGGTACGCTTGAACTGATGCCGTTTTTGCCGGATAATCAGGAGACGTGACTAGGAGCATGCATGAGTGAAAACGAGTTGCTGAATCGTATTACTGTGAACCCCAAGATATTCGGGGGCAAACCGATTATCCGCGGCCGGCGTCTGGCGGTTGAGCATGTGCTCGGCATGTTGGCGGCTGGCGACACCATTGAAACCATCCTCAGTGGGTATCCCTGGCTCGCCCGTGAAGATGTGCTTGCCTGCATCGCCTACGCACACCGTCTGGTTGAGCACGAGCGCATCGAGCCAATGCTGGCCGATACGACGGCGTGAAAATCCTGCTCGACGCCTGCGTCTGGGGTGGAGCCCGGACCAGGCTGACATCTGCGGGACACGATGTGGAGTGGATTGGTGACCTGCCCGAGGACCCTGGGGACGAGGAAGTCATCAGTCGGGCCTGCGCTGAGCAACGGGTTCTTGTGACCCTGGACAAGGACTTCGGCGAGCTGGCGGTGGTTCGCGGCGCCGCGCACTGCGGTATCATCCGTCTGGTAGACGTTGCTGCCTCACGGCAAGCCGAGATATGTCTGCTCGTGCTGAAGCGATACGAGGTAGACCTGAACCGGGGAGCGCTGATAACGGTTAGCACCGGCCGGACCCGAATCCGGCTGCCCTAGAGAACATCCGAGGACGCGACTTCGGTCCGTCAAGCTCCGGCAAGGGAAAATGTCCAGGATTCGCCAAAATGATGATAGACGCGGCGAGGGTCGTTCATCGTTCCTCCGCCCATCGTTGTTTCGTTTGTGCAGCGTTGGAAGCTGTAGACTGGCAGCCGCGCGGGGGCGTCTGCAGGTCTTCGGGCGTGGGGCTCCGTGCCGGCGATTCGGACCAGCATCCTCGGGCCAATCTCGTCTGGCCGTCAAGTGCGGACGTGACCGACGGTCGCGATCCAGCAACCAGCGGGTTGCAGGTTCACGTGCAAGTCTGAATGGCCTGATGTCCCAAACCGGGCGCTCTTGGCGCCCTTGGCGGCTCGCCTCGGGTTCGGCGTGTCGGTGGCTTGACCCGGCGTAGCCTACCCCTACAATTTCGGGGTGACTGAACAGACCGATAGATTCAAGCTGGTCGCGCCATTCAAGCCCAGCGGCGATCAGCCGGAGGCCATCGACAGGCTGTGTGAGTTCATCAGGGGCGGGGCGAAGTATGCGACGCTGCTGGGCGTGACCGGTTCGGGGAAGACGTTCGCGATGGCGAACGTTATCGAGCGGCTGAACCGGCCGGCTATCGTGATTTCCCACAATAAGACCCTGGCTGCGCAGCTCTATGGTGAGTTCAAGGGGTTCTTCCCTGAGAATGCGGTTGAGTACTTCGTGTCGTACTACGATTACTATCAGCCGGAGGCGTACGTGCCCGAGCATGACCTGTATATCGAGAAGGATGCCTCGATCAATGAGGAGATAGAGCGGCTACGGTTGCGGGCCACATCGGCGCTGGTTGAGCGCAGGGATGTGATTGTCGTCGCTTCCGTTTCGTGCATCTACAACCTGGGCGAGCCGTGGGAGTTCAGGAACTCCATCATTCCGGTCGAGATCGGCAAGGACATGGACCGGGAGCAGTTGCTGGAAGAGCTAGTGAAGCTGCAGTACACGCGCAATGACGTTGACCTGAAGCGCTCAACGTTCCGTGTGCGGGGCGACGTCGTGGACATACACCCTTCGCACCGCGATTACGGAGTGCGGGTGGAATTCGACGGCGGCCAGATTGGCCGGCTTACGGTGTTCGACATCGTGTCCGGTGACATGATTGAGCGTAAGCCCCGCATGACCATGTTCCCGGCCAAGCAGTTCATCACGACCGACCAGCAGATAACGGCAGCCGAAGTGACGATTGAACAGGAGCTGGTTGCGCGGGTGGCCGAGTTTGAGGCGCAGGGCAAGCTGCTGGAAGCCCAGCGGATCAAGACTCGCACGAAGTTCGACTTGGAGATGATGCGAGAGTTCGGCTACTGCCCGGGCATCGAGAACTACTCGCGCCACCTCTTGAGCAAGAAGCCGGGCGAGCGGCCATACACGTTGCTCGATTACTTCCCGGCCGACTACCTGATGGTGATGGACGAGTCGCACGCGACTGTGCCGCAGGTGCAGGGAATGTACAACGGCGACCGGGTGCGAAAGCAAACGCTGGTGGACTACGGTTTCAGGTTGCCGTCGTGCCTGGATAATCGGCCGCTGCGGTTCGACGAGTTCAACATGCTCGTGAACCAGGCTGTCTTCACGTCAGCAACTCCGGGACCATACGAGGCGACGGTGAGCCAAGGGAATGTAGCCGAACTGATTGTCAGACCGACCGGGCTGGTGGACCCGAAGATGACCATTCGACCGACCAAGGGACAGGTTGATGACCTGATCGCCGAAGTCAGGAACCGGGTGAAGCTGAAGGAGCGCGTGCTGGTCACGACTCTGACCAAGCGGATGGCCGAGGACCTAGCCGAATACCTGACCGAGATGGGGCTGAAGGTGCGTTACCTGCACTCGGAGATAGGGGCGATTGAGCGCGTGGAAATCCTGCGGCAGTTGCGTCTCGGTGAGTTTGACGTGCTGGTGGGGATCAACCTGCTGCGGGAAGGGCTGGACCTGCCCGAGGTGTCGCTGGTCGTGATTCTGGATGCGGATAAAGAAGGGTTCCTACGGGACGAGCGGTCAATCATTCAGACCGCGGGACGCGCGGCCCGCAATGTCAGCGGCGAGGTGATACTCTACGCGGACAATGTGACTCGTTCCATCCGGAACTCGCTCAAGGAGATAGACCGTCGGCGGCAGAAGCAGATCGACTACAATACGGAGCACGGTATCGAGCCGCGCTCAATCCAGAAGTCCATTGATCAAGTGAGGCTGACTACGTCCGTCGCGGATGCGAAGGGCGAATTGGTTGGCGATGAGGCGAGCGACCTTGGCGCCGAAGAAGAGGATAAGGTTGCATTGCTGTCCAGACTGCAGCGGGAGATGGAGCAGGCCGCGGCACTGCTGGAGTTTGAGAAGGCGGCGAAGCTGCGTGACCGGATCAAGCAGGTGCGGCAGCAGATCGACGACGAAGAGTGGAAGGCGTCGCGGCGCAGCCGGATGAAGAAGAGATAGTGGTCGAGTGGTCCAGTGATCTAGTGGTCCAGTGACCGACGAGGTCAGAAGCTGGAAGTACCGGACTGATGAGCGGGGCAGAAGTCAAAAGCCAAAAGCCAAAGGCCAAGAGCCAAAACTGTAGACCCAGGAGCCTGGAAACCGGCAACCGGGCGGAGGCGATGCGGAGGCTGGTGGCGCGAATGAAGCGCTGCTCCGACTGCGGACGCAACGGGCCGCACGTATTCGGGAAGTACGAGTCCGGCCAGAACTGGATGCTGGTTGGACAAGCACCGGGAACGGAAGAGGTGAAGCGAGGGATGCCGTTTGTGGGGTCGGCCGGACGCCGGCTGTTCGAATGGCTGGGACAAGCCGGATTCGAGGAGCGGGAGTTCAGGTCGAAGTGCTACATCACGGCGGTGTACAAGTGCTATCCGGGCAAAGGCAGGCACGGCGACCTGAAGCCGAGCCGGGCCGAGCTTGAGCGGTGCGCCCACTTCGTCGACGAGGAGCTGTCTATCGTCCGGCCTGAGGTCCTCATTCTTGTGGGGAGTCTGGCCATCGAGCACTTCCTCGGGCATCTACCGCTGGCCGAGGTCGTAGGACGGCGGTTCAGTATCAGAGTTGGGAGTCGCGAGATAGAGGTGATTCCTTTGCCGCATCCGTCCGGGGCTTCAGTCTGGCCGTTCAGGCCGGAGAACCAGAGACTGCTCAAGCGGGCGCTTGGCCTGATTGCCCGCGCCGCTAGCGCCCGGTGACTTTCTGAACGAACCCGCGCAGCGGGCTCGGGACACTCATCGCTTTCTCAGGACACAGTTCCGCACAGCAGTAGCAGTAGATACACTTTGCGCGGTCGATGACCGGGAATGGGTCCATGGTGATGGCTCGAGTTGGGCAGTTCTCTTCGCAGCGCCGGCAGGATGTGCAGAGCTTGCGGTCCGCGATCGGCCGGCGCTGAATCAGTGGGTAGGCGATGGAGGCGGCGAGGCCGGTGATACCGGAGGCCAGCCTGACCGACGGCAGTCGAAATCCCTCGATGAGCGCGAACTCACCCACAACCTCGATGTCCTTGATGCGGCACGGGCCCAGTCTTCGCTCGGCGGCAATACGCGTAGTCGGTATGAGGCAGGGTTCCGCGCCGGCCATCGCGGCCATTACCGCATCGAGCGCGACCGGATTGCTCGACGCGAGAATCCTGCCGATGTTGAGAACCCGGCCGCCGCTCGGGCCGTTCTGGCCATCCATGCCGCGTAACGCATCCATGATTGTCAGTACGGGCACCGGGACAACCTGATACAGGTCCACGAGCAACTCGCCGAAGTCGTTGCCGGACTTCGCCAGCGTGTGGAGGTGGGCCTTCTGGCCGCCGGGTATGATGCCGAAGAGGTTCTTGATTGCGCCGGTGAGGATCGTGAGCGCGTGGGTCTTGAAAACGGGCAGGTTCAGGATGACGTCTGCTTCGGTCACGATGTGAGAGACGCGGAACTCCCGCAGGAAGCGTGACTTGGTGGGCAGGGCAACCGGCGTTTCGGAGATGCCGCGGAAGCATCCTTCGCTCGCGTCGGGCACGCCGGTCGGCGCAATGTAACTTGAGACGTTACGCTGAAGTCCGCCGCCCGGATTGTCGGCGACCCAGACGTGGCCGGCACCGCGCGCCTTGAGCCCACGGACCACCCACCGGATGAGTTCCGGGTCGGTTGTGACGCCATGCTCCGGCGGGTGCGGGCTCAGCAGGTTGGGTTTGACCCAGACGCGTTTGCCCGCGAAGTCGTACTGAAGAAAGTCGAGCGCCTCGGCCACGGCGACGCTCAGGTCGCTGACCTTGCGGACGAGGACGCGGGCAGAAGGGGTCAAGGAATCAGGGATTCGTGGTGGGTGTTCGCTACTGGAGTTTGCCGGGTACGATGTAGAGAATGTTGGCAGGGGAGACGTCGGCATTGTTCATCGCCGACCTCTCTTCGGGTACTCCGGGCACGTCCTTGAACTTCACGTCAACTGCTCGGATCATTCCTTCTTTAAGAGTATAGGCCGTGCACGTGACGGTGCCGCCTGATTTCAGGAAAATAACCGGCATTTCTTGTCCTTTCTATTCGGGTGCGGGAAGAGTGCAGCGAAGCGGAGTGTCGTGGCGGAGGCCAAGCGCATAGTCCGCCTGCAGAAGTTTGTGAATCTCGCGCGTGCCTTCGTAGATCTGGGCGCCCTTGGCGTTCCGATAGAAACGCTCGACATTGTACTCGTTTGAGTAGCCGTAGGCCCCGTGGACCTGGACTGCATTGGAGGCGGCTTTCTCCGCGGCCGCGCATCCGTACAGCTTGGCGAGCGAGGTTTCGCGGGTGTTGCGCTTTCCCTGATTCTTCAGCCAGCCGGCCTTGAGCCAGAGCAGACGGCAGGTCTCGTAGTCGCCGGCCATCTCGGCGATCATCTCCTTGACCAGTTGGTGTTCGGCGATTGGTCGACCGAAGCTGTTGCGCGTCTGGGCGTAATCAACCGACGCATCGAGGCAGGCGCGGATAAGACCGGTGGCGCCTGCCGCCACGGTATAGCGTCCCTGGTCCAGAGCGGACATGGCGATTTTGAATCCCTCGCCTTCGAGCCCCAAGCGGTTCGCCTCGGGTACGCGCACTTCGTCAAGCGCTATCGAGCCAGTGTTGCCGGCCCGGACGCCCAGCTTGCCGTGAATCGTCGCCGTGGTCAGCCCCTTCATTCCGCGTTCGAGGAGAAACACGGAGAGGCCCGAGTGGTCGCGGGCCCGCTTCTTCTCAAAGTCGGTCCAGGCGAGGACGGCGAAGTGATCGGCGACATCGGCCAGCGATATCCACAGCTTCTCGCCGGCGAGCAGGTAGTCGGTTCCATCTCGACGGGCGTGGGTCTGGATTCCGGCAACGTCGCTCCCGGCCGCCGGCTCGGTGATGGCGAAGGTGGCCACCTTGTCGCCTTTCGCCTGCGGGGCGAGCCAGCGCTGTTTCTGTGCTTCAGTGCCCCAGGTCAATAGAGTCAGGCTGTTGAGGCCGACATGGACTGATAGGATAACGCGCAGCGAGGTGTCGACATACTCCAGTTCTTCGCAGGCCAGACCAAGCGCGATGTAGTCATTTGCGGTCCCGCCGTATCGCTGCGGAATCGAGAGACCAAGCAGTCCGGCTGAGGCCATCTTCTTCAGGAAGTCGCGATTGAAGCAGGCGGTCTCGTCGCACTCCTTGACTGTCGCGGCCGCTTCGCGGTTGGCGAACTCGCGGGCGAGCCGGCCGACGAGGAGCTGGTCCTCGGTGAGGGAGAAGTCCACCTAGACTTTGGACTTTCGACTTGGGACTTTGGGCTTGCTCCCAGCCAGGCCGACGCGGCGGTACACGGCGTCGACGTTGCGGAGCAGCCGCTTCAGGTCGAACGCCCGTTTCATTGCGCGCCGGTCGAGGAGTCTCGATATCTCCGGGTTCACCGCGCAGAGCTCCGGTAGCGAGCTGCCTTCGGTCTGGCAGGTGAAGGCGAGTTCCTGTACGAGCTTGTAAGCCCGGTCTTTGTCCATCCCGGCGTGAACGAGTTCCAGCATCACCGCCTGTGAGAAGAAGGTCTGGCCGGATGATTCGATGTTCGCAAGCATCCGGTCGGGATTCACGACCAGCCCGGACAGGACGCCGGTCAGCTTGCGGATCATGTAGTGGGTGAGGGTGAACGACTCCGGTATGGTGACACGCTCGTTGGCCGAGTTAGAGAGGTCGCGTTCGTGCCAGAGGCAGACGTTGTCCATGCCGACCTGCGCGTAGGCGCGGACCAGGCGAGCAAGGCTCGTGATGCGCTCGCAGGTTATCGGGTTCTTCTTGTGCGGCATGGCCGAAGAACCCCGCTGCCCCTTGGCGAACGGCTCGCCCAGCTCGCCGATCTCAGTTCGCTGGAGGTTGCGGATTTCGGTGGAAATGCGTTCCAGTCCGGTGGCGGCCAGTGCCAGTGCATTCAGCATCAGCGCGTGTCGGTCGCGCGGGATTACCTGAGTGGAAACCGGCTCGGGCTTGAGATTGAGACGGGACAGCACCCTTGCTTCGATGTCCGGTCCCATCTGGGTGTAGGCGCCGACGACACCCGATATCTTGCCGTGGCGCAGCTCATCGGCGGTCGCAGCCAGACGGCGGATATTCCTCTCGGTTTCTTCGAACCAGCCCAGGCACTTGAGCCCGAAGGTAATCGGCTCGGCGTGGATGCCGTGGGTGCGGCCCATCATCGGCGTGCGCTTGTGTTCCAGCGCCAGGCGGGCCGTTTGAAGCCGCAGGTCGCCGAGGGCCGCGAGCACTATCTCGAACGCCGAGATGCAGCGCAGCGAGAGCGCGGTGTCGACGACGTCGTAGGAAGTAAGACCGTAATGGACGTACTTGCCGGCCGTGCCGATTGACTTCGCGACGCTGCGGGTGAACGCGATGACGTCGTGATTGGTGACCTTTTCGAACTCGTCGATCTCGCTGACCTTGAACGAGGCGCGCTGGATAGCACGGGCAGCCGGCTTCGGTATGATGCCGAGTTCGGCCTGTACCGATGCGACCGTCTTCTCCACCAGCAGCCACGAGCGGAACTTCGCTTCCTCGTTCCAGAGCGCTGCCATTTCCGGAGTATCGTAGCGTGTTGTCATCTTAGCCTGTAGAGCAGTCTGATTTGCTCCCCTCCGCGGTCAATCACAATGTCGATGGTCCCGGCGAGGCGCTCGTAGAGACGGGCGAATGCCGCCGCCGAGCTGACTGTCTTGCCCTGGGCCATGAGAATCACGTCGCCGGGCGCCATGCCGATGGTCTCGCCGATGCTGCCGCCGCCGACGTCGACCACGACTACGCCGCGCCGGTAGCCGAGCCCGAAGCTGCCCTGCAGTGTCGGGTTGATGTCCGCGACCGTGGCTCCGAGCCCGGTCTTGGTGCGCTCGTAGCGGGCCGAGCCTCGGGAGCTGCGGGCCTCCTAGACAAACTGCTTGACGTCATTGATGGGCCGGGCGAAACCGATGCCCTCGGAGCCGCCGGAGTGACTGAAGATAAACGTGTTGATGCCGATGACCTCGCCGGCCGCGTTGACCAGCGCCCCGCCGGAGTTGCCCGGGTTGATGGCGGCGTCGGTCTGGATCATGTCGGCGTAGACCTGGCCGCCGCCGCTCGACTTGATGTCGCGGTGCAGGGCCGATATCACGCCGACCGTTACAGTGGGCTGCACGTCCTCAATCATGAAACCGAACGGGTTGCCGACGGCAATCGACCACTCGCCGATCATCAGGTCGCCGGAGTTGCCCAGCGTGGCGGCCGGCAGGTCACTGGCCTTCAGCTTGAGCAGCGCCAGGTCCTGTGTCTCGTCAATCGCCTCGAGTTCGGCGGGGAATTCGCGGTTGTCGGGCAGGGTGACTTTCATCTGGGTCGCGTTGAGCACGACGTGGGCGTTGGTCACGACGTCGCCGTCGGGCGAGATGATGACGCCGGAACCCATCGACTTCACCTCCTGGCGGAAAGCCCGGCGGGGGGCGAAGTCGCGGAAGAACTCGTCCAGACCCAGCCCACCGAATGGGTCATAGGTCACGACGCGCGTCTGGGTCACCACGACGGATACCACTGCCGGGCTGACCTTGCGGGCAGCGAGTACAATCGCGTTGGTGCGCGAGGCCGAGACGTCATCGGTCACGGACGCGGGTACGATTGTGCCGACAATCGGGCTGCGGAGACGGACGGCCCGGTTGGTCCAGAGCGATACGACCAGGGCCACCGCCAGTCCTGCAATTATGAGACAGGGAAAGAGTTTCTTCATTGCCGCAGCCAGTCTACAGGCTGACAGAGGGGCGTCAATATCGGTTGCTGAATCCAGCCTGCCCGGCTTGACATCACCGGTTCAGCGGCGATTCTATGTAGATGAGCGACAGCCGCCCGTTTCGCGAGCCGTCCGTGCCGGACACCCGACGTGCTCTGCCGGGACGAGGTAATTTGGCACGAAGCCGGCGCGGGACGGGCATCGGGGTCCTGAAGGCCGGGCACTTGTTGAGGAGGCCCTGATGAAGAAGCGGATGGTCATAGTGCTGGCTATGCACGGCGTCCCGCCGGCCGACTTTCCGCGGCCGGAACTGGAGGAGTTCCTCGCTATCCACGCACGACTTGAGCACGCGGAAAGGATCGACAAACCCGGCTGTGAGCGCTACGAAGAACTGGAGACCAGGCTCAGGTTCTGGCCGCGCACCGAGGACAACGACCCTTATCACGCGGCCTCGCTCGAGCTGGGCCGGGCGCTTGGCAGTGCCGCCGGCTGCGAGGTTTTCGTCGGGTTCAACGAGTTCTGCGCGCCCGACCTGGACGAGACTCTCGACCGGGCGGTCGCGTCCGAGGCCGACTCGGTGCTGGTCGCTACGCCGATGATGACCCAGGGCGGCGAGCACTCGGAACGGGACATCCCTTCGGCAATCTGCCGGGCGCGAGAGCGGCATCCGGGGCGGAGAATCGTCTACGCCTGGCCGTTCCCGGTTACCGACGTCGCGGCTTTCCTCGCCGGGCAGGTCCGGCAGTTCCTGACGCCGGACCATACTTGACAGCAGGCGTTGATTGACCTATTCTGAACGCACATGAGAATCGTCCTTTTGGTTCTCGCCGCCATCGTGCCGGCATCCGCCATCCTCTACAACATCGACGAGCCGGTGCCGATTTCTCTCGCCCACGCCGAGTATTACATCAGCGGCCGGCTCTGGGGCGAGGGCGGCATCATGATGCGGTTCGGCTTCGGGCTGTGGAACCGGGTGACGCTCGGAATGTCATACGGCGGGAACCACGTTCTTGGCGCCGGCCGGCCGAAGTTCTTTGACCGGAACCGTCCGGACTTCCAGGCGCGAATCGCCATTCTGCAGGAGCAGGGCTACACGCCGAACCTGCTGCTCGGATTCGAGAGCCAGGGCTACGATGACTGCAGTCTGCAGGTGTACCAAGTGCGGGAGAAGGGTGCATACCTGTGTGCCGGCAAGACGTTTGACGTAATCCGCACGCACTGCCAGCTCGGCCTGAATTACTGGGACGGGTTCGACGGCTTTCTGGCGCTCAACACGCTGCTGCCCGGCAGTGTCGAGCTGATGCTCGAGTACGACCCAGCGCTCAACGACCACATCGCGAACCGCGACCTGCGCCCCGGTTACGTCAACTTCGGTGTTGGAGTGACCATTGTCGAGAAGGTCAGGATGGTGCTGGGACTAAGGGACATCTTCGGGTACAAGTCCGCGACCCGGCTCAACCGGGTCCTCGATGTCTCGATAAACGAGCAGTTCTAGGTTTCCGGAACAACTGCCTCGCGTACGTCTGGCTGTGGTCCGCTAACGGACCGGCACGGCCCGATAGACGCGGTCGAAGACCGCCACCACCAGCGAATCGTAGCGGGAGAGGTCAACCGTTCGACGGACTATCGACTCGGCTGAGTCGAGCTGAGTCGCAACCGATGCGGAATCGGTTCGGGCCGGCTGAATCGTGACCACCAGGTTGCGGATGTTGGAGTCGGGAGCCGAGAACTGAATCCGGAACCGGCTGTCCGGGAACCGCCGGGCAAGGACGTCGTGTGCCTGCTGGATCTCAGCCAGTTGCCGGCTGACGCGGGTGCCGGGCAGGCTCTTCAATGTTATGAGCAAGAGCGCACCGACCAGCACAACGAAGATAATGACCCAGATGAGTCGAGTCACAGCATTAAGATAATAGGCGTGTCGGCGGCCCGGTCAAGTCTCCGACCCGGCTTGACTCCAGGTGCCGGCGGCGCTACCTTAGCAGGGAGTACGCTAACCGAAACGGAGATAACGATGGACGTTAAGGCTTTCCTGAAGACCATACCCGAGTTCGAGCAACTGCCCGACGCCGGCTTTGACCTTCTCGCGAGGCTGGCCAGGGTCGGCGACGTGAAGGCCGGCAGCATGGTCGATGTGCAGGGCGAGCCGGCAGGTAAGTTCTACATCCTGGTGAGCGGGCGGCTCGGGGTCGTGCTGGAACTCGACTTCGGCGTCACCAAGAAGAACTACATGGTGACATCGGTAGGCCCGGGCCAGATGTTTGCCTACTCCGGCCTGGTCGGCAACCCGCACTATACCGCCGGCAGCCGGGCGATGACGAACAGCACCTTTCTTGAATTCGACGTTGAGAAGCTGAACGCGGCGTTCGACGGCGACCCTCGGCTTGGACACGTCATTATGAAGATGGTGGCCCAGACCATAGCGTCGCGGCTGCGGGCGATGCAGCTTCAGCTCGCCCAGCAGTACGCAGTGAGCGAGGCAGAGCAGAGTCCGGACTGAGCCATCCGGTTCGGCAGGAAAAACGTCGGGGCGCGGAATCCGCGCCCCGATTGTCAGATGCTGAAACCGGCTACAGCTCGTCTTCGATGGCGGCAATCTTGGCACCCATGGTGCCGAACTTGTCGCGCCGGTCGTCAATCTTCACGGTGGTGACGATGCGGTTGCAGCCCATCTTCGCCAGTTCGTCGTGCACTGCCTTGAGCGTGGAGAAGATTTCGTCCCACTCACCCTGGATGCAGGTGCCCATGGAGTTGATTTCGTACTCAAGGTCGGTTTCCTCGATGACCTTGACCGCTGTCCGGACGTACGAACTCACACTCGTTTCGCCGGTACCGACTGGCACTACGCTGACTTCGACAATCATCTGGACCTCCTACATGAATCGTTCGAACCGCTCTTTGCCGGCCTTGCAGACCGGACACTTGCCCGGCGGCTCGGGCCGGGCGCACAGGTAGCCACAGACCTTGCAGCGCCAGACCGGGAGAGGAAGGGAGGCGGGAGAGGGTGATGAGGAAGGGGCCGGAGACTCTGAATAGCCTTCCCGCATGAACTTCGCGGGCCGGCGTTCAGGTATCGAGCCGTGCTTCTTCTTGCCCTCGACCCATTCGTCCGATACGTACAGCGCGCAATAGCACGCGCCGAACTCCTCCAGGTCGGAGTCGCGGTAGTAACACGGGCAGATGACGTCGAGGTCCTTGGCCTTTTCGCCGAAGGCGAGGCGGCAGGGGCAGCACCAGTACCCGTAGCGCTTCTCGTTTTCAAGCAGACCCTGAATGAGCCGAAGGGTGAAGTCTTTGTCCGGGTTGAGGCGATATCCGCCTTCCTCGGCCTCCTTCGTCAGGCGCTCGTAGGTCTTGAGCACGTCGTCGGAGAACCGTTCCTCAGTGCTCATAGCTCGAGCAGCTCGCGGATGCGGTCCTCGTCGAATCCGGTTACGACTTCGCCGTCGATTCGAATCGTGGGGAACGACCCCCGCGGGTTCAGCTCGCGGACCCTGGCCGAGGCCTCGGTACGTTCGTCGCCCTCGCACCGGTCCACGTCGATGTATTCATACTGAATCTGATTCGCTTCGAGCAGCTCCTTGGTCTTGCGGCACCAGCCGCAGGTCGAGAGTGCGTAGAGGGTCACGCGGTGCTTGGCATTCCGGCCCGGAACCTGAGTAAACTTCACAACTGCTCCTTTCCGGCTATCTGCGGCCCTGGGTCTGGCAGGGTGCGCAGATTTTGCTGCCTTCGACCGGGGCGTCGCAATAGGGGCAGCGGCAGCCCTTCTTTTCTTCACCGGGTTTCTTCGCCAGGTAATTCTCAATCGCCTTGTGGAGAGCGTCCGCGCCGAGGTTCGAGCAGTGCAGCTTGTTCGGCGGCAGCCCGCCCAGCTCCTTGGCCACGTCGGCGTTGGATATCTTCATCGCTTCCTCAACGGTCTTGCCCTTGGCCATCTCGCTGACCATCGAGGATACGGCGATGGCCGCTCCGCAGCCGAAGGTCTTGAACTTCACGTCGGTCAGAATGCCGTTGTCGATCTTGACGTAGAACGTCATCATGTCGCCGCAGACCGGATTGCCGACCTCACCGACACCATCCGGGTTGTCGATTTCGCCCACGTTCCGCGGGTTACGGAAGTGCTCCATTACCTTCTCAGAATACATCCAGTCTCCTATAGGTCTTATAGTTCCTATTGGTCCTATTCGTGCTCGTCCTCGCAGGTCTCGCCCGGTTTCATCGCGTAAGGGTCTTCGCCCTTCTTGAACTTTGCGTACAGCGGGGAGATTTCTCTCAGGCGGGCGGCGATTGGCGGCAGCTTGTCGAGGAAAAGGGTGACGTCCGCGTCGGTCGTGTCCTTGCCCATCGTCAGCACCAGCGAAGACTGGGCTTTGGTGTGCGGCAGTCCCATAGCCAGCAGCACGTGCGATGCCTTCAGTGTCTTGGCCGAGCACGACGAGCCCGATGCTGCGGCGATACCCTCGTCATCCAGGAAGAGCAGCATCGCCTCGCCCTCGACAAACTCGACCACTACGCTGACATGGCCGGGGAGGCGCTTCGCGCGGGCCGCGGCCGGCTCCTTCATGGCTTCCGGCCGCACGCCGGACGGGACCGGACCGGTGAATGTGACATGTTCGAGCTTCTTCGGCAGCTCCGCGAAGATACGCTGGGACAACCCGGTCATCGCGGCTGACCACTCCGGTAACTTTGCTCTGGTGACTGCCGCGGCGGCGCCGAAACCGGCGATGGCGGCAATGTCTTCGGTGCCGGCGCGCCGGTTCTTTTCCTGGAACCCGCCCTCGATGAGCGGCTGGATCCGCGTTCCGCGCTTCAGATACAGGGCGGCCGCGCCCTTCGGGCCGTAGACCGACATCGCCGGGAACGAGTATGCATCAACGCCCAGGTCGGTGACATCGACCGGTATCCGCCCGACCGCGGCAGTCCCATCGGAGTGGAAAGGCACGCGGTAGCGGCGCGCAAGCGCGGCAAGTTCCTTGATGTTCTGAATGGTGCCGACCTCGTAGTTGGCGTGCATCACCGACACGAGGACCGTATCGGTCTTGATCGCGGCTGCCAGCTTGTCGGGATGAACCACTCCGTCCGGGTCAACCGGCACCAGGGTGACGTCGAATCCGCGCACGCCCAGCGACTTCAGCGGCTCCAGCACCGACACATGCTCAATCGCGGAGGCGACGATGTGCCTGCCCTTGTCGCTCCGCGACTGGGCAAAGCCCTTGATTGCCAGGTTGTTCGACTCGGAAGCTGAGGCGGTGAAAACGATGTCGTCCGGCCGGGAATTGATGAGCGCCGCAACCTGCGCCCGCGCATCGTCAACGGCCGCCCGCGGCCTGACCCCAAAACGGTGCAGGCTGGCCGGGTTGCCGAAATCCTCGCCCAGGAAAGGCTGCATCGCCTCCCGCGCTTCGGGGAGCAGGGGGGCGGCAGCAGCGTGGTCGAAATAACCTGACAGCATAGAAGTTAGACAGTTATCGCTTTGGGCGGGGTTCCTTTCCTGGGTCTTTCCATCGCTGTAAGTCTAGAATCAAGTTCGGCCAAGTCAAATCGGGGTTCAGTCTCCGATGGCGAGTCGGGTTGCTCACGATTGTCGAAGGCAGGGCAGTAGCTGCGGCCGATGGGGAGGAAGCCGAGCCTACCCCTTGTTGTTATGTGCTCGCCAACCAAGGTCAGCAAAGGCGCAAGTGCTAGCCGTTAAGTCACGCAATCGTAATGTAATAACGCACCATCAGACATGTCAGTAGAGAATCTATTGACAAGATGGGATGTGGCGGCTATTCTTGGGTAGTGGATTCGTTGGAACTACTCCGGTCGCTCGGGCTCTCAACCTACGAGGCTGAGGTGTACCGGGCGCTGCTCAAGGTGGACAAGGCGAAAGTGCAGGACCTTGCGCGGGTAGTTGCCGTGCCGAGGCCTCAGATATACGTTGCGCTCGGCGCGTTGCTCGAGAAAGGGCTTTGCCAGGAAATCCGCGGCAAGGTGACCTTCTATTCCGCGGTCGCGCCCACCACCGCTTTTCGAAGCGCTCTCCGCCGTGAAGAGGAACTCCTGAAGGCGAAGGCGGAAGGCATTCGCACGCTGAATGAGGAGCATCATCAGTTGGCGCCCGGGAGCGTGCCGCCGAGCTTCGTGCAGGTCCTGAGAGGTCGGCAAATCCGGCACTCGATTGACGAACTCACTGCCGCCACAGCCAAAGAGCTGCTTATTTCTCTAAGGTATGTGCAGGAGCAGACCGCGAAGTCGATCGCGGGCGCGGTCAAGGCTGAGACCGCGATGCTAGAACGAGGGATTCACGTGCGATGTCTGTACGAACAGGCTGCCCTGGAGCATCCCGAGGTCAGGCAGGCCCTGCGGCAGCTCACGGCGAGAGGGGAGGAGGCTCGGGTGATTCCTTCAGTCCCCATGGACATGATGGTCTTCGATGGGCGGGCCGCGCTCTTCTCGCTGGCCGAGGAGCGCGGCGGAGTGACGGTCTTCGTGTTTGCCCACCCCAGCCTGGTTGAGTCGATGCGCCTCAGCTTTGACAACCTGTGGCAGCAGGGTAAGGACGTCACAAAGGAATTGTCGAGTGCCGAATGACGAGTGTCGAATGACAGCCTCCTTTCTCTGGTTCAGGTGGCTTGCAGTATTCGGAGCAACAGGAGGAGTCTTCGCACTGAGATGTCGCTAGTTCGTTTGGGATCAGAGGCATAAGGGAGGAAAGATGAAACAGCTCGCGATTCTGGCCGCGGCGGTCGCAATCGCCACCGCTCAATCCTACATCGGCCGCCTGGACACCATCGGCGGCACCACCTATGACTGCTGGGCCACGGCAAACGTCCACCGGTCACTCGTCAACTCACCGCGATACGGCATCCACGCCGTGTGGACGTACTCAGCGTCCACTGCGGGCACGAACTTCCCTGACCGGAACACACGCTACAATTTCTACGATCACTCCACCTGGGCATGGAACTGGCTCGATGTCGACTACATGCAGAGCGGCGTGAATGTGTTCGGCCATCGGACGGGACACGGCGTGCTTGCGGCCGACACAAGCGGCAGAGCCGTCGTGGGTGCTCACGACGACTCGGGGCTGGCGCTCGCCTGGGACGCGGCTCCGGGAGCAGGCATCTTTGACTATTCCAATGGACCTTCTGGCTACTACTGGCCGGATATCGCCTTTGGCGACGACAGCGTCCTTCACGTGGCGATGTCATCCGGGACTGGCGTGTCCTATTCGCACGTGACCGGGTCGAGCGGTTGGGACTCGGTCCGCGTTCTGGATTCGCTCGCTTTTCCCTCCTACGCGCTTGCCGCGAGCAGGACGGGTCCGTCGGTCTGCGCGACCTGGGTCGGCGACACGGACGCGTTCTACATGGTGTCGGACAATTGCGGTGATACCTGGAGCAGTCGCATGCTGCTCGACGCGCCGCCGGCTTTTGGCGGGGATACGATCACGCGGTTCAGCATGCACGGGCTGTTCGTGTTCTTCGATTCGCAGGGCAGATTGCACATCACCGCCGCAGTCTATCCAGAGGTCCACGACACGGCCTACGTCAATCCCGCGGAAATCTGGCACTGGTCTCCGGACAATCAGCCGCACTGGGCCAGAATCCACCACGCGGGGTGCCGGCCCGAGAACATGCAGGGCAGTGTCGGGTACGACGCCATCTATGCTGACCGCCCGAGCATAGGCGAAGGTGACGACGGCGACCTGTACGTTGCGTGGGAGCAGTTTGACTCGTCGAACGTCGAGCCACAGGCCGGGCGGCTCAGGGCTGGCGTTTGGGCTAGCGGTTCGGATGATAACGGTGCCTTGTGGGGGGCCGGCTCTCAGCTAACCGAGAAGAACAGCTCATCACACCGCTTTCCCTGTATCATGGACCGGGCTCTTCCCGGCGACCCCTATGATACTGTCTGCGTGCTGTACCTGAAGGACAGCGTTGCCGGTTTCTTCGTGCAGGGCGAGGGACCGGCCACCTTCAACCCGGTCATGTGCCAGTTCGTCCCGACGGATTACGACGGCGTGGCGGATGGCCCCAAGCCGCAAGCCCTAAGCTCCGAGCTGGCGGCTTCGATCGTGCATGGTGTTCTGTTACTGCCGCGGGGCGCGGGACATGACCCGATTCCGCTCGGGGAATCGGGATTGTGTCTCAAGCCCCAACTGCTTGACGCGGCCGGCCGGATGGTCCTTAACCTCCATCCCGGCGCGAACGATGTGAGCGGGCTGAGCCCGGGCGTCTACTTCCTGCGGCCTTCGGCAGGCGGAGCCGGGACCACCAGGAAACTGGTCATCGCCGAGTAGCTCAGGACCTTCGAGTCCGTCAGGGGCCGACCGCCGACGCCTCCCGCGCGGCGCGTCGTCCATTCGCGCCGGCCAGAAGCGATTTGACAAGTCAGAAGTCCGGACTAGCATGTTCGCGAGGAAAACGTGAATCCGGCGCGCTTCGGGCATGCTGCATGCTGAATGCTGTCTACCATCCGTCATCATTCGTCGGTAGGACCATCATTGTGAATTAGGGGGTAACCGTGAGAACACTACTATCGGCATTCTGTCTGAGCCTGCTGCTGGCCGGCATCGCGCCGGCACAGGACTCGCTCAACTGCCGGCTGCTTGGGCACTGTGACACGCCGGGCAGTGCCCGTGGTGTTGCGGTTGCCGGGAATTTCGCCTAC
>CAZAKP010000034.1:0-21129 GCA_964485845.1 uncultured bacterium | reverse complement strand
ACGCTACCCATTTTCTGTCCACCCGCGTCTAAGATTCATCTTTAGAGTATCTTAAGCCAGTAGATAAGCAGAAAACGAGGCTCTGGGAATCGCCCTGGAAACCGTTCCCGGGACGGTTCGCGATGTGACCCGGAAGGGGTCTCGCGGGGGCACAATCCTCACGGCTCGCGGACGGGTTCCTGCGGTCACGCGCACCGGAGTTCGGGTCTTGACTCTCCAGTGGACAGCCGCGAGGACTGTCAGGTTTATTTCCGGGCCGACCTGCAACACCGTTTTGAGGATAACCTCTGGCGCGGTTTGCGTCGAGGTATCCGGGGCGACTTACCGAGATGCCTGCGGGGCGATTCCGACCGTCTTTTCCGCGGTGCGTCGGATCGAAGGCCGGCGAGTGCCTTCGGCTGGACTGCTTCTGACTTGTCCGTGTTTCCCGACGGCGTCAAGCGTTTCTGGACTTTGGACTAAGAGCAGCTAGAATCCTTGCCCTAATGGCACGAGAGCATCCAATCGAGAAGGTCCGCAACATCGGAATCATGGCCCACATTGACGCGGGCAAGACGACCGTTTCCGAGCGTATCCTGTTCTACACGGGTAAGTCGCACAAGCTCGGAGAGGTGCACGACGGCGAGGCGCAGCTCGACTGGATGGAGCAGGAGCGGGAGCGCGGTATCACCATCACCAGCGCAGCCACGACCACGGTCTGGCGTGACCACCAGATAAACCTCATCGACACGCCCGGCCACGTGGACTTTACGGTTGAGGTAGAGCGAAGCCTCCGGGTGCTCGACGGGGTCATCGGGCTTTTCTGCGCGGTCGGCGGGGTGGAGCCGCAGTCGGAGACGGTGTGGCGCCAGGCCGAGAAGTACTCAGTGCCGCGCATCGCCTTTGTGAACAAGATGGACCGGGCCGGCGCAGATTTCTACAGCGTGGTCGAGCAGATCCAGAATGCGCTTGGTGCCAACGCCGTGCCGGTGACGATTCCCATCGGCGCGGAGGAGAATTTCGCCGGCATCATCGACCTGGTTGACGACGTCGCGGTCTATTACGACGAGACCGACCAGGGCATGACATGGCGCGAGGAGCCGATTCCCGACGCGATGCGCGAGGTCGAGCGCAAGTGGAAGCAGAACCTGCTTGAGAAGGTGAGCGAGGTGGACGACAAGCTGCTGGAGAAATTCATGAACGACCAGCCGATCGGTAACCACGAGCTTTCTTTGGCCATCCGCGAGGCGACACTGAAGCACCTTGTCTGCCCGGTCATCTGTGGCAGTGCCTTCAAGAACAAGGGCATTCAGCGCCTGCTCGATGCGGTGGTTTCGTATCTGCCGAGCCCGGTTGACCTGCTTCCGACCATCGGCACGCACCCGGCCGGCGAAGAGGTCCTGCGGGTGCCCTGGGACGAGGGCCGGCTGGCCGCGCTCGCGTTCAAGGTCGTTGCGGACAAGCACGTCGGCAAGCTCGTCTACTGCCGGGTATATTCCGGCACGCTGAAGGCGGGAAGCTACGTCTATAACTCCACCCAGGAGAAGGACCAGCGCATCGGTCGCCTGCTCCGGATGCACGCCAACCGGCAGGGGCAGGTTGAAGCGCTCTATTCCGGCGAAATTGGCGCGGTGGTCGGGCTGTCCGACACCGTGACCGGCGATACGATCTGCGTCAGGGAGGCGCCGATCGTGCTGCAGGCAATCGAATTCCCGGCACCGGTTCTCTCGATTGCTGTCTCCACGGCGGACCGGAACGACCGTGAGAAGCTCGCCCACGGCCTCGGCCGACTCGCCGAGGAGGACCCGACCTTTGTCGTGACCGCGGACCCCGAGACCGAGGAGACCGTGATTTCAGGGATGGGTGAGCTGCACCTCGAGATCATAGTGGACCGGCTGCGGCGCGAGTTCGGGGTCGAGGCGAAGACCGGGGCGCCGCAGGTCGCCTACCGCGAGACGGTCACCGGGCACACCGAGATCAACGAGAAGTACGTGAAGCAGACCGGCGGCCGCGGCCAGTACGCGCACGTGGTGATGAAGCTCGAACCGCTCAAGGCGGGCGAGGGGTTCGAGTTCGTCAACAAGGTGGTGAGCGGGCGCGTGCCCAAAGAGTACATCCCCGCGGTGGAGCGCGGCGTGGTTGACGTGATGAAGAAGGGCGTTTACGCCGGGTTCCCGGTGGTCGACATGCGCGTCACGCTGCTCGACGGTTCGTATCACGAGGTGGACTCGAACGACCTCGCGTTCCGTACCTGCGCTTCACGGGCTTTTCGCAAGGCGTTCATGAGATGCAGTCCCCAGTTGCTCGAGCCGCTGATGAGCGTGAACGTCGTAACGCCGGAAGACTCGGCCGGCGCAATCATGGGTTCGCTCTGCAACCGGCGCGGCCTGATTTCGGGCATGGACCAGCAGGGCAACGCCAAGGTCATCAAGGCCTTGGTGCCGCTCGCGACGATGTTCGGCTACGCAACCGACCTGCGCAACCAGAGCCAGGGCCGGGCGACCTTCACGATGCACTTCGAGCACTACGAGGCGGTACCTTTCTCCGTGGTCGAGGAGATACTCGACCGGAAAGGACGCAGTCCGAAGGACGAATGACGAAGCAAGCCGCTTTCCTGACAGGCGATCTCGCATGCCTTGCCGGCCTTGACTTCAGTCGTGTCAGTTGGACAATAGCACCGTGAGCAAAGCCGCCCGCGAGAGCCTCTTCACCCTCGCCTACGTCGTCATTGGCCTGATTGCCGTCATCGTGGTCGGCAGTCTCACATTCCGCGGGCGTTTCCTTCATTTCCCTCAGCCGATGCTGCCCTTCCTGATGGTCGGGCTGACCGGCGCAATCATCTACGCGACGGTCCAGATGCGCGGCGCCGGGCTCGCAATCCTCATGGTCGTCCTGCTGTTCCTGACACAGGTGGCGATGATGCCGCCAAGGAGCCGCGTGGCATCACTCGGGGCCGCGGCCATTTTCGCCATCCCGGTCGGATTCGCCCTGATCACCGGGGCTTACGCGCAGAAGGCTTTGAGTAGCCGCCTTAAGGTCGGCCGCTTCGTCGTGATGGGGGTCATACTCGCGGCAGGGTACGCGCTGATGATGCTTCTGTGGCTCGTCCGGTCGCACGTCGATATCCAGGGGAGACTGCTGCTCCGCCAGGCGCTCGTCGGTCTGGAGTTGGGCGCGGCGATGGGGTTCGGATTCGAACTGGTCGACCTCATCGGGCCGCGGCCCAGGCACGAGTACAACTACGACCGTCCGGCCGCCTGAATCTTCCGTCCTGAATCACCGGCCCCGTTCTTCCCTGTCCGCGGTCCTCGACTGGCATCGGCGGCACTACCCGCTGCTCAGGTCCCGGGATATCTACAAGCTCATCTACCAGGGAGTGTTTGGCCCGGGGCACATCATCAGCAGCGCGGCCACTGCTCGGAGAATGCTCCAAAAGGAGATGGTGGCGCTGCGAGTCCGAGTCCCGAAGGGCGAAAGACGACTGCCCGGGCCGGTTCTGGAACCGCTCGATCCGGAGAACAGGCTGGTGCGGGTGAATCTCCGGCCGCTGGTAGAGAACCGATGCAGGATTCAAGGTGCAAGGTGCAAGACGCAAGATACGGGATGGTTGGTCGAGGCGATGGCGGAGAGCGCGCGGCGGGTCGAGGGCGACCCGAGGCTGATGAAGCGAAGGCTTGCGGCCGCGGTCAGGTGGTGCCGAAGCAGGCTGCCCGGAGATGCCACTGAACTCGAGCGGATAGCGGTCCAGGCCGAGCAATCAGGCTATCCCGCGTTTCATCACTCGTCCGCATACGCCCGGGCCTATCGTCCGGCATACCGCGTAGTACTCAGCGACTGCCTGAAACGCCGCGCCTTGGGCAGAGCCGGCTGAGCGGGCAGGTAGAGCAGAGCGGCATTCGCGGGCGACAGATGGTCTGCCCGAGCGCCACTATCATCCGGTTCCAGTCTTTCCACATTTGACGGGGCAGAATTTCCATCAGCCCGGTTTCCGTGTCGATGGTCCGGGATGTACGCACCAGGTCAAGGCGGTTCGAGACTCGCTGGACGTGCGTATCGACCGCGATTGCCGGCAGGCCGAATGCCTGGCTTAGCACGATGCTCGCAACCTTGCGGCCTACGCCGGGCAATTCCAGCAGCTCCGCCATGGTTCGCGGCACTCTGCCTCCCCAACGTTCCAGTAACATTCGGGCGAGCTTCGGCAAGAGCTTCGCCTTGGTGCGATAGAAGCCGACCGGGAATATGAGCCTTTGAATCCGGGCGGGGCTCAGCCGGGACAAATCGCGCGGGTCGGCCGCCGCCTGAAAGAGACGGCCTGAGGCGGCAGCGGTGACCGGGTCCTGCGTGCGAGTAGAAAGCACGGCCGCGACGAGAACCCGGAAGGGGTTGCGCTGCGGCATCAGCTTCACCGGCGCGGCCATTCCCGGCCAGGCGCGCTCCAGGATAGCGTAGATTAGCAGGGCCCGGCGTCGGCGGTCGGCGAGGAGCGGAGTGCGGGTGGGGCTCAGGAGCCGAGCAGCTTCAGCCCGGTTAGGAATCCCATCGTGAGGATGAGGGCGACGGCGGCGACCATGAACGTCGCATGCCAGCGCATGTGCGGAGGCGTCTGGCCGGGTTGGCTGCGGGTGAAAGTCAGGAGCGCGGCCGCGAAGGCGAGGACCATCACGATGATGGAGAGCGTCAGGTGCCCGGGAAGAACGATGCCTTTGTGGATGTTACGCAGGGCAAGGTTGACCACCAGGCCCATGACAAAGTTGGCGATGCTCAGCAGCAGAAAGTATATCGTGCGGCTGCGCTGGCGCCGCATCGGGAAGTCCCAGTCGCTGACCTTGGAGAGGCTCGTCTGCGCCGTCACCAGGCCCAGGGCGATGCTGCCGACTGCAACTACCGGATGAATGAATCCGTACCAGGGCATGGCTAAGAAGAAATGACGAATGACGAACGACGAATGACGAATGACAGGGACTTGAATCTAGTGTCCATAGTCTTCTGCATATAAGAAGCGGCCAACGGGAATCGAACCCGTGTAACCGGCTTGGGAAGCCGGAGCTCTACCCCTGAGCTATGGCCGCAACAGACAGGACCAACTACGAGTGTCGCCACCGGCTGACCAAGCACCCGGTCCGGAGGCTTGGGAAGCCGGAGCTCTACCCCTGAGCTATGGCCGCGCTGATGGGACAATACTAGGCTGGGCCAATCCACTGTCAAGCGAATGCCGTATCCGCGAAGGTCCCCTCGGGTGCGGCCTTGACCCTCTGGCAGCTTGAGCTAGACTTGAACGAGGCGTATTATTGAGCGAGAAGCCTATCAACAAAGAAGGTAGCATGAGACTTAAAGCCGGTCTGGCCCTTTTAGCGGCGCTGGCGCTGGCTCCGTCGGCCGCATTCGCCGTCCTCAATGTCGGCGACGCGGCGCCCGATTTCAGCATCCCGGACACCGCCGGGGTGAACCACCACCTGACCGAGTGGCGCGGGAAGGTGGTGATGATCCAGTTCTGGGCGTCGACCTGACCATACTGCCGCGAGGAGTTGCCTCGCATGTCCGTTTTCCATAACGACTACGGGTCCCACGGGTTCGAGGCCATCGCCATCAACCTGAACGAAGACATGGAAGTAGTCAAGACGTGGGCACGCCAGAATACCAACATGTACCTGCGCGACAACAACTCTGTCTGGCCGGTCTACGCGCACAACTATGCTACTCCGACCAACTACGTGATAGACACCGCCGGCATCGTCCGGTATTGGGCTGAAGGGTACGATGAGGCGGCAGTCAAGAACGTCATCGAATCATACCTGCCGGACCCGATTCAGCATGACGTGGGCGTGGCCCGGCTCATGGCGCCGACGGGTTCGCTGGATTCGGGCACGGTTGTCACACCGGCCTGCTCGCTGCACAACTATCGCAGCAACGTCGAGACGTACCCGGTGCGGATGCGCATCGGCTCCGGCTATGACACCGCGATTATGGTGACAAATCACCAGCCGGGCGCCACGGTGTACGTCGAGTTCCCGCAATGGACCGCGCTGACGCGGGGCAGCATTGCGGTTGCCTGCTCGACCGAGCTCGTGACTGATGATATCGCCAGCAACGACGTGGCGACGACCAACCTGACGATCAACGTCGACGACATCGCCGTAACCGAAATCCTCGTGCCGCTCGACACCGTCGAGCTGGGCCGCGGCTACGCGCCCGCTGTCGAGGTGAAGAACCTCGGGACGGTCGCGGATATGGCCCGGGTAAGGTTCTACATCAGCGATTTCTACTTCGATACCGTCAGGGTCGCGCTGCAGCCGGGCAAGACCGACACCGCCCTGTTACCTACCTGGACCCCGGGCGCGCTCGGTACCTTCCCGGTGCGATGCAGCGTTGCCACCCTCAAGACCGACCTCGTAACCGCCAACAACGAGCTCTCGACGTCGGTCTATGTCGGCCCGGCCGGCATCGAGGAGCGGCCGTTGAGCAACGCCCGGTTCGTGCTCCTCGGCAGCAGTCAGAACCCGGCGCGCGGGCAGGCGACCATCTGCTACTCGCTGGCCCAGTCGTCGCCGGTTGACCTGCGCATCTACTCGACCACGGGTGGACTGGTTCGCGTGCTCGAGCGTGGCACGAGGGAGTCCGGAATGCACCAGGTTGTCTGGGACTGCCGCGACGAACTCGGCCGGCCGGTCGGGCGCGGCACATGGTTCTGCCGGATGGCCGCGGGCGGGTACGAAGCAGTAAGCAAGCTGACTACTATCGAGTAGGCCCAACCGCCTGGCTTCGCGAGACCCGGGGCGAACCCGGGTCTCGCCGTGTTCGACGATGCCGCCGAGGGTTGCCTTTGCGCACGAATCAGTCTAGACTGTCAACCTTGCCGAACCGACAACTCGACCGACTCACCGTCCTCGACATCCTGCTCGCGGCGGCGCTGGTAGCGCTGCCCGGCTGGGCGCTGGTGAAAGCGTCGCGCGCCGAACGCGGCCGGGCCGAGGCCTGGGTCTACCGCGACGGACGATTGTTCGGGGTCTACCCGCTCGACCGGCAGCAGGTGGTGGTAATCGGCGACCGGGCTCGGCCGGAAATGAAGATTGAGATAGCAGGCGGCGCGGTGTGGGTGGCGGAATCGGACTGCCCCAGACGGATATGCATGCAGGCAGGTCGGGTGCGCACGCCCGGCCGGTCAATCGTCTGCGTGCCGAACCGCGTTGTCATCGAAATCAAGGGGCGGCAGACGGGCTATGATGCCGAGAGCTACTGAGGTGAAACCCGGAATCCGAGGCTCGAACGACGGACGTCCCGAGCCGGACAAGGTGGTTCGCCTGGCGATGCTCGTGGCGTGCGCGTCGGTGCTGCAGGTTGCAGAGTCGCTCTTTCCGCACCCGCTGCCCGGCGTCCGTCTCGGCCTCGCCAACATCATCACCGTCATCGCCCTGGTGGACATCGGCCCGGGCAGCGCAATCCAGCTCGCAGTGCTGAGGACGCTCGTGAGTTCCATGGTGCTGGGTACCTTTCTCACGCCGACTTTCGTACTTTCGTTCTCCGGGGGTGTGGTCAGCGCGGTCGTGATGGTGCTCTTGTATCGGGTTTCCGGGCGCGGCCAGTTCTCGTTCAGCCTGGTCGGCATCAGCATCGGCGGTGCCGCGAGCCACATCATGACCCAGGTGGTGCTCGTCTACCTGCTCTTCATTCGGTCGAGCGGTGTGCTCTGGCTCTGGCCCTGGCTCTGCCTGGCAGCGGTGGCCACCGGCGCGCTCACCGGCCTGATTGCGGTGCAGGCGGTGCGGACGCTTGAGCGTGGGGATGGGGGCGAGGTACTGCCGGTTCTGCTTCGGGCGAGCTCGGACGGATCCGACGGGACCGTCCGCGACTCGCTCCTTGCGCGCCTGCGGCCGGAACTGAAGATTGCCGGCGTTCTGGTCCTCGGTCTGGCCGTGGTCATCTTCTCCGCCTGGTGGCTCTACGCGGCCGTGTTCGGGCTGCTTGCCGGCCTCGCCGGGCTGGGGCGAGTGGATGCCGGTCGGCTGCTCGCCGGGCTGAAGCGGGTCTGGCTGCTGGCGGCCGTCGCGTTCGTGATGCCGATTGTCTTTTCACCCTGGGGAAAGGTCCTTGCAGGGCTCGGCCCGCTGCGGGTGACAGGCGCCGGCCTTCAGGATGGGGCTATCTTCGCGGCACGCATTCTGCTCTTGTTCTTCGCCACCGCCGTGCTGGCCGAAACCACCGCGCCGCGCGAGGTGGCGACCGGCCTGGAGAGAATGCTCCGACCGCTGCGCATCTTCCGCATCGAGCCCGGCCAGATGGCGCGGTCGCTCAGCCTGTCGTGGTCCTACTTTCCGCAGTTTGAGCAGAGCGTCCGAAAGCTCGTCGGTGCCGGTGGACGCAAAGGCCGGTTTGACCGGACCATTCATTTTCCCGGCGACGTCGTTGCCAACATGTTCCGGCTGGCCGAGCGGGGCGCCGATGCGCCGGAGGCGCGAAGGCCGGGAAACGGACGGTCGGAGCGAGGCAGTTGACTTGAGCGCAAGAGTGCATATCCTGACGTTCAACCTGAAGGGAGCACGGTGAAATCGGCAGTAGTCTACTATTCTCGGTTCGGCCATACGGCGAAGGTGGCCGCGGCGCTCGCGCAGGAACTGGGCGCCGAGGTCCGCAGTATAGAAGAAACGAGGCGACGCGGCTATCCCGGTATGGGCTGGGGCGCGATTACCAACTCCCGGTTCAAGATCAGGCCGATGAATCTTGACCTGGGCGGGTTCGACACCGTCGTGCTGTGTACGCCAATCTGGGCCGGAAGACCCGCCTGCCCGGCGCGGACGTTCCTGCGCGACGCACGGCTTGAAGGAAAGAGGGTGCACCTCTTGATTTCGACCGGCGGCGGCGAAATCGACCGTCCGGTGGAGGCAATCCGCGCCGACCTGGCGAAGAAGAACGCCACGGTTGGTCAGACCGGCAGGGTAATCACCGGCCTCGGCAAGAAAGAGACGACCGATGAGGAACTGAGACAGGCTGCCCGCGAATTTGCGAACCGGGTGAGGGGAGCATCCTGACCGAGCCCGAAATCCCGACTCCCGACGATTCGGACCTTGTCCGCAAGGCACAGGCCGGCGACATCGGCGCTTTTGAGGAACTTGTGCGGCGGCACCAGCGCGGTCTTTTCTCCTATCTTTACCGGATGTGCCGGAATACCGGTGATGCCGAAGAGATGGCCCAGGCAGCGATGGTCAAGGCGTGGGAAAAGCTCGGAGGATTCCGCGGGGCTTCCAGCTTCAAGACCTGGCTATACCGCATCGGCACCAACCTCTGCTTCAACCTCCGCACGCGGAGAAAGCCGACCGAGGAATTGTGCGAAACCATGGCCGCGCCCGACAGCGAGCGGCCCGAAGCGGCGTTCCAGAAGAAGCTGCGCGAGGAAGCAGTGCGGAAGGCGCTCGACTGCCTGCCCGAAGACCAGCGGGCCGCGCTGGTGCTTTCGGTCTATCAGGACATGAGCTATCGAGAGATTGCCGAGACCCTTGGCAAGACGGTACGGGCCGTGGATTCATTGCTGTTCCGCGCCAAGGCGAACGTGCGCAAGGCGCTGGCCGAAGACCGCGCGAAAGGCGTGATCTGAGAAAGACGAAGTACGAATGACGAATTCCGAATCGCCGGGTCCGCGCAGGAACCAGGAGGATATGGTGTCTAACCCTTTGATGAATTGCGGACAGGTACGACGGCTTCTGCCTCCCTTCCTTGACGAAGAGCTGTCGGGCAGGATGTCCGGGAGAATCACTACCCATCTCGGCTCCTGCCCGGCCTGCCGCAGTGAGCTCGCGGCGCTCGAGGCGGACATGGGCCTGCTCGAGCAGGTCGGGACGCCCGAAGTGTCGCCCTATCTCGTCACGCGGGTAATGGCCGAAGTCCGCCGGCGGCGCAGTGCCGCGCCGCACGGATTCGCCCGCCTGGCGGGGTCGCTGGCTGCCGCGCTCGTTGTCGCCGTCTCCATCGGCGCCGGAGTATTCTTCGGCTCAGGTCTGGCCCAGGCCTCCCAAACTGCCTCGACGGGCAGCACCGAGGAGGCGGTCAGCTATGTCGAATCGTCTACGGTCGACATGTACAGCCTGATGGCGGGGGGCAACTGATGCGCGGCCGTTGGCTGACCGTTGTCGCGGTAGCGTCGTTGTGCCTTAACGTCGCCGTCGTCGGCGCTTACTTCGCCCATCGAGTGAGCCATTCGGCGTCGCGCCGTTTCGCCGGGCGCGGGCTGACACGGGAGGCGCGCGAGAGGTTGCGGCAGGTCCGCAAGCAGGCGCTGCCCGAATTCGCAGCCCTGGCGGGAAGGCTCGAGTCGACCGACTCGCTGCTTTGGATAGAGATGAAGCGCGAGATTCCGGACAGCGTCCGGGTCGAGTCGCTCTGCCAGGAGCTGGGACGCATCCACGGCACAATGCGAGCGATGGTTTTCCGGCAGATGCACCGGGAGCTCCAAATGCTGCCCGGCGCGGCCCGGGCTGAATATCTTCAGCACATGATGATGATGCGGCCGGGGCTGGGCGGGCCGGGACGAGGTGTCGGTCCGCGCATGCACCGGCGCCCGATGGGGCCGCATGATAACGAGCCCCTCCCGGGTGAGCCGCCTCCGGGCCCGCCGCCGGAAGCGCCCGGCTCAGGAGAATGACCGAAGAGCGAACAACCAAGGAGAATCTGAATGAGAAGTGCAACGCTGGCAGCTATGATGGTGCTGGTTCTGGTCGCCGGAACCGCACTCGCTCAGCCCGGTCCGGCCGCAGCGCCGGTAACCAGGGCACAGGCACCGATGGCGTGCGGCATGCAGGGAAACATGCCGGGCCCGGCGATTCCGGATATGACGCCCGAGCAATTGGAGAAGATCGACGCGCTGCGCACAGCGAACGTCAAAGAGATGGTTCCGCTGCGCACTGACCTCAGGGTCAAGGAGATCGAGCTTGCCGCTCTCTGGCGCGCCGACGAGCCGGATGCGAAGAAGATCATCGCGAAGGTGAAGGAAATCGGCGACGTCCGTGAGAAGATTGAAGTCGCCCGCATCAACCACATGTTTGACTGCCGCAAGCTCATGACGCCGGAACAGCTCAAGGCCATGAAGAAGATGGGCATGGGCTGTGGTATGATGGGCCGGGGCATGGGCCGCGGTATGCGCGGAATGATGCGCGGCCGGATGGGTGACTGCCCGATGGGCGGCGATGGCTGCGGGATGATGGGCGGAAACCAATGCGGCGGGCAGCAAGGGCCAATGGGCCAGGGCTGTCAGCCGGGCGGCACCGGCTGCGGCATGCAGTAATTCCTCCGACGGTTCTGCTTGGCTCGGTAGCGCCGGGGCCGCAAGGCCCCGGCGCCTTCTTGGTATCGACCGATTGGCCCAACGCGCCCACTTCCGCTCCCTGTCCGGGCTTGCGCCTGAGCTTGAGCTGAACTAGACTCGGGCGTGGCCAGCACGCTGCTGGGTTTGAGGCCGGTACTGCTGCTCGTGCTGTTCGTCGCGGCCATCTGGCTTGGGGCGCGGGCCCTGCGTCGCGCCCTGCTCGGCCGTATCGGCGAAACGGGCAGACTGGCCATCGCCGCCTCGCTAGTGGGCATCTACGCCCTGACCGTGCTCCTGACCGCGATGGGCACCCCGCCGCCATGGATGCCGTTCATGTTCATCGCTCTCGGCTCGAAGTCGACGCTGCTCATCGTTGTCGTGTCCGTCGGAGTGGTCTGGGTGGTGCTGCGCGGGATACCATTCCCGCTGCCGCACTGGGCCGGGTCCTTCCTCGAAGGGCCGTGGCGGCGACTGCTCGCGCCGGCGGACGTCACGCTCAGTCGGATGGCGCTCGGTCCAGGCATGCGCGTGGTCGAGGTCGGGTGTGGGACCGGCCATCTTTCGCCTCACGTCGCCCGGAGGATTCAGCCGGGCGGCGTGCTCTTCTGCGTTGACATCCAGCCGCCGATGGTCGAAACGGCGCTCGCGCGCGTCGAGAAACAGGGACTGCGGAATGTCCAGGGTTTCGTCGCGCCCGCGGGCAAGCTTCCGTTCGATATCTTCGACATTGACCTCGTGTTCTTTGCCCACGTCCTCGGCGAGATTCCGGACCGGCTTGCGGCCCTGCGCGATGCGCTGCGCGTCCTGCGGCCGGGAGCGGCGCTGTCCGTTACCGAGGTGCTGGCCGACCCGCATTACCGATTCCGTAACGACGTCGTGAAGCTCGCAGAGCAGGCCGGGTTTGAATCTACGTCGATTGTCGGCAGCCTGTTCAATTACACAGCCACGTTCCGCAAACCCAGGCCGCGAGAGCCACTCGGCTTTCAGCCGCGGTTCGAATAGCTTTCCCCATGTGTCACATAGGTCGTATCGGTCCTATTCGGGAAGATGGGGACTGTACCGGATCGCGGCCGCGTCCGCGCGGCCGGGGACTGTCCCCATTTTCGCCAGGCCCTCACTGATGAAGTGCATCCCGCTGTTCGTACTTGCCGTGGCCTGCTGCCTCGGCGCCGATGCGCGGGTCAGACTCCGCGTGCGCGACGGCGACTCCGGGCAGTGGCTGGCGGGTGTGAAGGTCAGGACCGGAGAGAGTGTGCTTTTCACCGGCGCGGACGGCGAGTGCGTCGTGCCGGCGGCCGCCGGCGGGCGGCTCATCCTGATGGCGTCGGCCGAGGGTTTCTACACGGCAACTGACACGATTGCGGTTAACGCTGCAGACGTCAGGTCCGTACTCAGGTTGTACGGTACCCGACCACGAACGGCCATCGGATTTGTCAAAGACGGGAGCACCGGCAGGCGACTGGCCGGGGCCGCGGTCAAGGTGAGAGGCGACGCGGCGACGGCGCGAGCCGATTCCAGCGGCATGTATGCAATACCGTTCCCGCCGGGCGACCGCGAACTCGTAGCCAGCCTGCCGGGTTTCCGCGGATTCCCGCGGCGGCTCTCGGTCAGGGCCGGAGATACTCTGTCAGTTGACCTGCCGCTCTACGACACGTCACTCGCGGTCGGCGAGGTCGCGGGCAGGGTTGAGGTGCAGGGCTTCGGCGCCGCAATCGGGGCGAGCATCACGGTCGAAGGATCGCGCCTGGGCACCGCTTCCGACCGGGACGGCGGCTACATCATCACCGGCGTGCCCGTCGGCCAGCACCGGCTCATCTTCACCTATGCCGGGTGCAGGAAGGCGATGCGGGTCGTCAACGTCGAGCCCTGGAAGTCGCTGATCCAGAACGTCCAAATGGAGCCGGCCAGGCCCTGAACCGCTGGCGCGCAAGCGGCTGAAACCAATCGCGGAGTAGGTCGGCAGGCAACCCGGGATACAGACTCCCACACAACTCTGACGGCCATCTCGGCTGCGGTTCGGGTCGCAGCCGGCTGGGCTCAACGGAGAACAACTGGTAGAGCCAACTGCCGGACCGCGCCGGCAACAGCAGACGACACAACGGCGAACGTTCCTCCCCGAACTGCCAGTCAGACTCTTCAGGGGATTGCGTCCGAGACAGCCGACCGCACGATAGACCATACAACGGTGCACGTAGTTTGTCCGATTGCCCGGGAGACGAAGCAGAAAACGATTATCCGAACGATCTCGGGGGTAGTCCCCCGGGCGCCGGAGGTGACTTTCGCAAATATGACTTAGCGCGTTGACGCCTAGCAGCTTAGGCTGTGTTCGTGCGCGGCGAGCCTGTATCCTATCACTAAACTTCCCCCCGCGCCATTCATTAGTCTCATGCGGAGAACGGCGGCTGGACTGGAAAGCAAGCCGGGTTTGCCGGCCGACATCGAGGTGTTTCGAGTGCTACGGCCTTCCGGCCCAGCCGGAGTGAGCGTTGTCGTGGTTGTAGGTGGGCCAGGCGGTGTTGGCCAGCTTGAGCCCGCCGTGGGCGATGCAGAACACTCCGCCACACATGTCAGTCACGTAAATGTCGCCATTGGGACCGATGACCGGCGAGGTGTAGCAGTTTGCTTCTAGCTTCCTTGGAGTTCGTTCGTCAGATTCGAGCGAATCCCCGATACTGAAATCCCAGAGCATTTCCCCGTCTTTGCTGATGCCGGACAGATAATTGTAGTCAAGGTCATGGACTATGATAGCACTGTCCGCTGTCAGACAAGGTGTGTTACCTGAGAACGTGCAGTTCGCCTTCGTCCAGCGCTGATTTCCATCGGCATCCAGGCACACGACATTGCCCGATAAGCCGGTCACTACGACGTCGTCGTTCCAACCGATGGCGATTGAATACGAGCATTCACTGACCAGCGCGCTCCAGGCGAGTGTGCCATCGGGATTGAAGCAATAGAGGCCGCCTGACTGGTCAGCAACCAGGATGCGGCCCCGGCCGTCAATGACCGGCGAACCGCAATCCTGAATATGGGTTGAGTCTTCCCACTCCACGTTACCGCTGGAATCAAACGCAAAAAGAGACGAGTGATTGGAATCAAACCCGTGTCCGATAACATAGATTGTACCAGTTGCTCCGATAGCCGCGTTCTGGTATTTGACGTAGTAGCCGTCAACAGCAACACTCCAGACAGTGGCGACCGAATCGCCACAGTCCCGAACGCGGGTGAGTTCCATGTAAGGGGAAATGACGTAGATGGAGTTATCCGGCCCGATGGCCGGCGTACAATATGCGACATGTGGCAGGACAAGGGACCAGATTCTCCGTCCGGTGATGGCGTCGAGACCGAGCAGTTTGTCGCCACAAGTCAAGTAGAGCCGTTGGTCGTCGTTAGTAAGTGATGGCGCGTACTCATTCGGTTTGCTGCCGAGCGGCGAGCTCCAAAGCATTCGGCCTTCCAGGCTAAAGCAATCCAGCGTCTCGTCGTCTGACACGCAGTACAGCACTGGTGCGCCATTCAGCGAACCTATTGTCGGGGTGGCATAGAACTCCTCACCACATCTATTCCATATGACCGCCATCTTGCTGACGCTTACCGTTTTTATCGACTCGGGCCTGGAGACCGTGCAGCCTTTGTCCTTGAGTACCACACTCAGAGTATGTGGCCCTACTGCGTCCCACTTGCAGGAGTCGTTGACCACGCTGCCGCTGGGCACGAATGCCGACCAGGCGCCGGCCTGCGAATCGTCCCACACGAATTTGACCGCCACGCTATCCCCATCCGGGTCCGTCACGTGCGCTGAGGCGTGGTACCATCGACCCACTGCCCAGCGCGGGAGACCTGAGATGGTACCGGCCAAGGCCGGCGGCTGCGATAGGCGGAATCGTAGCGACGGCGACCAGCCGGAGTGAGCGCCCTTTTCGTTACGGGACATGACTCGCACATAGTGCACTCTCGTGTCGGCAAACTCGTGGCAGCAATAGCCGGTGTCGCCGCTCCTGAAGTAGCCGGTGGTGGTAGTGCTGTCGTCGCCCCAGTCGAAGACGTAGCAGACCTTCAGGCCCTCGGGGTCGGTCGCGACGGTGAAGAAGCTGAGCGAGTCACCGGCCACGTCGGCCCAGGGCGTCATCGGTGGCTGCGATAGGCGGAATCGCAGCGACGGCGACCAGGCGGATGACTTTCCGTTCTCGTTGCGGGCCCGGACCCTGATGTCGCGCCATCCCGGGTATTCGAATGAGTGCCTGACGTAGGCTGTCTCGCCGCTCTGGTAGCGGCGGGTCGTGAACGTCTGGCCATCGCCCCAGTCGAAAAGGTACTCGAGTTGAAGGCCACTCGGGTCGGTGGTTGTGGCGAGGAAATACAGGGAATCGTTCACGACATCCGTCCACGGGGCGGCCGGCGTCAGCGGCGGCTTGGCGCAGCCGACGAGAGTCGTCAAGAGGCAGCCGGCACACAGGAGTGTCATCCTGAGCTTCATCGTTCCTCCTTACTGCCTTCCGGCCCAGCCGGAATGGGCGTTGTCATGGTTGTACGTCGGCCAGGCAGTATTGGCCAACTTGAGCCCGCCGTGGGCGATGCATACCAGCCCGTCCTCGATTGTCAGGTAGAGGTCACCGTTCGGACCGATGAGCGGTGACCCGAAATCGGCCTCGGGGCGAAGAGCCCGACGCCTGTCGCCGCATAGCGAATCGTAGATAGAGAACTCCCACAGGGTCAAGCCGGCATCGTCAATGCCGTAGAGATAGCCGCTGCTGCCGTCGAACGCTATCACGGTGCTGTCCTCGGCGATGCAGGGGGTGTTCCATCCCTGCAGGTCGAGCTCGCTCGACGAAGCCCACCGCTCGTTACCGTGGGAGTCGTAGTTCCTGATAATCGTCAGCTCGTCGGTGGTGACGATGACCTGGTCGTCGGTGCCGACGGCGGTGGACATCGGGCAGAGTCCTTCGGTGGCGGTGCTCCAGGCGAGCGTGCCGTCCGGATTGTAGCAGTAAAGACCTCCATTCAAGTCGGCGACGAGGATTCGGTCCTGGCTGTCAATCACCGGCGTACCGCCGATCTGGATGCGGGCCGAGTCCTTCCATAGCACGGTACCATTTGAGTCCACCGCGACGAGGAACGAGCACTGCTGCTGGTCGTCGTAGCCTACGGCGTACACTGTTCCATTCCGGCCCACCGCCGCTCCTTTGTCGACCGGACTCGCCACGCCGAGGAACAGCGACCACTCTACCTTTGCGGAATCGCCGAAGTCGCGGACCCGGTGCAGGTAATCGGCGTCCCATGGCGGCGTGGTGACGACGTAGATGGTGCCGCCGGGGCCGAGTGCCGGCGTGCAGCAGGCGTCCGTGCACTCGTCCAGCCCCCACAGGCGCCGTCCGGTGCGAGAGTCCAGGCACACGATGCCGGTATCGGGGTCGGTAGTGACATACAGGCGAGAACCATCGGCACTGAGCGATGCGGCGTACCCCGTTGTTCCTGGCAGCGGCGAGCTCCAGCGCTGCTGCCCAGATAGCGCGTAGCAGTCAAGCGCCCCGTCGAACTCGACGCAGTAGATCACCGGCTCACCGTCAATCTGCCCCAACGTGGGTGTACCTTCATAGATCAGGTCCTCGCTCGTCAGCCAGACCACCGCCATCTGGCTGACGTTCACGTTCTTCTCCACGTCGAGCCTTGCCACCATGCCGCCCTGGTCCCTCGCAACCACGGCAATGGTGTGCGGACCGATGACGCTCCAAAGACAAGAATCGGTGATGACGGAGCCGCTCGGCGCCGGCGCCGTCCAGTTACCGTTTCCGATGTCGCCCCAGATGAACTTCACCGCTACGCTATCGCCGTCCGGGTCGGTAACCCTGACCGAAGCATGATACCAGCGGTTGACGGCCCAGCGCACCATGCCGCCGATGCTGTCGTCACTGACAACGGGCGGCTTCGATTTCCGGAAGCGAAGTGATGGTGACCAAGCGGACGATTTGCCGTTCTCGTTGCGGGCCCGAACCCTGATGTCGCGCCAGCCGGGGTCCTCGAATGAGCGCCTGACGTAGGCTGTCTCGCCGCTGGAGTACCGTCGCGTCGTACTGGTCTGACCGTCACCCCAGTCGAAGGTGTACTCCAGCCCCAGGCCGCCCGGGTCGGTCGACGCCACCAGGAAAAAGAGCGAGTCGTCGACTATGTCGGTCCATGGTGCAGTCGGTGTCAGCGGCGGCTTTGCGCAAGCGAACAGCGCGGCCATGATGCAGCCGGCAATAAGCAGTGTTTTTCTACGCATCATCTCTCCTTCAGGGTCTTCCGGCCCAGCCGGAGCGGGCAACGTCGTGGTTGAAGGTCGGCCAGGCGGTGTTGGCCATGCGGAGATTCGTGCCCGAGAGGCAGAAGATCCCCAGGTAGCCGGCCAAATAGAGGTCGCCGTTCGGGCCGATGACAACCGAGGGTTCGTAGCCCACATCTTCTCTTCTTGGCCGCCGTTCTATGCCCAGCGAGTCTATCACGCAGTACTCCCATTGCAGCCGTCCATCGCTGGAGACGCCGTAGACGCGGCACTCGCCGGCGTTATAGGCGACGATGGAACCGTCATCGGCGACGCAGGGAGTATTCATTTCTTCAAACACGAGAGGTGTAGACCATTGTTCATGTCCGGCGTTGTCGAAGACCCTCAGGCCGCCGAAGTAGTCGATTGTGACGAGTTCGTCGTCCGGGCCGACCGCAGTCGAGCCGGCGTAGAGCCAGCTCGTGGTCACGCTCCACGCAAGAGACCCATCCGGGTTGAAGCAAAACAGGTAGCCGTCGCCATCGGCAATCACCAGTCGGTCGCGGCTGTCAATCACCGGCACGCCGCCGTAGGGGATGGTGGTGGAGTCGATCCAGAGTACGGTCCCGGTCACGTCGAAAGCGTACAGCCGCTCGAAGCAGTTGTACTCATCGCACTCAACGGTGTAGATAGCACCGTTTCGGCCCACCACTGCTCCTTCCGTTATCGGGCTGAATTCGCCCAGGTCCACGAGCCACTGCAGTGCAGCCGAGTCGCCGCAGTCCTTCACCCGAGCGAGTTCGTAGTCGTACCATCCGTTTATCGTGATGTAGATTGAGCCATTTGGGCCCAATGCAGGCGTGCATTCGGCGGCAGCATAGGGAATGGTGTCCAGCGGCAGAAGCCACTTCCGTTGACCGGTCCTCGAATCGAGGCAGGCCAGCCCGTCGTCGTCGCAGTAGTACAGCCGTGAGCCGTCCTGGCTCAGCGATGCGCTGGGTGAGCCGCTGACCGACGTCGCCGAAGTCCAGCGAAGTCTTCCGTCCAGACTGTAGCAGTGAGTTTCCACATCGCCCAAGCAGAAGAGCACCGGCTCGCCATCGATCGAGCCGAGTACCGGGGTTCCAACGTACTCGTATTCTCCGCTAAGGTCGTACCAAGTAACCGCCATTCCGCTCACGTTCACAGTTTTGGCGGATGCTGGCCTCGCTACCATGTTGCCCTTATCTTTAGCGACGACTTGCACAGTGTGGGGACCGGTCGTGGTCCACATACAGGAATCGGTGAAAGTGCTTCCGCTCGGGACGAGCGCAGTCCAAGTCCCGCCTTCCTCACCGTCCCATGCGAACTTCACCGCTACGCTGTCGCCGTCAGGATCGCTGACTTTGACCGACGCGTGATACCAGTGGTTCACTGTCCAGCGCACCAGGCCCGCGACGCTGTCGTCACCGAAGACGGGCGGCTTCGATTTCCGGAAGCGAAGTGATGGTGACCAGGCGGACGATTTGCCGTTCTCGTTGCGGGCCCGAACCCTGATGTCGCGCCAGCCGGGGTCTTCGAACGAGTGCCTGATGTAGGCAGTCTCACCGCTCTGGTAACGACGAGTCGTGAATGCCTGGCTGCCGCCCCAGTCGAAAAGGTATTCAAGCTGGAGGCCGTCCGGGTCAGTTGTGGTGGCGAGAAAGTAGAGTGTGTCATTCACGACATCAGTCCAGGGCGCAGCCGGCGTCAACGGTTTCCTGCCGCACCCGGCCAGCGCGAGCAGGAGGCAACCCGAAACCGACAGCGATTGCTTCAGATGCACCGTTTCTCCTCACTGCCTTCCGGCCCAGCCGGAGTGGGCGTTGTCGTGGTTGTACGTCGGCCAGGCGGTATTAGCCAGCTTCAGGCCGCCATGGGCGATACACATCATGCCGCAATCACAATCGGCAAGATACAAGTCGCCGTTCGGGCCAATGACGGGTGAAGTATAGCCATCACCTTCACACTCTCTTGGCTGCCGTTTATCCAGACCCAACGAATCCCAGATGGAGAAGCTCCAAAGTAATAATCCCTCGTTGCCAACACCATAGATGTAACCGGACACGTCGTAGACAATGATCGCGCTGTCCTGGGTGATACACGGAGTGTTGTCTCCCGAAGTCCCGAGCGGACATGACCATTGCTGGCTGCCGTTGGCGTCCAGGCAAGTCACGTTGCCATCGAGATCAGTTACTATGACCTCGTCGTTCGGGCCGACTGCGGTCGAGGTCTGGCAGAGCCCGCCCGTCGGCGCGCACCAAGCCAGTGAGCCATCGGGATTGTAGCAGTACACGTTGCCGACCCAGTCCGGGACCAGCACGCGGTCTCGGCCGTCAATCACCGGTATGCCGCCTTCTTTGATGCGGGTCGAGTCCATCCACAACACATGGCCTGCCGTATCCGCTGCGACCAGAAACGAGTATTCGGAGAGGCAACTATACCCCATCGCGTAGACGTTGCCGTTCCTGCCGACCACCGCGCCGTCCTCGATCTCGCCCATGTCGCCAAGTGGTATGCTCCACTCGACAAACCCCGAGTCGCCGCAGTCGACGATACGGTTCAGCTCACGCGTCCAATACGATCCTACTACGTATATCGCGTTATCAGGACCGATAGCCGGCGTGCAGTCGGCCGGATCGGGCAGGACGACGGACCAGATCTTCCGACCGGTGCGCGCGTCCACACAGAAGAGACCGCTATCAGCGCAGCTCAAATAGAGCCGTTGGCCGTCCGCAGCCAGCGAGGGCGCGTACCCAGCAGGTTCGCAGCCCAGTGGAGCAGTCCACAGGAGCCGCCCATCGAGGGTAAGGCAGTCGAGAGCCTCGTCATACGACACGCCGTAGAACACGGGCTCGCCATTCAGCGAACCCAGAGTCGGGGTCGAGGAGTAACATAGCGGCCCGTCGAAGTTGTTCCAGACGATCGCCATCCCGCTGACGCTTACGGTTTCGACCGCGCTGGGACACGACAGCGTGCCGCCTTTGTCTCTGAGGACGACGCCCACGGTGTGCGGTCCCATCACGCTCCACTTGCACGAGTCGGTGATGACGCTGCCGCTGGGACGGAAAGTTGACCAGCCCGCGGCGGGCAGGTCGCCCCAGATGAACCTGACCGCCACGCTGTCACCATCCGGGTCGGTGACGCGAACTGACACGCGATACCAGCGGTCAACAGCCCAGCGGGAGAGCCCCGCTATCGTGTCCACCAGTTGCGGCGGGTGCGAGAGACGGAAACTGAGCGATGGAGACCAGCCGGAATTAGCGCCTTTTTCATTCCGGGCCATGACCCGGATGTGGTGTACTCTGGTATCGGAGAACTGATGATTGCAGTACCCGGTATCGCCGCTCTCGAAGTAGTCGGTCGTGGTCGTGGCGCCTTCGCCCCAATCGAAAACGTAGCAGACCTTAAGGCCGCCCGGGTCGGTGCTGGTGGTGAAGAAGCCGAGCGCATCGTCGGCGAGGTCGGGCCACGGCGTCGTCGGCGTCAACGGCTTGCTGGCGCAGCCGAGGAATGCCGATACGCAGAACAGAACAAGCACTGCCGGGACGAAATACTTCATCGCTGCCTCCTTGGCGAGTCTGTTACGGCAACGTTCTAGGAG
>CAZAKP010000033.1:0-21189 GCA_964485845.1 uncultured bacterium | reverse complement strand
GCGCTCAAGTCACCCGCCACCGGCGCGATGACCGGCTCGCTTTTGAGCCTGCTCGGCCTCATCCTGCTCAGTGTTTTCCTCGGCGCGCTCATCAAGGAACGTCCGCTGAGCTGTTGACCCGCAGGGGGCCGTGCGTCGGCCCTCACCCGCAGTCGACGCCGCCGAGCCGGCGGACCGCCCGGGTGACCCTTTCGACGCACTTGTCGGTATCACCCATAATCGTTCTGCCTGAGAACCGGAGAATGCGCCAGCCCGCGGTCGCGAGCTTGTTGTCGCGCTCGCGGTCGGCCTCAGCCTTGTCCCGCCCCGAGTGGTAGGCATCGCCGTCGCATTCGATATCGAGACTGCCGTCGCGACAGAACACGGCCATGTCCAGCATGAAGCCTGTCCCCTCCTCGCGCACGAAGAACTGCCGCTCCGCCGGCAGCCCCGTATCCTTGAGCGTGAAGTAGAGCCTCTCCTCGATCGGACTCACCCTGAACAGGTCGTTTATCTCCCCGGCGCGCAGCAGACGTTCAAGGCTCGTGGGTATGAAGACGATTCTTCGCCAGCGGCGGCTGGGAATTGGATTCGGCAGACGTTTGAGTTCGCCGAGCTCGAGCTTGTAGTACTCGGCGCCGGCGCGCGGGTGCTCCGGTTCATCGGGCAGCAGGTCCCGGCGCTTGAGTTTCGCGATGGCAAGAACGCCGGCATACCAGGTGACCGTCCATTTCTCATCGCCGAAGAGCCGGTTCTGGTAGAACGCGAGATACCGAACCTTTTCCAGTCCCTCTGGCGCAGTGCGAACCGGAATCCGGTACCAGCGTGCCGAACGCACGAATTCCCAGTCTTTCTTCCGCGTCACGATACCAACCAGCGCCGGCGTCTCACGACCGAAAACCATGACCCGCCACGCGGACCGGTGGCCGCTCATGCCACATTGTAGGCCGCCGGCAGCGCTACTCAAGCCCGCCTGTCCCCTGACCTTCTGCCGCCGGCAAGATGAGACGTCTGCCGCCTCTTGACACCGCGGCGGATTCAGCTTCTAATAACTGGTGGCCCGCAGGCGTTCATCCGACCTCTGTCGCTGCCCGACCCCAGTCGGCGTCGGCGAAAGTCAGCGCTGAATAGCGATGCAGGCAAGGAATTCGAGAAGCTGGCGAGACCGCCGGGGTTCTCTCGCCGAGGCGGTCGCCGCGGTTGGCTGGCAAAAACTCCTGCTCTGGTCGGCGGCTGCGGCCGTGCCGGTGGCGATTGCCACGAATACGTTCTGGTTGATGATCGAAACGGTGCTGCCGCCGAGCTCGGCCCGGGGCCTTGAGCTCGTCCCCTATTTCGGCGGGATGTTCGTCGCGACAATCGTCGGGCAGTTGCTGGGTCCCTATGCAGCCCTGCGCTGGGAGATAGACCGGCTCGACCCCGGTAACAAAGAGTGGTTCGGCGCCACGAGCCCCCTGACCGAGCTGAACCGCATCCTCTGGAATATGGGAACCGAGGATGAGGCCAATCGTTTCCGCGCAAGCGTCATCGATCGGGCGGGCGACTTTGCCGGCACGCTCGATGAACGAAGACGGAGGCTGCTGACACTCGTGAGCCGGAACCTGGAATCGGTGCCGAAGCTTTTCCACGTAGCTGGAATAAACCGGGAAGAAGTGGCGGAGTTCGGCCCGACGCCGCCCGACGAGACTCTCATCTCGCTGGCCCGCAGGATACGCGAGGTAGGCTGGGGTCAAGTGGAACTGAAACCAGGCTGGGAATGGGTGGTCTACACACCTTTTACCGTTGTCGGAGCGGTCGTGCTGCTCGGAGCCATGATTGTGTTTCTCGCCGTCATGCCGGTGGTTAGACCGGGTAGTGATGGCTTCGGCGTCTTCCTGTATTCCATGATCGTGCAGTCGCCCTTCTACTTCGCCGCCATCGCGCTCTTCATGCTGCCCAGTGCCGGCCGGCCGTCCGGCCTCGTCCAGGAGGCGCTGCCGAACGGCGCGACTGGGGGCAATCTCGACGAATCGCTGTCCCTGGCGCGCGACCCGTTCGAGAGAATTCGTCTGTTCCTCGGCGCTCTACAGCCGGACGACCAGAAAGCCCTGCTCCAGGCCACTCACTACGCGCTCTGGAAGACGCTGCGAGCCTGCCGGCCGAACTCCCGTTCGCGCGCCTCATCCACAAGACCGTAGCGTCTGCCCTCATTCAACGGCAGCCCGCTGCTCCGCATTCCTGACGCCGCCGGCCGCGCTGGCCCGGCTTGCGCCAACCCGGCCTCGAACCTACAATTCCCGGCGATGCCAGCCGTATCCATCCGGGAGCTCACCAAGGCATACGGCCACGTCCGGGCGCTTGCGGCCGTGTCGCTTGAGGTCGAGCCGGGCGAGCTCTGCTGCCTCTCCGGCCCGGACGCGGCGGGCAAGTCCACGCTGCTCCGCATCCTCGCCGGTACGCTGAAGCCGGATTCGGGCACGGTTTCGGTTCTGGACGAGCCCGGCTTCCCCCGCTCCGCACGCCTGCGCTATTCCATCGGCTACATGCCGCAGCGGTTCGCCATCTATGCCGACCTCACCGCCGAGGAGAACCTCGCCTTCTACTGCGCGTTCTATGGTCTGGACGGCGACCGGACCGCAAGGCGGGTCGAGCATCTGCTCGACCTCACCCGGCTGGCGAAGTTTCGCCGGTTCCGCGCCGGCAACCTATCGGGCGGGATGAAACAGAAGCTCGTTCTTGCCTGCGCCCTGGTTCACGAACCGGACCTGATGATTCTCGATGAACCGACCACCGGCATCGACCCGCTCTCACGCCGTGAGTTCTGGGGAATTCTGACCGATTACCTTGCCCGCGGCAAGACGATTGTCTACTCGTCGGTCTATCTCGAAGAAGCGCTCAGGTCAAACCGAATCGCGCTGATGGACCAAGGGGAAATCAGCGCCTGCGACACCCCCGAGCGTCTCCTTGCCCGGGTTCGCGGCCGCCGCTTCTTTGTCGCCACCGACGCGCGCGAGCAGACGACGGCCGCGCTCAGCGCCGCCCGCCAGGTGGTGTCGGTGCAGCCCCTCGGCAGTGGCATCGCCTTCCTCGTTGACGACGAACCCGGAGCCTTCGCTGCTGCTGCCGCGGCACTGACCGCCGCGGGGGTTACCACCCGGCCTGAACCGTCACCGCCAACGCTTGAGGACGTGCTCATACTCGCGGGAACGAACCGATGAACGTCGACCGCCGAACGCCGGACGCCGAAGCCCGGGACCGGCAGACCGCCGATTCAGCAATCGAGGTGAAAGACCTGGTCCGGAGGTTCGGGAGTTTCACCGCCGTCAACCGCGTATCGTTCAGCGTCGCACCGGGCGAGGTGTTCGGGTTCCTCGGTCCGAACGGCGCGGGCAAGACTACCGTCATTCGGATTCTCATCGGCGTCCTCGTGCCCACGTCCGGTTCCTGCCGTGTTCTCGGCCTCGCGAGCGGCCGCGACATGCCCCGGCTCAAGCAGTCAATCGGCTACATGTCGCAGAAGTTCTCGCTGTACGATGACCTTACGCCGGACGAAAATCTGCAGTTCTTCGGCTCGATGTACGGTCTCAGGCGCCAGGCGCTGGGCCCGGCCATCGAGTCGGCAACCGTGCAGTTTGAGTTGAGCGAGTTTGAGTCGGTGCAGGCCCGAGAGCTGCCTTCGGGCGCGCGCCAGCGTCTGGCCCTTGCCTGCGCCCTGCTCCATGACCCGGGTGTGCTCTTTCTCGACGAACCGACTTCGGGCATGGACCCCGCCTCGCGCCGGAAGTTCTGGAACCATGTCCACCGCCTGGCCGGCGCGGGAAAGACCGTGCTGGTCACGACTCACTACCTGGATGAGGCCGAGTACTGCAATCGGCTCTGCCTCATCAACCAGGGTCGCGTTATCGCCGACGGCACGCCCGCAGAGGTGCGTGTCCTGGCCCGGACATCTGCTCTGAACGTTACTTGTTCCCCGCTGAGCCGGGGTCTTCTGGCCATGCTCGGCCGGCCGGACCTTGGCGAGGCCGCCATTTACGGCGGGAACCTCCGAGTGGTAACTCCTGACCCGGACTCGGCTCGTCGGTTGATGCCCGGAATTCTCGAACAAGCCGGAGTACGCCTCGACTCGATTGCCGACGACTCGCCTACCCTGGAGGACGTGTTCGTGCAACTGGTAAGGAGTTCACGTGAGTAGCGGACGCGTTACGCCGCGCAGCCCGGTCTCACCCTCACCCTCTCCCTCCCCCTTCAAGGGGGAGGGAATGGAAGGGAGGGGGATACTGGGCGCTCAGACGTCATACGTAGAGCGTAGAGCGGCGGGTGAAGCTCGACTCGCCGCGCGCTCACTCGCCGCGGTAACGAGCAAGGAATTCATCCACATTCTGCGCGACCCGGGCACACTCATCATCTCGATGATCCTGCCGGTATTTCTGCTCCTGCTTTTCGGCTACGCGCTGTCGCTTGACGTCCGCAACGTACCATTCTGCCTGGTTGACCCCAGCCGCACGCCGGCGAGCCACGACCTCGTCGCAAGCTTCACATCGTCGGGCTACTTTCAGTTAGTCGGACGGGTGGACCGTGAAATCGACGCACGCCAACTGATTGACCGCGGTCGAGCACGCATGGCACTGCTGCTGTCTCCGGATTTCGGCCGTGACGTCGCCGCCGGCAGGCAGGCCCGGGTCGACCTGCTGATTGACGGTTCCAACTCGATGACCGCCTCGGTCATCCTCGCGTATACCCAGTCGCTGATGGCAGGATGGAGCGGGCCGCTCGGGGACCGATCCCAGTTGCCGGGCGCTTCGGTCATGTCCCTCGCCCTGAAGCCGCGCATACTCTTCAACCCGACCGGTCGCAGCACCGACTTCCTTGTCCCCGGCATCCTCGCAATCATAACCATCTTCATGACCATCCTGCTCCCGTCGATGGCCGTGGTACGCGAGAAAGAACGCGGCACCATCGAAATCCTCCGAGCCGGCCCGATTCGACCGGCCGCGTTCATTGTCGGGAAACTTCTCCCCTACGGACTCATCTGCGTCTTCGACCTGCTGCTCGTGATCATCGTGGGCGCGCTGGCGTTCGGAGTCAGGATGCATGGCAGTTTCCTGTTGCTTGTCGGTCTGGCATTGCCGTTTCTTGTCACCGGACTGGCAATGGGTCTTTTGATATCGACCTTTGTCGAGAGCCTGCAGGTGGCAATGTACCTGGCGTTCCTGATCTCGATGCTGCCGACCATCCTGCTGTCCGGGTTCGTCTTCCCAATCTCCTCGATGCCGAAGTTCATCCAGTTCGTCTCGCTGTTCGTGCCTGCCCGCTACTTCCTGCTCGTCATCCGGGGCATCTACCTCAAATCGGCCGGGTTTGGGGCACTGGCCGAGCCGGTGCTGACCATCGTCCTTTTCGGCACCGTGCTGCTGGCCGCGGCCGTGGTCCGGTTGAGGAGGAGCCTGTGATCCAGCGGATTCTGGGTGTCGCCCGCAAGGAGTTCATCCAGCTCCGCCGGGACCGCCGCACGCTGCCCCTGGTCCTGTTCGCGCCCGTGGTTCAACTGCTCTTGTTCGGTTACGCGGCCACGCAGGACGTTCGCAACGTCCGGATTGCGGTTGTAGACCAGAGCCATTCCCCGCTCAGCCGGGACGTCTGCCGGGCACTGGCATCATCCGGTGCCTTTCGTGTTCTCGAAGTTCGGGACCGCGCCGCCGTCCAGGCACTGATGCTCAAGGGGGCCGCAACGGTCGGGCTCGTGATGACGCCCGAGCTGGAGCGGGGCCTGCTTCGCCGGCAGTTGGCCGGGCTCGAACTCTATGCCGACGGCTCGGAGCCGAACACAGCGACCGTTGCCTCGGCGTATGCACAGCGCATCCTGGTGAATGTCGTGACCGGCCGTATCGCGGCGCGGTTTCCATCGCTCGCGCCGCCGGCGCAGCCTGCGCTCATCCCCCGTGTGCTCTACAACCCGAACCTGGTCAGCCGCAATTACATGGTGCCGGGCGTGCTCGTGATGGTGCTTCTGATAATGACCACCATCATGACCTCGGTGGCGATCGTCCGCGAATACGAACACGGCACCATTGAACAGCTCGAAGTCACCCCGCTCCGGCCGATTGAGCTGCTCGCGGGCAAACTCGTCCCCTACGTAATCATCGGATTCGTCGATATGCTGCTCGTGACGACCGTGGCGATACTGTGGTTCCGGGTGCCGATTCACGGGTCAATCGTGCTCCTCTTTGTGCTCGCCGGACCTTTCCTGCTCGCCACGCTGGGGTTTGGCATTCTCACTTCAACCGTGGCCCGGACTCAGCAGCAGTCCATGCTTTTCTCGTTCATGTTCATGCTGCCCAACACCATGCTGGCCGGATTCATGTTCCCGATTGAGTCGATGCCGGTCCCGGCCCAGTACGTCACCTACCTGATTCCCGGCCGCTACTTCATGTCGATCGTCCGCGCCATCTTCCTCAGGGGAGTAGGCATCGAAGCCCTCTGGCCCGACACACTGTCGCTTTTGGTCCTCGGCTCGCTGATCTTCACCGTCGCACTGGCACGCTACCGCTCCCGCCGCACGTGATGGCTGGAGCACTTGACCTCTTGGCCACCGGCGTGCTAGACTACTGACCGAAATGAAAGGCCGATTCCCAGTCATCGCTGTCATAGTCGTAGTCATCGCGCTAGTGGTCGCCCTGATTGTATCGCGGCATTCGACCACGCGCGGTAACTCCGAGCTCTCCGGCACTATCGAGGCCTATGAGGTCATGGTCGCGTCCAAGGTAACGGCCCAGGTCGCGGCCGTCCGCTGCGAGGAGGGCCGGGTTGTGCAGACGGGAGACACTCTGCTGGTCCTTGACGACTCGGACTACCGGAACGCCGCAATCGCCGCGGAAGCCCAGTTGCAGGCGGCGCAGGCGAACCTCTCGGCCATGCAGTCCCGCGCCGGTCTGGCCGATTCCAGCCTCGCGCGTCTGCGGCGGTTATTTGCGGCCGGCAACGTGACCCGACAGGAAATGGACAAGACCGAGTCCGACGCCAGGGCAGCCAACGACGCGCTGGCGGGGGCCCGCCGGGCGGCTGATGCGCTTCAGGCCCAGGCGAAAATCGCCCAGGCGAGGCTGGCCGACTGCATCATCACGGCCCCGGTATCCGGCACAGTTTCAACCGTGTCGTTCCGGCAGGGCGAAACCGTCGCCGCCGGGTCGACCCCCGTGACCATCATAGATCTCGACCAGACCTGGCTGACCGTCTATCTTGCCGAAAGACTCCTGGGCCGGGTGCAACTTGGGGATTCGTGTCGCGTCCGCGTGGACGCGTACCCGAAGCGCGACTTCAGGGGCATTCTCTCTTTCATCGCCGATAGGGCCGAGTTCACCCCGAAGGACATCCAGACCAGAGAGGAACGCATCAACCAGGTCTACCGGCTGAAGATCACCCTGCCCAATCCCGACCGAATCCTCAAGCCGGGCATGCCGGCCGACGCGTACCTCAGCCTGCATTAGCCTTGGCTGTTCGAATCCCGCTCTACGACACCGTCACCGAGAACCGCCAGTTCGCAGAAGAGTTCCACGCCGCGCTGGACCGAATCCTCGCCTCGGGCCGGTTCGCCCTCGGCAGCGAACTGGCCGAGTTCGAGACGGCGCTCGCGGGCTACTGCGGCACCAGCCAGGCAATCGGGGTGAAGAGCGGCACCGACGCGATCTTCCTCACCCTCAAGGCCCTCGGCATCGGCGCCGGCGACGAAGTCGTCACAACGGCCTTCACGTTCTTCGCGAGCATCGAGGCTATCCTGCAGGTTGGCGCGAGGCCGGTCTTTGCCGACATCAACCCGGCGACGCTGTGTCTCTCTGCCGATACGTGCGCGAAAGCGATATCGCCTCGAACCAGGGCAGTGCTCCTGGTCCACGTATTCGGGCACTGCGCTGAGGTTGAGGCCTTCCTGTCGCTGTGCCGTGAGCATAACATCCCGCTGGTCGAAGACGCGGCGCAGGCAATCGGCGCCGAGCGGAAAGGCCGCAAGCTCGGCTCGCTCGGCCGGGCCGGGGCCTTCAGCTTCTACCCGACGAAGAACCTGAGTGCGCTGGGCGATGCGGGCGCCGTAGTCACCTCCAACGAGGAACTGGCGGAGCGGTTACGGCAGCTTCGGTCCCACGGCCGCGACTCGACCGGACGCCATGGGTGCCTCGGAACGAATTCGCACCTGGACGAACTGCAGGCCGCTTTCCTGCGCTTGAAGCTTAACCAGCTCGACGCGGAACTGGCGCGGCGGCGCGAACTGGCCGCGCGCTACAACGCCGACCTGCCACAAGCTGTCAGAATGGTAACCGGCGCCGAGGGCTGCCTCTCGAACTACCATCAGTACGCAGTCCGGACCGACCGCCGGGATGCGCTCAGGCAGTTCCTGCTGGAACAGGGCATCGGCACCGGTGACTACTACCCCGTGCCGGCGCATCACGAACCGGCCGCCGCCACGGCCGGCCCGTTCCCGGCTCTACCCGAAACCGAGCGCGCCTGCAAAGAGACGGTCACGCTGCCGATTCGGCCAAGCCTGACCGACGAGCAGCAGCGAACAATCATCGACGCGGTCCGGCGGTTCTTCTCCGGCGCCTAGATTTCAGTCAGCCGTGCCGGCCTTGCGCCGGCTGCGGACTTCCGCCTGCATGCGCTCTGCAGTCTCGCCAATCTGCCTGAGCAGCTCCAGATTCTCCTCGGCCTCTTTCCGGTCGAGTACCTGGATCGCAAAACCAGCATGGACGATGACGTAGTCCCCGACCTTCACGTCAGGTGTCATCATGATTGAGACCTCACGCTGAATGCCGCCGACCTCGCCAATCGCGTCGGTGCCGTTCACCGAAACCAGCCGGAGCGGAACCGCAAGGCACATACTAGAACACAAAGTGGTCCAGTGACCCAGTGGTCAGGTGGTCTGGTGCGGCAGGCTCCTCCGCTGGACCACTGGACCACTTGAACAATTGACCACTCATGTCTTGAGCGGCTTCTTCTCCGCTGCCGGGAAGAGCACGTTGTTGAGTATCAGCCGATAGCCGGGCGAATTCTTGTGCAGCGAAAGGTCGGTCGGCGGGTCGCCGATCCGGTGCGCGTAATCCTCCGGGTCATGGCCGCCAAGAAAGGTGAAGGTCCCCTTGCCGAAGTTCCCGTGGATATACTTCAGCTCCTCGGTGTTGGCCACCTCGCCTAGCACCAGGACGGACTTCTTCACCCTGGTCCGCCGAAACCCGCAGTTCTGCCCCAGGAACTCCTTAACCAGCCCGACGTGGTCCTGCACCAGCATGCACGGCACCGGATCGTATTTGGCCGAGAAGTCGAACAAAGAGAAGTAAACGTCGGGCCCGCGCGCAGTCGCCTCCAGATAGGTATCGATGTCCGAGTGCTCGTAAACCAGCGGGTCGGTGATGACCGAGAAGCCCTCAAATGCCAGGCAGCCGGCGAAATCGAGCTTTGAAGCATAGGCCGGGTCGACACCGTCGCCGTCGAATACTGCCGGACAAATATCGGTGTTTCGCGCCGCCCAGGCGATATCGGGAGTGTCGGTTGCCGAGCACATCGCAAACAGCATCCCGCCGTCGGCCACGTACTGCCGGATCAGTTCGATAATCGCCAGGTCCATCTTGCTGACCTTCTTGAACCCGAGTTCGGCCGCGGTCTTGGTGTTGATAGCGACGTCCTTCTGATACCAGGGCTGGGTCTGGTATGAGGCGTAGAACTTGCCGTATTGTCCGGTGAAATCCTCGTGATGGAGGTGCAGCCAGTCGTATTGAGCAAGCTTGCCCTGCATCACTTCCTTGTCCCAGACGAGGTCGTATTCGATGCCGGCATAGTCCAGCACGAGCCGCACCGCGTCGTCCCACGGGTCTGCGGTCGGCGGCGCGTACACTCCGATACGTGTCGCTCGCTCCAGCGTCACCGATTCCATATTGCTCTTTTCAATCGTCGAGCGTATCTGCACGACGTCGTCCGCCCCGACCGTCTGGCAGGCCACGCCGTTGAGATTGCACTCACGGATTGCCTGCTGCTCCGGCGGAAAGAGGAACGACCCGCCCCGATAATTGAGCAGCCACTCGACCTTCTGGCCACGCTGGAGCAGCCGATAGACAACGCCGTATGCCTTCAGATGGTCAGTCTGGCTCAAGTCCATCGGTACAAAGACCATTGCCTGCGCTGACAGAGTCGTGAACACTGCCAGCGTAACGAGTGCGAGCAACGTCCTTCGCCGCACGTCGGGCCTGCTGAATTCTGCCTTCTGCATTCTGACTTCTGCCTTCGGCCCTAGACCGTTATGTGTGTCCCTGCCTTGCCCATCATCGCTTGGGCAAGATGGTCAGGATCGGTAATGACGACCTCTCTCCCGCCGCGCGCGAGGAAATCGAGAGCCGCCTCAACCTTCGGCCCCATGCTGCCGGGCGGGAACTGCCTCGCAGCAAGATGGACATTCATTTCCTCGGCTGAGACGCGTCCCAGTGCCGTCTGGTTCGCCTGCCCGTAGTTCAGGTAGACCTGTTCGACCGCAGTGGAAATCACGAGTCTCTCCGCGCCGATCTCACCCGCCAGAAGGCTCGAAGCCAGGTCCTTGTCTATCACCGCGGCGACACCCTTCAGGTCTTCTCGCTTTCTAACCACTGGTATACCACCGCCGCCGCAGGTGATGACGACTGCCCCGGCGCGCAAAATGGACTCGACATCCGGCTTCTCAACCACCTCCACCGGACGTGGCGATGGAACCAGCCGCCGGAAGCCGCGTCCCGCGTCCTCGCGCAGTACCCAGCCCAGCTCTCGCTCCAGCTTCGCCGCTTCGCCCTTGGTGTAAAACGGCCCAACCGGCTTGGACGGGTTCTCAAACGCGGGGTCGGCCTCGTCCACGACGACCTGAGTGACAAGGGTCACCACCGGTTTCGCGATGCCCCGCCGCCTGAACTCGTTGTCGAGCGACTGCTGTATCATGTACCCGATCTCGGCCTGCGTCTGGGCGTTGCAGGCGTCGAGCGGTATCTCCGGCAGCCGGTTGCGGGCAAGATGCGAACGAATGAGCAGGAATCCAACCTGAGGGCCGTTGCCATGCGTAACCACGACTTCGTGACCGGCCGCAACCACGTCCGCGATATGTCGGCAGGTGTCGGCAGTGGTCGCGAGCTGGTCTGCGAACGAGCTCCGGTCCTTGCTCCGGATCAGTGAATTGCCGCCGATGGCGATAACGGTGATGGGACTCATCAGACATACAGGTTATAACAACGGCCGGAGGAATCAAGAGCACAGGGGCAAATGGCGCAACTCGAAGCTCGAATTCCGATTGAAGCCCCCCCCTCCTCCGCCTGCTTGCTATCGGCGGGAACCGGGCTAGAATGAAGGCGGAGGCGGGTCGGACGGTCGCCCCTTTCGGGGAGGAAAGTCCGAGCACCCAGGGCGAGGCACTCGTTAAGAGCGAGGCTGCGGGCCGGTGACGGCTCGTGGACGGAAAGTGTCACAGAAACCATACCGCCGCGTCTTCGGACACGGTAAGGGTGAAAAAGTGCGGTAAGAGCGCACTATTCCGGATGGTGACATACGGGATGGAAAAACCCTGCCGGGTGCAAGACCAATATGAGAACCGGACTGGCCCGGTCCACGGGACTGGCACGGCTTTCCGCCAAGGAAAATCGTGCCTGGGCCCAATCAAGTTCTCGGGTAGGTCGCTCGAGACATGCGGGCAACCGCATGTCCAGATAAATGACCGTCACCCGGGCGGGGACATGACCCAATTGTTCTCAATTGGAATCGTGTCCCAAGCCCGTGCGTACAGAACTCGGCTTATAGACCCGCCTCCACTTTCTGAACCCGGACAAACAAGCGGTCTGAAACCAGAAACTGGAACCACAGCTGGCCCGATGACGGTTCGGGGCCGACGACGAGAGAGCCCCCGGCTAGATGCCGGGGGCTCTAGTAGATTGGCGTACTATTTGGCCGGGGCGACGCCGAACTCTTTGACCTTGATGCCGATGTTCCCGACCAGACCGAGTATCTCTGCCTGCTCGCTCAGTTCGCCCTGGGCGAGCTTGAGGTGGAGAGCGCTGGCCGGGCACTCGCCGAACGTCGCGTCCACCGGAATCCACTTGCCGAGATAGACCTCGTTCCACGCGTGGTAGTAGAAGGCGCGATTCATGTAGAGTAACCCGACCGCGGTGCGCGTTGGGATTCCGGCGGCCCGGGCCATTGCCGCAAACAGAACCGCGTGCTCGTTGCAGTCGCCTTTCAGGGTCTTGAGCACGTCGAGCGCGTTCGGGAACGACGCGGTCGCCTGCTTCTCGACCACGGTGAAGACCCACGAGACGAGCTTGCGGGTCGCAGCCACCGCGTCCTTCTCGTCGCCGATGGCCTCTTTCACCTTGGCCTTGATTTCGGGAGCGTCGCTCTGGATGGTGACCGAAGGCCCTAGATACCCGCTCTCGGCCGCAATGGGCAGCGGCACCGGCTCGGTCGGGAGGTCCGGCGTCTTGATCTCAACTACCAGCGGGCTGGTGCTCGTGACCTGCTGGCCCGGCCCGTTCAGGTCGTAGTCTTTGGGGTCGACGCCGGTAATCTGAAGCTTGAGACGATTGACCGTCGCCCCTTCCGGCATCTCCGTGTCAACCGGCACGCGGAACACGGTCAGCACGTCGAACTTCTGGCCCTCCGGCTCAGCCTTGAGCACCTGCGCCGGAGTTGTCCGTTCCGACCTGATCCCCGGCGGCGATGTTTCGACGATCGCCGCGCCGTCGTCGTCAATCCACGACGTTACCTCGGTCTTGGCCATCCGAGTTGTGAACTTGAGGGCGTTGTAGTGCTTCCCGCCGACCGTGAGGGTCTCCCGGCCGAAGACCTTGATCTGGGCCAGCGATACGCCCATCACCGCCACGTCGAAAACCGCCACCTTGTAGACCGAGTCCTGGGCGAAGTCCTTGACCACGACCATCCGGCCCAATGCGGAGGAAGGATAGACCGGTCCCGTCAGCTTGATGCTGCGCTCTTCTTTGCTGCCCGGCGCAGTAATCCACAGCTCGTCGCCGGCAACCCGGCCTCTCACGGCGAAGGAGCGGTTCTGCGATGAGAATGTGAAGCTGAAGTTCTGGAGCGCCAGGTCAGCACCGGTGAAAGCCTCCGAATGGGACTGGACCTGCTGCTCTTTGCCGGCCATCGCCAGTGTCATCTTGATGAAACTCTCGAACCTGTACCCGGCCGGCAACTGGTCAAAGCGATAGACCGAGTAACCGACCTTCTGCCCCTCGATGGTCGAGGAAAGCCAGACCTCTTCGCTTTGCGTACCCGGCTTGGGCGGCCTGGCGCCTCCGCATCCGGCCGCAAGAACGGCAACCGCCGCAAGAACAAGAGAGTTCCTCATGCTATGAGAGTAATATAACCCGGTTCGGCTGTCAAACCGGGTAGGTTCGGGCCGGCTTCTTGACAACCGGGAGCCTCCCGCTACAATTCCCGCCGTCCAATGCTGACATTCCGCGGCGGAGTCCATCCCCGTGAAGACAAGGAAGCCACCGAGCACAAACCGGTAGAGGTGCTTCCCCTGCCCGCGCGGGTCTTCATGCCGTTGTCCCAGCACACCGGGGCACCGTCGAAGGCCGTCGTCGAGAAAGGCAGTCTGGTAAAGACCGGCACGCTCATCGGCGAGCCGGCCGGCCGCATCTCGGCTGCAACCCACGCTTCAGTCTCCGGCACCGTCGCCGACGTCGCCGACCTGCCGCACCCGCTGACCGGCCGCCGTGGCCCGACCGTCGTGATCGATTCGGACGGCACGGACACGCTGGACGACGCTATCAAGGAGCGCGACTATTCCGGGTTCCCGGCCGAACAGATCGTTGAGACTCTCCGCCTCTCGGGCGTGGTCGGAATGGGCGGCGCGGCTTTCCCGACCTATTTCAAGCTCACGCCGCCGAAGGAGAAGCCGATCGACACCCTGCTGATCAACGGCTGTGAGTGCGAGCCTTTCCTGACCGCCGACCACCGGCTAATGCTGGAGCAACCGGCTGAGATTGTCGAAGGCATCGCCATCATGTCCCGCGTGCTCGGGGTGAAGAACGTGATTGTCGCGATCGAAGACAACAAGCCCGACGCGGCGAAGACGATGACCCAGGCCGCGGCCCAATCGGTATTCAAGGTGAGGAAGCTCAAGACCAAGTACCCGCAGGGCGCAGAGAAACAACTGATCAAGGCCGCGACAAGGCGTGAAGTCCCGTCCGGCGGTCTGCCGATGGACGTCGGCTGCGTAGTGCAGAACGTCGGCACCGCGCTCGCGGTGCGCGACGCCCTGCGCCTCAACCGTCCCCTCTACGAGCGCGTCACGACCGTTACCGGACCCGGAATCAGGGAACCGAAGAACCTGCGCGTCCGGGTCGGGACGCCGGTGCGCGCGCTGATCGACTTCTGCGGCGGGTATTCCGCCGAGGTCGGCAAGCTGGTCATGGGCGGGCCGATGATGGGCATCGCGGTCAGCACCGATGAAGTCCCCGTGCTCAAGGGCACGTCCGGCGTGCTCGTGCTCGACCGGGCGGGCACCGTGTTCGAGGAGCACGACTGCATCCGCTGTGGCCGCTGCATCGAAGCCTGCCCGATGGGGCTGGCCCCGCTGCGCCTCAACAACCTCATCCGGCGCGGTAACCTGGAACAGGCCAAAGCCGAGCACGTGAAGGACTGCATCGAATGCGGCTGCTGCGCATTCGCCTGCCCGGCCAAGATTCGACTGGTCCACCAGTTCAAGTTCGCCAAATCCGAACTGGCGGCAATGGAACGGAAGCAGTGAGCGAGGACCCAAAGGTTCAGGCTGAAGCCGAGGTCAAGGCGAAGCCTGCCGGTCCGCCTGCAGCCTCAAACTTGACCTCAACCTCGACCTCTCTGTTTGTGGTCGCGGCTTCTCCGCATGTCCGGTCTCAGGCCACGGTGAGCCGCATCATGTGGCTGGTCGTGATTGCGCTGCTTCCGGCGCTCGGCGGCTCGATCTACTTCTTCGGGCTCCGGTCGCTCCTGCTCGTTCTGCTCTGCGTGGCGTCGTCACTGCTGTTCGACGCGCTCGCCCAGAAGGCGTTCGGCCGCAAGCCGACCCCACTCGATGGTTCCGCGGTCATCACCGGACTGCTGCTTGCCTACAACCTGCCGCCGGGAGTACCACTCTGGATACCGGTCATCGGCGCCGCTTTCGCGACCATCATCGTCAAGCAGTTCTTCGGCGGCCTCGGCCACAACTTCATCAACCCGGCCCTGGCAGCCCGCGCGTTCCTGATGGTCTCCTGGCCCACCCATATGACCACGATGTGGCTGAGGCCCAGCGGCGGCTCGCTCTCCGGCCTCGATGCCGTTACTGGCGCGACCCCGCTCGCTCTTGTCCGCCGCGCCGCTGAGCTGGTTCCCCAGGGCATGGGCCTGAACGAACTGCTGCGGCAGGCCAACTCGCTGGCTGAGCTGAAGCGGCTCTTCTTCGGCAATGTCGGCGGCTGCCTTGGCGAAACCTCTGCCCTGCTCCTCCTCATCGGCGCGCTCTTCCTCATTATCCTGCGGGTAATCGACTGGCGCATCCCGGTTTCCTATATCGGCACGGTGATCGTGCTGGCGCTGGTCCTGCCGAACAACCATCTGACGCCATGGTTCCACATCTTCGCCGGCGGCATCATGCTCGGCGCGTTCTTCATGGCCACCGACTACGTCACGTCGCCGATAACCGCCAAAGGACGGGTGATATTCGGGATCGGTTGTGGCATCATCACGATGCTCATCCGGCTCTACGGCGGCTACCCCGAGGGCTGCTCGTACTCAATCCTCCTCATGAACGTAGTGACACCGTTTATCGACCGGCTGACCAAGCCGCGTCTGTTCGGCGCCGTGAAGAAGGCAAAGGCTGCGGCATGAACTCGAAGACGTGGATGGTGGTGTCCCTGCTTCTCACCTGCCTGCTGGCCGGGTTTGCCCTGTCCGAGGTCTATGCCGTAACCAAACCCAAGGTCGAACAGCAGAAGATCGACGCCACCAACTCGGCGCTCACTCAGGTGCTCACCGCCGCCCAGACGTTCAAAGAGGTTGAGAGAGACTCGCTGTGGTACGGTCTCGACCAATCAGGTGCCAAGGTAGGAATCGTGGTCCGGTCCGGCAGGCGCGGGTACGGCGGCCCGGTGCCGGTGCTGGTAGGTCTGGACCTGACCGGCAAGATTGTGGGCATCAAGGTCGCATCCGCAGCCGAGGGCCTCAAGGAGACGCCGGGGCTCGGCCTCAAGTCGACCGAAGAGCCTTTCTGGAAGCAGTTCCTTGGCGCCGACTCCACTGTCGCCCTCAAGAAAGACGGGGGCAGTATTGACGCCATCTCCGGGGCAACCATCACTTCGCGGGCGGTAACTCGAGGCATATCCGAGGCTATCCGCAAGTATTCATCGCACCTGGCACCATGAACGCAAAACCGTCGCGCCTCTCGTACCTCACAACCGGCATTCTCAAAGAGAACCCGACTCTCATCCTGATGATCGGGCTCTGCCCCACTCTTGCCACGACCACGTCGGCCCGCGACGCCCTGGGCATGTCCGCTGCCGCCTCGTTCGTACTCATCCTTTCCAACGTCGTCATCTCGCTCGTGCGCAAGTTCGTGCAGCCCTCAATCCGCATCCCGATATTCATCATCATCATCTCCACGTTCGTTACCATTATCGACTACGCTCTCCAGGCCTATCAACCGTCGCTCTACAAGGTGCTCGGCGTCTTCGTCCCGCTCATCGTTGTCAACTGCATCATTCTCGGTCGGGCCGAGGCCTTCGCCTACGGCCACGGTGTGTTCGACTCCTTCCTCGACGGGCTCGGCAACTCGCTCGGCTTTACCCTGCTGCTCGTCACGATGGGTTCGGTGCGCGAGTTCTTCGCGGTCGGCACCATCTTCGGCCAGGTCCTCACCCCGGCCTGGTATCGCAGCGCGCCGATGCTGTTCATGATCTTCCCGCCCGGCGCATTCTTCCTCATCGGCATCCTCAAAGCACTGGTCGTGAAGCTCAAGCTGGGCAAGTAGAACATGAACATCTCCAAGATTTTCATCGGCGCTTTCCTCGTCAACAACATCCTGCTGATGCGCTTCATCGCGCTCTGCTCCTTCTTCGGAGTATCGACCTCGATGGACACGTCGGTCGGCATGAGCGCCGCCGTGGTCTTCGTCACGATGCTGGCGGCCTGGGTCTGCTGGGTGCTCTGGCACGCCCTGCTCCTGCCTTTGGGGCTTGAGTTCCTCCGCACCGCGGTGTTCATCCTCGTCATCGCCGGACTGGTTCAGTTCGTCGAGATGTTCCTGAAGAAGTACGTGCGCGGCCTCTACTCGGCCATGGGCATCTACCTGCCGCTCATCACGACCAACTGCGCCATCCTCGCCGTTACCTTCCTGAACGTAGACTACGGGTACAATCTATTGCAGGCAACCATCTACGCGCTCGGCGTGGGCGGTGGCTACTCCCTCGCCATCATCCTGTTCGCCGCCATCCGCGAGCGGCTCGAAGACTCGCCGATCTCGCCGTCGTTCAAGGGCTACCCCATCGCCTTTGTCGGCGCATCGCTGATATCGCTCGCCTTCCTCGGCTTCGCCAACCTGTTCGGAATCACTGTCTGATGACTCGAACAAACCAGAAGTCAGAAATCAGAAACCAGAAACCGGAATTCCGGATTCCGGTCACTCTGCATTCTGGATTCTGGACTCTGAACTCTGAATTCTCCGAGGTCGCCGATGATTGACTGGGGCATGGTTATTCGGGCGCTCGTGGTGCTCGGCGGCGCCGGCCTGCTCATCGCGATCCTGCTGCTGGTCGCATCTCTCAAGCTTTCGGTCACGGTCGACGAACGTGAAACCGCTGTGAGAGCCGTCCTGCCCGGAGCCAACTGCGGCGCCTGCGGATTCCCGGGGTGCGACGGCTATGCGGCCGCGGTGGCGGCAGGTACCGCCCCCATCAATGCCTGCGTGGTCGGCGGCGCGACCGCGGCCCGAAAGATCGGCGAGATTATGGGCCAGGAGGCCTCTGCCGCTGAACCGGCAGTGGCGTTCGTCGTCTGCCGGGGAGGCAAGAACGAAGCGGCAAGCCGATTCCAGTACAAAGGCGCAGCCGACTGCCGTGCCGCGGCCCTCCTGCTCGGCGGGCCCAAGGCCTGCATCTACGGATGCGTCGGTCTGGGCCACTGCGTCAAAGTCTGCCCCTTCTCGGCCATCACCATGGGCGAAAACGGACTGCCGGTCATCGACGAAAAGAAGTGCACCGGGTGCGGCAAGTGTGTACGCGAATGCCCCAAGGGGACGCTGATGCTCGTGCCACGGACCAAGCTGGTTGTGCTTGCCTGCGCCTCTCACGACAAGGGCAAGGCAGTCAAAGACGTCTGCCGGGTGGGCTGCATTGCCTGCGGCCTCTGCGTCAAAGTCTGCCCGACTCAGGCACTTACCCTTGTAAACAACCTGCCGGTCATGGACTACAAGAAGTGCATCGACTGTGGTATCTGCGTGGCTCGGTGCCCGACCAAGTCATTCATCGACCGGGCGCCCGGCCGGCCCAAAGCGGTCATCAACCCGCGCTGCACCGGTTGCCAGGCCTGCGTCAAAGTCTGCCAGCTCAAAGCCATCGAGGGCGAGGCCGGCCAGCAGCACCGGGTCGCCGCCGACAAGTGCATCGGCTGCGGCGAGTGCCGCAAAGCCTGCCCGGCCGAGGCGATCGACATGGTCGGCGCGCTCGGCCACGCAACCCGCGCCGCCTGATTTCCTCGTCGCCTCCTTCTTCCCTCCTCTTTCCTCCATCCTCTTTCTTCAGTCCTTCATTTGACATCTCCCGGCCCAGTGTTAATATCGTCTGCCGGACCCGGGGGACCTGCGTCCGGCCCAAGACAACAAACCAAGGTCCCGTAACCGCTTGAGAAGCGTGCGCGTGGTCCACGTGTGAGCGCCTGAGCAGACCGCAGGCTGGTCCCGTACCGTATCCCAAGCAGAAACGACCGGAGGAACGAAATGGCAAAGCGCATATTCGTGGGCAACCTGCCCTTCAGCGCTACCGAAGACCAGCTGCGCGGACTGTTCAGCGCGCACGGTGAAGTCTCATCCGTCAACATCATCACCGACAAGTTCACGAACCGCTCGCGCGGATTCGCGTTCGTCGAGATGAGTGATGACGCGGCCGCGGCAGCAGCAATCGCGGCCTTAAACCAGTACCAGCTCGATGGCCGGGCTCTTACCGTCAACGAAGCCCGCGAACGGACCGAGGGCGGTCCGCGCGGCGGGTTCGGCGGCCCGGGACGCGGCGGTCCACGCCGCGGCGGCCGAGACGAGAAGCGCGACTTCAACCGTCCGCGCTGGTAGTTCCAGCCAGTTCTCAAGCGGGCGGGCCTAAGGACCCGCCCGCGCTCTTTCCCCTCCGCTCTAGCTTTGTCTTTGCCTCTACCTCCGTCGCTGTTGACTTTCACGTCCTCGCCCCTAAGATGCACTAGTTTTGAGCTACCAGTCGCCCAAACTTAACCGCCGGAGGTCGCGCCTATGAACGTGATCGAGTCGGGCATCGGCGAGCTGTTCCAGCCGCCGGACCCGGATGGCTTCCGCGAATGGGTCCACACGCGGAAGAACACGAAGATGGTGGACAAAGTCATGACCGAGCAGGAAGCCGTTGCGAAGTTCGTCGCCGACGGCGACTACATCGGCACCGAGCTCTATGGCACGGTCCGCGCGCCGATGTCGCTCGTCCGTGAGACAATCCGCCAGGGGAAGAAGCACCTGCGGGTTGCCGGCCAGGGCATCCACGAGATTGATCTCCTGCTCGCCGCCGACCTTGTTGACACACTGGATATCACCTACATCGCCTGGGAAGTCTACGGCATTTCGTCCTGCCTGCGCCGCGCGGTCGAGTCCGGCCGGGTCCGGACCGCCGACTGGTCCAATGGCGGCATTACCTGGCGGTTCAAGGCCGCGGCCATGGGCGTTCCATTCCTGCCGGTTCGCTCCATGCTTGGCACCGACACGCTCAAGTACTCGGCTGCCAAGGTAATCGAGGACCCCTTCACCAAGAAACCGGTCTGCCTCCTGCCCGCCCTGTTCCTCGACGTCGGCCTCATCCACGTCCACAAGGCGGACAAGTACGGTAACTGCCGGGTCGAAGGCATCTCCGGATTCGTCCACGAAATGTCGCGCGCCTCAAAGAAGCTCATCGTTTCAACCGAGGAAATCGTCTCGACCGATGAAATCAGAAAGTACCCCGAACAGACGGTCATCCCCTACTACCTCGTGGACGCGGTGGTCGAGGCGAAGTATGGGTCTCACCCGGGCGAGATGTGCTACAGGTACTGGCGCGACGGCGAGCACCTGCAGTCGTTCCTCAAAGACTCATCCGACCCGGCCAGGACCAAAGCCTACCTCGACAAGTGGGTCTACGGCCCGAAGAACCACGCCGAATACGTGAACCTTGTCGGCATGGACCGGTTGCGACAGCTTGAGTCCGAAATCGGAGGCAGATGATGGCCTGTTACAACGAATCCGAGTTCCTCATCTGCCTCGCCTCCAAACTGATGGAAGACGGGACGACGGCATTCGTCGGCACCGGCATCCCGATGCTCGCCGCGGCCCTGGCCAAACGCATGCACGCGCCGAACCTCGTTCCCATCTTCGAGTTCGGCGGCACCGGCGCCTCGCTCGAAAAGCTGCCGCTCGGCGTAGGTGACTCACGTACATTTCACAAGGCGGTCGCCGCTTCCGGCATCTGCGACATCATGGAAACGGCCTCGCGCGGCTTCGTCGAGTACGGTTTCCTCGGCGGCGCTCAGATCGACCCCTACGGTAACCTCAACACGACGGTTATCGGCAAATACTGGCCGCCCAAGGTTCGCCTGCCCGGCTCGGGCGGTGCCAACGACGTCGCCTCGTTCTGCTGGAAGACCATCGTCATCATGCGCAAACACGAGCCCCGCTCGTTCCTGCCCAAGGTGGACTTCCTGACCACGCCGGGCTACCTCACCGGTCCGGGCGCGCGTGAAAAGGCCGGGCTCGCGCCGGGCGCCGGCCCCTTTCGCGTGGTAACGAACCTCGCGCTGATGGACTTCGAGCCCGAATCCAAACGGATGCGGCTCATCGCCACCCACCCGGGTGTGAAGACCGAGGACGTCCTCAAAGCGACCGGGTTCGAGCTGCTCGTGGCCGACAAGGTCGGGGTCAACCCGGAACCCACCGATAAGGAACTGCGGCTCCTGCGCGAAGAGATCGACAAAGACCGATACTACATCTAGCTTCAATGTCAT
>CAZAKP010000032.1:0-21324 GCA_964485845.1 uncultured bacterium | reverse complement strand
GAGCACTAGCCCGACTGAACGGTTACAGGGGCGGGTCTCTGACCCGCCCCTGCGTTTCGCGTCGGGCTGCTCGGCCAGCGATAGGGGAGAGGGATCACCGTGTCGTGTGGCGTTTCGGTTCCTCGAGCCGGCCCCGAATATGCATTATAGTGCATGCTCCGTCGCCCGCAGGTCATTATCCTAACTTCCCTAATCCCAAGTCCCTAGCCCTATTCTCTCTCTCCGCCCCTCCTACGCCTCCCCCATAGCTACCTGCATGGCTTCCGAAGTCACAATCCAAGGAACTTACCGAGGAATGATGACGGCCATTTCACGGATTACTTTCAGCGCTGCTTCGTCTGCCGCTTTGAGAGTCAGAGTGCAGGTTCCTTGTCCGGTTCCTTGTCGGGTAGCAATCACCATTCCTTCTCGAGGTCAATCCTGAGTTCCAGTCCACGTTCCGGACCGGGTTGCCTCCCGAATTCCTCTGCGGGCAACCCCGAAGGCAACACGCCGAGCTTTCTCGGGAGCAGCGAGGGAAGATGCGCCGCCCGCTACGACTGGTCATGTGTCGTTGTACCCGTTCCTCCCTGTCGCGGTGCATCTCCGCTCAACGAGAAACGGGTGAGTTTGGCTCGACGACAGCCATTCTCTCGGTCTGCTGCGGCTTGACACCCTGTGAGGGCTATCCTATTCTCTCGTTCGTGGGTAATCACGTCTCACACTTTCGGGTGCCGGCGATTCTGCTGGTTGCCGCCGGCGCGCTGGCATTGTATCTGTCCTTCCCGTCATCCGCACCGAACCCGGACGGCCTGCGGGTATTCCCGGGTCTGCACGAAGTCAGGGCTCGCTCCGACGGCGGTCTGACCTGGCAACCGCTTGCCTGGGACGCGGGCTACCTCGCGCCAAACTACGTGCGCTCGAACGTCCAGAAGCATTTTCTCTACCCGCTCCACGCGTGGCTTCTCTACCGTGCGGCGCTGCTCTTCGGCCACGCGGGCAGCGGACTTCGTCTGCTGCAGGTTGCGAACGCGATCGCGTCGGCGCTGACCCTGGTGCTGTTCGGGTTGCTCGTGGGATTTGTCTTTGAGAGCGTGTGGGTCGCGCCGGCAGCCACCCTGGGACTGGCTTTCTCCGGCGCGTTCAGCGCCATGGCCGCAAACATCGCGGAAGTCGTGCCGGCTCTGCCCTGGCTGGTTTTGGGGCTGATTCTCGTTCGTCAATGCGTCCGGCCGGAGAGTCAAGCCCCGGCCTCGCGCCGCTACGCCGTATGGGCAGGCGTGCTGTTGGGCGTCAGCACGGCGTTCTACCTGGCTTCCGGGCTGGTCGGGCTGGTTCTGGCGCTCGGCTTGTTCGCCGGACGGCGCCGGAGTTCAGGCATCGTCCTGCTGCTTGCGACGGCGTTAACCGTGCTGGCCATCGAGGTCGCGGTGCTGGTTCTCGCCGGCTATCAGAGCCCGGGCACACTGTGGCGGCAACTCACGCACATGCCCGAGATGGGCACCTACGGCGGGTTCCGGCTTACCAATCTGGCGGCCGTGCTGTTCGGATTCGGGGGAAGCCTGCTCCCGGTGCTGCCGGACAATTTCGTCGGGCTGCGGCAGTTGGCCGCATCGCTGGCGGAGCATGACCCGGGCCTGATGATTCGGATTGTCGCGCTGATTCTCGTATGGGGGCTGGCACTTGCCCTTGCGGCCGGTCTCGTGAGGATGCGCAGCGGACCTCCTCGCCGAGTGATGCTGGTCGGCCTGGGGGTTTTCGTTGCAGCTCTCATTGCCTCCCTGTCGTGGGGTCCTTATCACCCTAAGCTTTGGGCCTACTCGAATGTCGGAGTATGGATAATGGCGGGCAGTCTGGCCGAGCACGAGTTGAGTTCGCGGGGTTTGCGGCGCACGATTGTGCTGTCGCTATTGGGTCTCGCACTCGCCGTATCGACGACCGCAAATCTGGCCAACCTTGTCCGCCAGCACCGGCCGGACGCAAGATGGGGTGCGGCTCGTTCGGTTGCCCGCCTGGTCCTGAACGGTAGCACGCCGGGCGGCTCGAACCGTCTTGTCATCGGCGGCTGGGAGCCCGAGTTCGACTATCTTACGCTGATGGTCCCTGAGAGCAGCCTGCTTTTCCTGCCCGACGTCTACCTGGAGAACGGCGCGAGCCCCGAGCGTTTCCGACACGTCGTCGACGAACGGATCTCGCGGGTCTTCGCGAATGGCGGCGAAGTGTTCTTTATGAACCTGTTCGGCCGCGACACGGCTGAGATTCGCCGGGCCTACGTGGACCGGCTGAATTTCCCCGGCTTCAGCACATGGCTCGATGGACTTCGGCTGCTTGTACGGCCGGCATGGCATGACGAGGGCGCGGGCGTCGAGCTGTTTGAGCTCAGCGATACGTCGCGCGAACGCTGACGACTGAGTAGAACCTGGAACCCTCCACACCCACCCCAGAACGTTCGCGCCGTTCAGCGCGATTCCTGAAGACCGGACCTGTGGCTAGGTGTCCTTGCCGGGCCGGCGATGGCAACGGCGGCGAACATGCAGAGCAGCGGTTCGATTGGCGCACGGAACCGGGCGTCTCCGACCGTGCCGGTCACGAACGTGAAATAGAGGATCGGCAGAAGCAGCCAGAACAAACACCGCGTGCGACGCAGGAACAGGCTCGCGAGGCTGAACCAGATGAGAAACAGGTTGAACACCGTTGCCAATCCCAGGACGACAAGCATGAACAACGGCGCGCCGCCGACGCGCACGCGCCAGGCGGTGCTGAAGGCTTGCATGACCCGACCCTGCGTCAGCATACCAAGTGACGTCTGGAGCAGGTTCCGGCTGTCAGGAGAAGGTGAGGAACCGGAGTGAATTAACAGCGGGCCGACGCTGACGGGATTCAGGAAGTCGGCGGACACGCCGAGCAGCCAGATTGGCACGGCAAGTTCGGGATGACGAAAAAGGTGCGGCCGGGACACCGCGGCCAGCTTCTGCCACATTGTTGCCTCGTCGGTTGTGTCGATCGAGCCGTATCGCGCGACCGCCTCGGCCATCAGCGAATCGCGGGCCTGCGGGATTGTAATGTGTTTCTCGGCCGCCACGACGGTCGCAGCATCGTAAAGCTGCACATTGTGCTCCGATGCGGTGGTTACGATGTAACGGCCTGTCATCGCCCCGTTGCGGAAGACCCACGGCACGACGACGATTGAGGCCGCGGCGAGGAGGAGAAAGGAATTCCTGACGCTGGCCGACCGCTTCCGGCCCTCGGACCTGAACCACAGAATGTAGATAGCCATGATGAACGGGAAGAAGGTGGCGATCGGCCGGGTGAGGATAAGCAGCCCCGAGCAGATTCCGGCTCCGACAACGTCCCGGGCGCGCCCGGTCAGCCGGTAACGATTTAGCAGAAGCAGGCAGACGAGCAGCAGCGGCGCGAAAACCGCCTCGGAAATCAGTTTCGATGAGAGGAAGGCAAGGCTGGGACTCAGTCCTACCAACAGTGCGGCGAGACCGGCGGATTCGCGCGAGAGTCCGAGCTCGGAAGCCAGCCACCACGTGAGCCAGACCGTAACAAGGGAAAGCAGGAGCTGAAGGAACAGGCTGAGGCGGATGAAGGGCAGGGGACTCGATGGGGCGGACTCGGCACGAAGGATAGGGTGGGAAGGGCGTGCTACTACAAGAAGAGCCCCCGCGAGAAAGAGAGGGTAGACGGGAGTGCGAAAGAGTTCGGGCCGGAATGGCGGCGTCGTGTCACGGCTGAAGGTGTGGTGGACAACGAGGTTGCGGGCAAGCGCGATGTACTCACGGCTGTCGCCAATCGATGTCACCGCTTTCGTCTCCAGCGGAACTCCGGGCAGCAGTATGAATGCGAGCCTGCTTAGAATAGTCAGCAGCAGTGCGCCAGCGAGCAGCCGGCCCGGTGGTTTCACACCAGTGCCGCCGCATAGGGCAGCGTGCGGCAGACCGAAGGCGGCCGGTTCATCTCTCGGACTTTGGTTTTCCTAATGCGCTGAACCTTCGACCGGTGGAGCCAATGGCGAACTCGGACTGGGCTCTTTTTCGCACGGGCGGTGTTCAAGTGGCTGATTGTAGCAGTCGTGCAAGAGGAATCAAGGCGAGGTCGAATGGGTAACAGCGCGAGGCAGTCGCCCCACGGTAGTACAACAAGTGCGGGCGAGGGCTCGAGCGGAACCCGACCGAAGGGGGTGTCCAACCCGAACCGCTATCGGATCCGGGGTGGAGGAACATGGACGCCGTGGTCTTGACTTAGGTTGCTTGACTGTTATAATCAGCCGGTGACGGATAACACCGGCGACGTACCGGGAGCTCCGGCCAAAGAACGGGCTAGTTCCGATGCTGTTCTTTTGGCCGCGGTCGGCTACATTCCGACGTTATTCTTTCTGCCGCTCTTTGTCGGAACCAGAGAACCTTTCGCGAAGTTTCACGGTCGTCAGAGCCTGGTTATGTTCGCGGGACTTGTTGTCTTCAACATCGCAGTTGCGGTAACAGACCTTGTCGTAGGCAGGTTGCTGGGCAGCATGTTCTTAATAGGCTTCTTCTTCAAGGTCGTTGCCTGGCTGATTCACTATCCGGCCGGGTTCGCGTTAGCGCTGATCTACGCGGTCCTGGTCATTGTGGGTATCGCGAAGGCCGCGACCGGCGAATACTGGCGGATACCGGTCGTGGGCGCGTATGCCGAGCGGCTCAGAATCTGATCGCTGGAACAAGCAGAAACCATGGGAGGTATGCATGGATGAGGCACCGAAGACCGAACAGCCCGTGACGTCACCGCCGACCAGCGGCAATGATGTCGAGCAAGCAAAGGGAACCGCCTGGCTTTCATATCTTGGAATCCTCTGGCTGATTCCGCTGCTCACACTGAAAGACAACCCATTTGCCAAGTTCCACGTTAAGCAGGGAATAATGCTGACGATAATCTGGGTGGCGAGCTCAATACTCGCGGCGATACCAATCATCGGCTGGATCGCCGACCTGGTGATTTGGATCTACGCCGTGATAATGATGATCCTGGGAATCGTGAACGCACTTAACGGCAATTACTGGAAGATGCCGATCGCGGGGAAGTGGGCTGCAGACTGGTTTAAGTTCTAGTTTCAGTCTCAGAACTGAGGGACGCCGCCTGCGGGCGGCGTTTCCTTTGTCTCGCCTCGTCCACATTCTATTCACCCCTTATTCTGATAATAGAGATTATGTAAACTAGCTGTGGAAAAGGGCAAGGGGCACTGTATGAAGCGTCCGTCGGCTAGGATTTGGTTGCGGAGTTATAGATCCCGGCGAGTATCTCCCCCGCGCGAGACCAGATGTAGTTGTTGCGGATACGGTCGCTCAGGGAAGAGTCCTTCTTGCGGGCGATCGTCTGCTTGATGGCATTGGCGATTGACTCTTCGGACGACGGCTCGAGATAGGTCGCGAGATCGGCGAAGTACTCCTGGGTGCCGCCGTAGCGTGTTATCGCGACCTTGGCGCCGGCCAGCCCGGCCTCGAGCGCGGCCAGTCCCGGTGTTTCGTACAGCGACGGCAGGATGAACGTGTCGCAGGCCGCGTAGGCCGATTCGAGCAGCGGCGATTCCGGGGCGAGCCCGGGGATGACCTTGATGTTCGGGCTCTCGGCGACGAGCTTCATGCACTGGTTCGCGTACCCGGTCTCGGACACCGGCCCGATGAGCACGGTCGGGACGCCCATGGCTTTGACCGCCCTGAGCATGGGGAAGACGTTCTTCCGGGCCGGGCCGATGTGGCCGACGTAGAGGACGAAGTCCTCGAGCCCGTGCTCTTTCACGAACAGGTCAGGGGAGGCATTGGCGAACCTCTCCTCCACGCCGTTCGGGAGTTCGTGCATCTTGTTCGCGGGCACGCCAAAGCCCCGCGCGAGCATCTCCATTTCGTCTTTGGTGTCGGGCAGGACCAGCTCCGCCATCTCGCACAGCTCTTTGCAGAACATGTGTTCGGTCCAGAACCCGCCACGCTGCCTCACCTTGCCGGCGATGCCGACCGCGGTCGCGACGCGGGCCGGGCTGTGGCGGGAATAGAAAACCGGGGTGACGATGAGCCGCATGCCCAGGCCGTGCATGGAGCGGCCGAGATGATAGGTGCCGACGTGGGAGCCGAACAGGTGGAAGAACGCGTACTGCTTGAGGTCGTAGCGCTTCCAGGGATCGAAGAAGTCGACCTCGATCCCGAGCTTGCCCAGTTCGCGGGCGAGCGAGCGCATCTGCACCTCGACGCCGCCGCCGAGGACGGTGATGGCGGAGAAAGAACCAAAGAGGACCTTCATGGACAAGCTCGAATGACGAAGTTCGAATGACGATTGAAGCTCGAAGGACGAAGGACGAAGGACGGAACGGAGTTTACCACCGAGACACCAAGACACCAAGATGAACGGTCCGAACGGATTGTCTCGGAAGGATGAATGACGTAGAGACTCATCGGCGTTGCGGAACTATAGCTCAGCCGCGGTGGCCCTGCAAGGTTTTCCGAACCTTGCGGTTCAGGCTCCGCGCCTTGAGCAGGAAGCTGGGCTTGCGCGCAAGAAGTGCCTTGGGGTCGAACGGGATTGGTTCAGGTAGCGGCTGCCAGTCGAGTTTGGCGAGATCGTAGGTGGCTTCGCGGGCCGGGAGCGTGGCGTATCGCCCGTCTTGCTCGGCTACAATCGAGAGGTTGCTATCATCAGAGCCGGCATTGATTTGTAGCGTCTTGCCGGAAACAATGTCGCTCCAGACGAACCGTTCGCGGCCCTGCCACCAGCGGGCATAGTCGGTCATGGTCATCACCGAGCCGCAGCGCTCCTTGCCATAAGCCAGGACGTCGGCAAGCAGGGCTTCGAACTGGGCGATGCGCTCAGGATGGTCGTAGATGATGCACGGCTCGCGACGTGCCACCTGCAGGTCAATCACGGCTCGGAAGTAGGCTGCCATCTGCTGTTCGCTCGCCCGGGCAGCGGCCAGTCTGCCCAGGCAGATAGGATGCACCGGGACCTGGAGAACCTTGCTGAGGCGAGAACCGACGACCGGCCGGAATGGCAGGTCGTCATAGGCAAGGCAGAATTCGGATGAGTACTCGAACCCGAGGTCCTCGAACGCGCGGTTGAGGTTCGGGTTCCATTCGCCGAATGGAGCCACGACTCCGACCGGAGCGATGCCGGCGTCGGCCATCACGTCCATGCCCCGCTTGAAGTTGTGAAGGTTGGGCTTGTAGTCGGGATAGACGGCGTGACGCATGCAGTGCAACTGGATGTCGTGTCCCTTGCGCGCGAGGTCGGCGAAGAGGTCGAGGTGGGGCTTGTGCTTGCCTACGTTCACGAACCAACTGAACTTCATTCCGACCCTCTCTGCCAGTCTGGCGACCGCTTCGAGGTCTTTCCTTGGCCCGAAGTCGGTATCGACCCGGAACGCGAATGCGCTGCGAGCCTGGCCTGGAACCGGGGAGAGGTGGACGTAGGGAAGGTCAAGGTGGTTGAGCAGGAGCCTCAGAGCATTGCCGACAAGCCGGCGTGCCTCTCCCCTGCTCACGCGCGCCACGGTGTCATAGGGCAGCCGCGGGGCATCGGCGGGGAACTGCTTGGGGCCGTCCCCGACCGTGCTGAGAACCTTGTCGAGACTGAAGGGAAGAATGACGCGGAACCCGCGGCCGGCCGGGCCGGCGATGATCGCTTTCGCGCCGGTGTCGGTCGTCCCGGAATTCGCACCGGGGAGCACTTCGCCGCGTGTCTCGGTGTCGATGATCCCGACGTTGCGGAAGAGCGGCGACTCGCCGTCCGGCGCTATCCAGCGCAGGTAACCTTTCTCTGAGCCGAGCTCGCGCCAGACCGAGGCCGCGGCGGTGCCTTCGGCAAGCAGGCAGTTGCCGGAATAGATGTGCTGCCAGAGCAGCTGGGCATTCAGTCCGCCCTGCTTTGGGTTGAGTATCACGACCGGCCGACCATCGAGCCGCGTGCCTGGCCTGAAGCTGACACCCTCCTGCCGCAGCAGTTCGGTCCAGTAGAGGTTCTCGTCCCAGAGCGTGATCATGCGTTCCGCGCGAGCCCGATATCGTCGGGTGTGATGCCCTTCAGGAGCAGCAGGAGCACCGAGTAGGTCAGGGCGCCGAACCCGATGCAGCCGAACAGGTTCATCGACCGCAGCAGGTAGACGACGACGGCCATGGCCGTGGCCGCGACAACCGGGGCGACAATCCGCGGGCCGAACTTCGGCCGCACCGTGCCGAACAGGTCTATACCCATCAGGATAAGCAGTATCACCTCGCCGGCGACGAGCGCCAGCGCGGCGCCGAGCGAGCCGACCAGCGGGACCGCAACCGCGTTGAATACCGCCGCCGCCCCCACACCGATAGCCGTATTCCTGAGGAAACGACGCTCTCTGCCGGCGGCAAGCAACGTGTACCCGGCAAGGCTGTTGAACATGCTGAGCGGGAGGAACCACACCATGATGCGGAGAACCGGGAAGGCAACGGCATACTCAGAGCCGAACACGGCTGCCAGCAGGCCCGGGGCAAGGATGACAGCGCCGACTGAGAACGGGATGCTCACCGCGAGGATGATCCGTGCCGCGGTGCCGACCAGTTCGGGCAGGCGGTCGGGACGGTCCTCGACAAAGCGCGAGACCACCGGGAAGAAGACGGTATAGAACACGCGGTCGATGGTCATGAGAAAGAACACCAGCCGGAAGGCGCTGTTGTAGATGCCGGTCTGCTGGAACGTGGCGATGAGACCGAGCAGTACCAGGCCGAGGTTGACGTGGACCTGGGTGAGCAGCGACGCGGCACCGATGGGCCAGGCAGTCCTGATGAGTTCGCGCCACCGGGTCGGGTTCGATCGCAGCCGGGGCAGGCCGAAGCGCGGGACGTAGCTTGAGAACAACACCAGGACACCAAGCAGGACGGCGATCGTGAACGCCACCGGCACAAAGAGGATGGCTCCGGAATCGCGGACCAGCACAAGAGTGAGCGCGAAGTAGGCGCAGTTGGTGACTACGCGCGAAACCGAGACGAATCCCATCTGTTCGGAGCCGATGAAGACCCACTCAATCAGGATGCTCTGGGCGACTACTGCCAGGGAATAGAGCACGAGCAGCCATCTCACGCTGGCCGGCTTGGGAAGGACCATGGCGACGAGCACCATCACCGCGGCCGTGCCGAGACCGAGCAGCAGGCGCAGAGGCAAGACGCTTGCCATGAGGTCACCGGCCCGGGAGCGGTCGCGGGCTACCGAACGCGTGCCCACCGTGACGAGGCCGAGGTCGGTTGAGACGACACCGTATGCCATCACCGCCGCGGCAAACCCCACCTCGCCGAACCCGTCTACGCCGAGCCGTCGCGCGAGCACCGCGGTAGTGAGGAATCCGAAGATACGCGACGCCGCCTCACCCGCAAACAGGTAGCCGGCATTCCTGACCGGAGCTCTCATCGAGCCAGCCCCGCGTAGAGATCGAGCAGCGCCTTCTCCGCGACTCCCCAATGATAGCGGGCAAGCACCGCTCTTTTGCCCGCCTCTCCCCTGGCCCGGCATTCGTCGGGGCTGGTGAGCGCCCGTTCGAGGGCGGCCGCGACCGCCTCGGGGCTAGTCGGATCGACGAGCCAGCCGCAGCCGGTCTCATTCACCACCCGGCTCATCTCCGGGAACCGGCTGGCAACTACCGCGAGACCGGTCGCCATGAAGTCAAACAACTTGTCCGGCAGATTTGTGTAGTCATTCCACCAATTGGGCTGGAAAAGGACAACCCCGACCGAACACGACGCGAGTTCCTGAAACATGCCCTGATACGTGGGAATCCAACCGAGGAAATCAACCCGGGATTCGAGCCCGGTGCGTTTCAGAAAGTCGTGGGTCCAGTCCTCAAGTCCTTCGCCGGGGGCGAAGCGGCCGAGTATCCTCAATCTGGCATCTGGTATCCTTGGCGCGATCGTTGCGAAGGCCTTGAGCAACACGTCGACCCCCCGGTGACGGCAGATGAGGCCGGTGTACACGATCCAAGGCCTGTGTTCGGGCCCGGTTCCAGGCACCAGGTTCAGCGGCGGCAGGTTTTGGACAACCGTCACCCGGCGACCGAGGCGCGCAAATCTCCGGGCGCGAGTCCGGGTGGTGTCGACGAGCCGATCCGCGTGCCTGACCGCCTCGTTTTCCAGAAGACGCACGCACACGTAGTTGAGCCAGCGCAGCGGGAACGGAATGTCCCTTCTCTGCAGTTGTATCTGCGGATAGCTTTCCGTCGCCTCGTAAACCAGGCAGGTATCGGGCCGGCGTCGCTTCACCAGCAATCCCAACGCGAGCGCCCAGGGGTCAAAGCACTGAAGCACGTCGGCTCGCAGCTTCCGCGCGGCTCTGAACATGTCCCGGAGCACACGGGGTTTGTGGATGCCCCTTGCTGGTCGCACTCGAACGCAATCGAGCTCCGACGGCAGGGGATCGGTTGTCGTTCGGTCCAGGCCAACCAGCGTGACTCGGTAGCCGGCGCGCGCGAGCGACATTCCGATTCGGTCCAGGAACCGGCTATAGTCAACCGGTTGAGCCGAGGTCAACAGACCGACCGAACGGCCTCGCGCCGGCTCCGGGCAGTCCGGTGGAGGTTGCCCGGACTGGCTCAACTTGTCGGTTGCTCCGGTCCGGGCGCAGGCGGGGAGTCCGGCTCGGCCGGTTTCGCGGCCGGCTTGAGCTGCCCGAGCGCGCGCAGGCACTCCCGTGCCGTGTTGGTGTGGATGTCGGCCGTATCCCTGGCGTCAAGCGCATAGCCGCCGGCAGTAACCGGCACGACCGGGATACCGCGTTTGTAGCAGCCGTCGATCACAATACGGTCGCGGAATGCGAGGCCGCGTTTGGTAAGCCGCAGCGCGCCGAGTTGGTCGTACTTGAACGGGTCGGCTCCGGCCACGTAGACCACCAATTCGGGCTTGTGCTGGGCGAGAATCTTGCCGACGACGCTCTGCAATTGCTCGATATAGACGTCGTCGCCGGTTTCCTCGTCCAGCCCGATGTCGAGGTCGGACCGCTCCTTGACCGGGTAGAGTCGCTCCTGGTGGATGGAGAACGTGAACACCCTGGTGTCACCCTGAAATATCCGGGCCGTACCGTTGCCCTGGTGAAGGTCGCAGTCGATGACCGCGGCCCGCTCGATGCGCTTCTCCTGCTGCATCTTGCGGATGCCGACGGCGATGTCGTTGATGTAGCAGAAGCCCTCGCCGTGGTCGGCGAAGGCGTGGTGGAACCCGCCGCCGATGTGCATCGCGACTTTGTCATCGAGCGCCATCCGGCATGCCTCGACTGTGCCGGATGCAAAGAGCATGAAGCCCTCCACCACCTCGGTAGTCAGCGGCAGCTCGGAATGGACGGTCCGGGGGCTCCAGCGCAGGCTTAGCAGGTCATCGACATACTCCTTGGTATGTACGAGCTGGACGTCTTCGACGTTCGGCTCGGGCGGCTCAACGAAGTCGAATGGGACCGCCTGGTTGGTGGCAACCAGGTTGTCGCGCACCATCGCGTACTTCTCGGTCTGGAAGACGTGCGCTCCGATGTCCAGCTTGTACCGGTCAGAATAGACAAATCGCATCAAGGGTCCTTTCGGTTCACGATCGTGCCTCGAAACCGGGGCGGAGAATTATAGGTTGCCGGTTCCGGCTGTCAAACCGCATGGCGCCGCTTCCGTTTTTCAAGCAGCGACGCAAAAGCTTCGAGCCGGGTCAGGACCCCGGCCTCGCTGGTGTGTTCATCCAGCGAGAGCGGCAGGTAGGCGATATCGTGGTCACGTGCCGCCTTGACCATTGTCGGCTGGACCACAGTCCCCGGCATGCAGCCGAACGGGTGCACGTGGATGACGCCGTCGTAGCCGTGCCGGGCCGCAAGCAGCAGATGGCCCACTGAGTTCTGGTCCTCGCCACCGACGCAGTAGCGCCAGTACGGGGCACTGAGGCGTCGCAACTGCACGACCTCGTCCTTGTTCAGCCTGAAGCCGTGGAAACCTATCCAGCGGTGCGAGGTAAGGAAAGGGTCAACCATGACGCCCATCTCCCCCATCCGGGCGATGATACCAAAGTTGATGAACGGTTCGACCACGCAGTAGCTCTCGCCGACGAGCTTAACACGCAGTGTGCGCGCTTCGGGCTTGAGCGGCATTGCCGCAAACCGGCTGCATGCCGACTGCCGGACACGACTGATAGCGGTCGGGTTCTGTGTGGACTGGACCTCGCCGAGCATCTCATCAAGCAGCACCAGGCAAGGCCCGGGGTCACGAGCGTTGGGCATGATCCGCCGGAACTGTGCCTCAACCTCCTCGACCGCAGTCGACTTCAGCCAGCCGATGCGCAGCGCACGCAGTCCGTTGATGACGGCCCGCGACGTCCGTCCGCGGTTCAGGAGCCGGACCTCGCGAATGATCTCGGGGATGTGGTCGTGGCGCAGTTCCAGCAGCCGAAATCGGAATCCCTCGTCGCGCAGAATCCGGGCTTGGAGGCGACCGTAGTAGCCAAACCGGCAGGACCACGAACCGGTCACGTAGGCCAGAACGTCGGCCCCTGCCTCCAGACACCGAAGCATATTGCCGAGAGTGATCTTGAACGGGATACACATCATTTCCGGTGCGAGCCGTGAACCCAGCTCAATGGTCTCACGGGTCGGCTTAGGCGGCATGACGACCTCGGCGCCGAGGGCGCGCAGCAGCCCCTCGATCGCAATCGGTGCCGAACCCATGTACGGAAAGGCTATCCTCATCGCTTCCTCAATCTCAGCATGTCGACGAACGACTCGATACGAGTGATAAGTCCGGCCTCGCCGGTGTGCTCGTCCAGCAGCACCTGCACGGTCGGCACGCCGTGACTGTGAACCGCCTCGCGGTGGACGATCTCGTTCGTTACGGCGCCGGTCCCGCAGGCGAAACTCGCCACGAGCAGCAATCCATCCACCCGGTCGACCTCAAGCATCCTCCGTGCCGCAGCCAGCAGCTCGAGCTCGTAGTACCAGTTGAGCGCGGTTTCCTTCCGAGATTCGCGTTCGACCTCGACGTCGTTCGGGAACCAGACCACCGGCACGGCCCCGGCCTCCCTGAGTCTGTCCATCACGTCCAGGCTCAGCCCCGAATCGAACAGCAGGTAGGGGTGGCCGACAACCCCGATTCTGACCGCCGTTCCCGAACTCGAGCGGGAGCCGGCTGTGCTGCCGAACATGTGGAGCGGCGAACCCTCGGCCCGGGTCCGCTGACCGCCAGCACGCGCTGCCAGCACCGCGGTCCGCCAGGCTCTCCTGACCTCGGTTCTGCGTCCAAACCCCGACAGAGCGGCCCGGAACGCCGCCTCCTCGGTCTGAAGCTGTCCGTCAAGGATGGGTTCGACAACCCTCGGCAGGGAGTCGAACACGGCCCGGGTGAGGTCGGGCAGCGCGATGGCTTTGGGGCAGCCGAAGAACCAATCGTACGCGACTCTCCGGCAGACGATTCTGGGCAGGAACAGAACGTCGACCTGCTCCTTGACCTCCGCGACGTGCCCGAGGAAGGCCTTGACTGGAAGACAAAGCTCGGAGGGAGCAAGACGCACGCCCTGCTCGACTGTACTACGTCCGGTTGGCGATGACAGCACGACTTCCCAGCCGAGTTCGGCAAAGAAGGTCTGCCAGAGACGGTAGTGGTTGAACGCATGCAGGGCGCGGCAAATGCCGATTCGTCTGGCCAAGAGGAAATAATAGAAGATGAGCCGGGGGAAGCAACCCGGGGCGATCGGATTCAGCGTTGACATCGACGCCTCGGTACATACACTGAGCCATGCGTATCGTAGCTCTAATGCTCGCCGCCCTGCTAGTTGTGGGGTGCAGCCGCTGCCTCACCCGGGGAGGAATCGGTGCGTCGCAGTCGATCGCGCGATTCAGCGCCGCGGACGCTCCGCCGGTGGACAGCGGGCGTTACCCCGGAACGCTTCGGCTGCTCTCCTCCGGCCACCAGCTATCCGTCAAGGCCGGGCCGCTGCGGGCTGACGTCGAATCCCACGAGCGGATTCTACGCGTGCTGGTACGGGACCGGATTTCGGCCAAGTCCCCGCTCGAGTTCCACTTCATGTACGTCGGGCTGGACTCGGTCAGCAACCGTCTTGTCCTGCGCTACTTCGCTAGGGCCGGGGACCAGCGCGAGTTCGCCGGCTGGCAGGTTCAGATCGTCTACACGCTTCCATCGCTCCGGCTTGAACGCGCGTACGTTGAGGCCGTTCCGCTCGAATAGCCATCTGCTATCCGCGGCCGCTGCCTGTCGCTTGACTTGGCGAACGGTGTCGGTTACGATTGCCCCAGTACGGGGCGTGGCGCAGTTGGCTAGCGCACCAGCTTGGGGTGCTGGGGGTCGCCCGTTCAAATCGGGTCGCCCCGACTGACGATGGGGCCCTGCCGCGTAGGGCGGGGCCCTTTGCTTCGAATTGGCGACCCGCGCCGGCCGTCAGCCGGCCGCTAGCCGGGACCCTCGCTCAAGTTGACACATCATGCGACCAGCGTAACATCATATGTAGGCGTTGGACTCGGCCGTGCGGCAAGCTTTCATGGCGCGATTGGCTTCCGGTGCGGGCACGGCAGCAAGATATGCTTCGATGTCGAAATAAGGAGGACTGATGTCCAGATCGTTGCGATTGGCGGCTATGGCCGCAGCACTGGTTCTGCTGATTGGAGCCGGATGCAAGAAGAAGAATACCGCCCCTGACATACCAAGTATCCAGGGCCCGAACAGCGCCCGGCCCGGGGACACGCTTACCTTCCGTTTCAGTACAACCGACCCTGACGGCGACAGCGTGTTCTACATGGTATCCTGGGCCCAGGGTGAATCGACTCCCTGGTCCCCGGCCGAGTCGAGCGGCGCCGAATACACCCTGACCCATGTCTATCCCGATTCCGGGACGTATTACGTCAAGGCCCGGGCGAAGGACACGAAGGACGCAGAGAGCGACTGGTCGGACTCCATCCGGGTGAAGGTTGGGTCTTTCCCGCCCGATGCGCCCTCTACACCCCAGGGGCCGACCGCGTGCTCGACTGGGATCGCCTATACCTTCAAGACGAAGGCGAATCACCCGCTTAACGACAGCGTGTCCATCCAGTTCTACTGGGGTTTCGGTCCCGGCGACACGTCCGGCTGGGGCCCAATGGTCAAGAACAACACTTTCTACGAGCAAATACACACCTGGAGCCTGGCGGGAAAGTACAAGGTCGCTGCCCGCGCTCGCGACGCGGCCGGGTTTCTATCCCCGTGGTCGGAATCACTGCTGGTGACCGTGGACACTGCGCATACGACGCCAAGAGGCGCACCGCACGGTCTTGCCCTCACTGCGGCCACTGAAAGCACTGTGCAGGTCACCTGGCTTCCTCCGGCCGACTCGTCGGTCCCGCTTCGCTACCTGGTCTCGTTCAAAGAGACCCGGTCGAGCAACTTCGACTCGATCGGCGACACCACGGGGCTGGGCTGGGTGCACAGAGAAAACCCGGGACACCGGACCGGGCAATACCTGGTCACGGCTATCTACGATACGAACCGGGTGATGTCGACCGAGGCACCGTCATCTGCACCTGTGACGAATACGCTGCGCTACATGCCGGAATTGAGCGCGGCCGGCGACACCGGCTACTGGTGGAACCGGACTACGGGTCAGGCCTACTTCTACAGCATGGATACGCTCGCCAACCAGGACTCGGTTGACTTCTTCATCACCGACCGCAAGCCCGGCTTCGCCGGGCCCACCTACTCCGTTGCCAGTCCGGACAGCGCGTCAACCGACCCGGGCGGACATGTCCCGAGCGGGTACTGGCACGCCACCTGGTTCAGCCACCTCGACAGCACTGCCACTGATGACAGCATGCTTCCTCGCTTCATCATGTCGCGCTATCGACCGACGAATCTGCTCGACTCCGTGCCCCGGCTGGTCGCGTGCTACACCTGGGATTCTCACTACGCGCTGCTGGACGTGGAGGATGTCGACACCTTGACCGGCGAGGTCTACATCAGAACCTGGTTCCAGCTTATACCGAACCTGCGTCTGATCGAGCACTTCTAGCAGCCCGAGGCTGCACGGAACGCAGCCGGCAGGAGCTCAGCGCTCCTGCCGGCTGCCAGCTATTGGGTTGTTGTACCGCCCTTCCTCCGGTCCGTAGTCCGGAGTCCGGGCAGCGCCGCCCCAGCCTACGGCTGGACTGCAGTGTAGAAGGCCTGGCTGCCCCTGAACACCCGGAGCAGCAACGGCCGTTGCGTCCCTTTCATTACCTGCTGGATGCGGGCAAAATCGGCCGCGTTACGAACCGCTGCTAGATTGATCTCGTTGATGACGTCGCCGGCACGCAGGCCGGCTTCCGCACCGGTTCCGCCTTCGACTTCAGTAATAACGATTCCATACGACGACTCGCCGGCGCCGGCATCCTTCACCACGAGCCCGAGCCAGTGGCGCGTCGAGGCGGCCTTCGGCCCCGCCTGGACCGGAGTGGTCCAGGAACCGAGCGTCGCGGTCAGGGCTTTCTTCTGCCCCTTCCGTACGAGGCCGAACGCCACGCTCGAGCCGGGCGCGCGTCCGGCCACCTCGCTCTGGAACCAGCGCGCATCGGCAACCGGCCTTCCGTCGAGCGTCACAATCACATCACCGGCCCGCAGCCCCGCGTTGTCCCCGGGCCGGCCCGCGTCAACCGAGGAGACCAGCACGCCTTCGCGCGAGCGCAAGCCCAGGGCCTGGCGTATTGCTTCGGTTATGGATTGGGTGGAAATGCCGAGGAAGCCCCGCGTCACCCGACCGTCGCTGATGAGCTGGTCGGCGACGGTTTTCGCCAGGTTGATGGGTGTGGCGAAACCGATACCGGTGGTGCCGCCGGTGCGCGTCGTTCGGATGAAGCTGCTGACACCGACAACCCTGCCTTGCAGGTCCACGAGCGGCCCGCCCGAATTGCCCGGGTTAACCAGCGCGTCGGTCTGGATGAAATCCTGAAAGTCCGGGCCGGATGACTTGGGCTGGCCCCAGCGCGACAGACCGCTCACGATCCCGGCGGTCGCCGTGCCCTCCAGCCCGAACGGACTGCCCATCGCCATCACCGGCTGGCCCACGTCGAGCTCATCGGAGTTGCCGAACGCCGCGGGCACGAACGTCCGTCTGGTAGTTACGCGTATTACCGCGAGGTCCGTAACCGGGTCCTGCCCCACTACCCTGACATCGCCTCCGCTGTAGGTTCTGTCATCCGAAAACCTGACGGTCACACCGCCGTACTGCGAGACCACATGGTTGCAGGTCAGGACATTACCGAGCGTGTCGATCACGAACCCGCTGCCCAGGACCTGCGTCTCGGCAATCCCCGGGCCGGCTGAGTCGGTTCCGGCCGCCGGCCCGACCTTGTCGGTGACTATGCTCACCAACGACGGCCTCACGGTATTGGCCGCCGTCACGAAACTCACCTGCGCGACCCCGGCATTTAGCAAAACGAGCAGCCAAGCGAATGCCCTCACGGTAATCCTCCCTGGTCCCTGACCCCGGACCCCTGAACCCTATCCTTTGGCGGCAGCCTTTCCGATGCTGAATCCCTCTTCCAGGCACTTGACGTTGAGCGGAATCAGCTTGGCCTTCTTCTGGAACTCATGTTTGGTCATCGCGACTACGGCCTCAAACGGTACGAGGCCGGTCGCGCCGACGTAGGCGCCGAGCATCACCATGTTTGCCGCTTTGCCCGAGCCTGCGTCAATCGCAATCTGGTTGGCCGGTACTTCGACCACCGTGAGGTCCTTTCGGTCCGGCCGGACCGTGATGAGCGAGGTGTTCACGAGCGCGAACCCGCCCGGACGCTGGGTCGGGCAGAATCGCTCCAGCGACGGCCGGTTCATCACGACCGTGTCGCGCGGGTTCGAGACGATCGGCGAGGCAATGGGCTCGTCGCCGATGATTACCGTGCAATTGGCGGTGCCGCCGCGCATCTCCGGTCCGTAAGACGGCAGCCAGACCACCTCTTTACCCAGTTCCATCCCGACCTCGGCAAACAGCTTGCCCGCGAGCATCACTCCCTGCCCGCCGAATCCGGCGAAGACTGTCTCAACCTGCATGTCCGACTCCTTCGATGGAATTCGGTGTCTGGGATTTGGGACTCTCTTCCTCGTAGTGCTTGAAGTTCTGCACCGGGTAATAAGGCACCATGTTCTCTTCCAGCCATTTGGTGGCCTCGAACGGGGTCTTTCCCCAGTTGGTCGGGCAGGTGGAGAGCACCTCGACGAACGTGAAGCACTTGTTGTCGCGCTGCAGTTCGAACGCGCTCTTAAGCACCCGCCGCGCCTTCACCACGTACTGGGGAGTGTGGACCGCGACGCGCTCGATGAACCCCGGGGTGCGCAGGCTCGAAAGGAGCTCGCACATCCGCACCGGGTAGCCGACGTCCTTGACATTCCGGCCTCGGGGACTCGTGGTCGTAACCTGTCCCGGCATGGTGGTCGGCGCCATCTGGCCGCCGGTCATGCCATAGATTGCATTGTTGACGAACACGACGGTGAACTTCTCGCCGCGATTGGCGGCGTGGACTATTTCACCCATGCCGATTGACGCGAGGTCGCCGTCTCCCTGGTAAGTGAAGCAGATGAGGTCAGGCTTTGCCCGCTTGATGCCAGTGGCAAGGGCCGGGGCCCGGCCATGGGCAGCCTGCTGAAAATCCATGTTGAAGTAGTTGAATGCGAGCACCGAGCACCCGACCGGCGCTATGCCCACGGTCCGTTCCCTCAGGCCCAGTTCGTCAATCACCTCGGCCACGAGCCGATGGATGATGCCGTGAGTACAACCCGGGCAATAGTGAGTCGCAGCCTTAGTCAGAGCCTCGGGCGCCTTGAACAAGGTCTTCATGATTTGCTCCCTTCCAGCCGGGCCTTGACCGCGGCGACTACTTCCTCCGGGGACGGCACGTTGCCGCCGGAGCGGCCGAAGAAGTAAACCGGTCTTTCGTGGCCCATCGCGCAGCCCACGTCCTCGACCATCTGGCCCATCGACATCTCGACCGACATCAGGAACTCAGCCTTGCGCCCCAGTTCCAGCACCTTCTCGTTCGGGAACGGGAAGAGCGATATCGGCCGCAGCAGCGCCGCGACAATTCCCTGCCCGGCCAACTGCGCAATCGCGGTCTTGCAGATGCGGGCGGTCGTCCCGTAGGCCACGAGGAGCACGCGGTACGGCTTATCGGTGTTGTACTCCTCGAATCTGACTTCCTCACGCCGCATCTTCTCATACTTGGCGGCCAGCAGGTTGTTGAGATGTTCCTCCGCGTTCGGGTCGAGGTAGAGCGAATTGACGACGTTCGGTTTGCGGCCCTTGGCGCCGGTCGTGGCCCAGTCCTTGGGCGCAAGCGGCGGGAACTCAGGTTGCTTGAACTCGACCGGCTCCATCATCTGGCCGATCATCCCGTCGCCGATGACGATGACCGGGTTGCGATAGCGGTCCGCCCGGTCGAACGCGAGCGGCATCAGGTCGACCGCCTCCTGCACCGAGGACGGCGCGAGCACCAGGCAGCGGTAGTCGCCGTGTCCGCCGCCCTTCACGGCCTGAAAGTAGTCGCCTTGCGACGGCAGGATGCCGCCGAGGCCCGGACCGGTCCGCACGATATTCACGAACACCGCCGGCAGCTCCGCTGCGGCGATGTAGCTGATTCCCTCCATCATCAGGCTGATGCCGGGGCTGGACGAAGTCGTCCACGCACGAGCGCCGGCGCCGGCCGCGCCGTAGACCATGTTCGCGACGGCCACCTCGCTCTCGGCCTGCAGATACGCGCCGCCGACCTCAGGCATCCGGCGCGACAGATACTCGGCCACCTCCGACTGCGGGGTCAGCGGGTAGCAGAAATAGACCAGCCCGCCCGCCCGAATCGCGGCTTCGGCAATCGCCTCATTGCCCTTCATCAATACCTTAGCCATTACTCTCTTCCTCTCACGGCTGGCAACTCTTTACGCGCCGGCCGGCCTTCGGTTCCGGACATTCGACATTCGTCACTCGACATTCGCAATTTCCTCACGCTGCTTCTTCCTGCTCGATGGTAATCGCCACATCCGGGCACATGAACGCGCAGAAGCGGCACCCGATACAGGCCGACTGGTTCTCCGGACAAGCGAAGAAATAGCCCTTGTCGTTGATCTCCTTGGACATGGCCAGCACCTGTTTCGGACAGGTGTTGACGCAGAGCCCGCAGCCCTTACATCGGTTCTTCTCGATGGTTACCTTATTGACCTTGGCCATAATACTCCTTCAGGACAATGGTGAATAGAGAATTGACAATGGTGAAACATGATTGGTTTTCACTATTCACCATTGACTATTCGGTATTTTCCTATCCAATTGGTCGGTTCCCACGGCTTCAGCATCAGCCGGTCGAGAACCATCACCGGGTAGCGGCATTCGGCCGCGTCAAAGCGGTCGAGCAGGACGCGCTGCACCGCGACGAACGCGATGCTCGCTCCGGTCCGCTTGGCCAGCGCCTCGGCCAGCGCGATTCCCTCGTCAATTACCGCGGGAGTGGTTTCGTCCACAAGGTGCGAGTTCACCACGATGCGGTCCATTCTGATTCGAGCTGCCGCGCCGATGCCGGCCATCATTTGCTCTGCGCCCGCGACCGTCGCCGTGAACGGCCGCCGCGAGTTCAACACAAAGAGACTCGAATAATCCTCGCCCCGCATCCCCTCGGCAATCGAGGCCATCACCCGCGCCCCGGCGGGATCTCCGCCCAGGTCGAGCACAACCAACGGCGTCGTCTCTTGGCCCTTCGTCACTCGCCTCTCGTCATCCGTGCCCTGTCCTCTTTGTGTTGCTGTGTCTTTGCGGTGAATTCCGTCCCGTCCCTCGATTGCGCCCTTCACTTCCGGCACGATGATGGGCAGATCCGCCTCTGCCAAGGAACCGGCCGGCACGATGACGTCAACACCCTGGCTCCTGAGCTGCTCCCTTACCTCGCGGCTGCGGAAATAGAGGTTCACGATATCAAGGTCGGCAATCGAAACTCTGCGTCCGAGTTCGCTCATTCGCAGCGAGAAGTTCACCGCCACCTCGGTCTTACCCGACCCGAACCCGCCGCAGAAAATGTTGATGCGTCTCAGTTCACTCAGGAAGCTGTCGGCGTTGAACCAATTGGTCCGGTCCTCGGTCTTCGGTCCCCTTCCTTTGGATGCGCCCGCGCCCGCCCCGCCGTCGCCTGCAGCCCGCGGACATGGTGAATTCATGGAGTTGATAGATTACAGCCAACCTGAGCCAAGGTCAATCTCGCCAGCCGTCTGTCCCTCGCCCTTGCACCTTCTGGAATCGAGAACTGGCCGGAACCGACAACTGACTCCCGCCCGTTTCTCGACCGAGCCGTTTGGAAAATGGGGACCGTACCGCGCGTCCTCGCGCTCAGTGGGACTGTCCCCATTTT
>CAZAKP010000031.1:18393-22113 GCA_964485845.1 uncultured bacterium | reverse complement strand
TCGCAAAGAGCGCCGGCGTGGTGACGTCGTTCGACTACGCGATATTCCAGAATCATGGCTACCAGGGCTTGTACGGCGGGCTGACGGCGCAGGACATCCGCGAAAGGAAGAGGCTGGGCAAGGGGCAGGACATCCTCGACCACATGGGCAGCACCGAGCTGGCCGCGAACCTGTTCCGGGCCACTCAGACGGAGGAGAAGCTACGCCGAGACCGGGTAGCGGGCAAAGATGCAGCCTGTCGCACGCACCGGGAGGTGGGAGAGCGAGTCCGAAAGACCATTCATGACCTTGGCGGGACCATGCCCGAGAACTTGCCGGTGGCAGAGAACATCAAGAAGGTCGAATCGAAGAGGCGCAAGGCGATGCGACGCAAACCGGAGAGCGGGAATCCCGGGAACAGCAAGTGATCATTGACCCGGCCCAAGTCATTTTGGGTTTACGGTTTTGGATTGCCGATTAGCGATGCCGGCAGCAAACAGATGATCGGGGTTGAATGCGGATTCCTTCGGGAGGCGGAGATTCCGCTCCTTAAGGACGTCGTTGTCGGCAGCGACCAGAGATTCGATGCGAAGGCGATAAGGGAATTCGCAGAGGGGAAGAACAGGTACGTCTTCGTCGCCAGGTTCGAGGACAACATCATTGCCTTCGCCTATGCGTACTCACTTCCGAGAATCGATGGCAAGAAACCCATGCTTTATCTGCACGAGATAGAGGTGCTCGAAAGATATCGTGGAAAGGGAGTTGGCAGCCAACTCATGATGTTCATAGTCGACTTTGCGAGAGAGAGCGGTTTCTCAGAGTGTTTCGTCATTACTGATAAGGGAAATGCACGCGCATGCAGGCTTTACCGCCGGCAGAGCATGAAGAATGATTACGAAGACGAGATTGTTTACGTCAAAGAGTTCAAGTAGCGTCGCGGGAAGGGGGCTCTTCATTGCCGGCGATGACTGACGCGAGCGTCCTGCGTGGCAAACTGCTGGAGGCGTTGCCTGTTGTTCGAAGACCGCTGGTGATTCGGCTATGCGAACGGTCAGACCTTGATGCCCTCTCCGGATGGCCACCCTATCCGGAGCCATACGACGTATTCTCTTTCAGTTTCGCGCGCCTCAGCAACGCTGAGCTGGATTCGTTCCACAGCTCCGGTCGCGAGCGGAAAGACAGAATCACACTTGTCGCCGACCTTGACTCGGCCCGAGCCATCGGCTACCTGTCGCTCATCGGCATCGACTGGGAGAGCCGCCGGTGCGTCAATATGGGAATTCGTGTTCATCCGGATTGGTGTGGACAGTGCATCGGAAGTCGCATGCTCACGGCGGTCCGCGATTGGTGGTTTGTGGGCAGCATGAGCTGTCTGCGTCTGGACGTCGCCGGCTCGAACACGAGGGCAAGAAGCTGTTACGAGAAAGCGGGGTTCTCGAAGATAGGCGAGTTCTGGCGTGAAGCCCCGGACCTGCGCGGCAAGGACCTGACAGAACCAAAGTGGCGATTCCTCGCCCGGCACGTCCGTGCCGTTTCGAGTACGCCTGAGGTGCGATTCCTGCTCATGGAACTGCGGTCCGACAAGTAGCGACTGCAGCTTGAAGAGCATTGAGTACAGGATTTCTCCCAACGTAGCGGATAGCGAGCTTAACGAGCTCTTTGCCTCAGCCTGGGAGAATCACGTCGAGCGCAGATTTGGCCCGGTGGTGGAACGGAGCCTGACCTATATCTGCGCATATGCCGGGGCCCGCCTCGTCGGGTTCGTCAATCTCGCGTGGGATTGAGGTGTCCATGGGTTCATCCTCGACACGACTGTGCATCGCGAGTTTCAGCGAAGGGGAATCGGCACCGAACTCGTCAGGCAGGCGGCGAGATTAGCGGCAGAGCGAGGCCTTGAGTGGCTTCATGTAGACTATGAGGAGCGACTTGAGGCCTTCTATGTCAGCTGCGGCTTCAGGAAGACGGAAGCGGGCTTGCTTATGTTACGGAATGGCGAGAATCGGGATGTGATTCGGAAGACGCAGTAGATGATTACTGACACGGCGAGTGTCGTTCATGGTTACTTCGTACATCGTTTATCGTTCATGCAGACGGGCCGATCGACGGAGCGGCGAGCCTTGAGCCGTAGACGGTGTCGGTTGCCAGGTGGCGGGCCGATGGAATCAGAACGCCAGGCTTTGGCATGAGAGGCTATGGGGGATAGAAAAGCGTCGGAGGAGCGCGAGGTCGAATGTCAGCGAATCGGTCAGGATAAAGTGAGGAGGAACGATGAAAGCACAAGCACTGATAGTCGGTCTGAGTCTGGTTCTGTCCGGGACTGGGATGGCCCAGGATTCGTTGGACTGCCGTTTCGCAGGCAGTTGGCCGTTCGGGCCCGCGGGCGTGACAACGCTGGATACGAGCCGCAATCTTCTGTTCTGCAGTTCCTCCGGCGGGATTTACGTCCTGGACGTGAGCGACTCGGCTAATCCGGTCAAGCAATCGGAAATCGGCACTGAGGACGTGGTCCGCGGCCTCTGCTATCTCAACGGCTATCTCTATGTGGCGGATGATGACGCCGGGTTGAGGGTCATCTCGGTATCAGACGCAGCGCATCCGGTCGAAACCGGGTTCTGTGAGACGCCGGCCCCTGCCTGGGATGTGGTCGTGGCCGGCAGCTATGCGTATGTCGCGGATGCTGAGTCCGGCTTGCGCGTCATCTCGATCGCGAATCCCGCGAACCCCGTCGAAGTCGGTTTCTACGACACACCGGGTTTTGCCTATGGTGTGGCCGTGGTCGGGAACCATGCCTATGTCGCGGATGGAGGTCCCGGTCTGCGAGTCGTCTCGGTTTCGGACCCGGCTCATCCCGTGGAGGTCGGCTCCTGCGACACGCCGGGAGGCGCCGTTGACGTTGCCGTGGTTGGCAACCATGCCTACGTTGCCGATAACTACTATGGCTTGCAGGTCATATCGGTTTCAAACCCCGCGAATCCGACAATCGTCGGTTCTTGCGGCACGCCGGACCTCGCCGTCGACGTAGCCGTCGTTGGGAACTATGCCTATGTCGCAGTCTACGGTTCCGGCCTGAAGGTTATCTCTATCTCCGACCCTGCGAATCCAGCCGAAGTCGGCTCAATCGGCAACCCTGGCTATGCCTTGGGCGTCGACGCGACTGCGGACTATGCCTATGTCGCGAGTGATTTTGCCGGCCTGCGGGTCATCTCGGTCTCTGACCCGGCTCATCCGGCTGACGTCGGCTCGTTCACTACGCCCGACTATCATGGGGGCGTGGCCGTGGCCGGGAACTATGCATATGAAGCGGAGTCAGATCGCGGTCTGCGGGTCATTTCCATTTCCGACCCCCTGCATTCGACCGAAGCCGGACTCTACGACACTCCGGGGCAGGCCTGCGACGTGGCGTTGTCCGGGGACTACGCTTACGTCGCGGACCTGGACGGGCTGTGTATCGTCTCGGTCTCCGACCCCGCGCATCCGACCGGAGTCGGTCGCTGCGCGACCCCGGACTGGGCTTTGGACGTAGCCGTTGATGGTGACTATGCCTATATCGCAGACCTGCAGTCGGGCCTGCGCGTCATGTCAATCTTGAATCCCGCGAGCCCCGTCGAAGTCGGCTTCTATGACACACCGGGAGGCGCCCAGGGCGTGGCCGTGGCAGCGGACTATGCCTACGTCGCGGATGGACCGAACGGTCTGCGCGTCATCTCGATTACCGACCCGGCGAATCCGACCGAAGTCGGC
>CAZAKP010000031.1:3927-18293 GCA_964485845.1 uncultured bacterium | reverse complement strand
GAACGGTCTGCGCGTCATCTCGATTACCGACCCGGCGAATCCGACCGAAGTCGGCTTCTGCGAGACGCCGGGCGACGCTACCGGCGTGGCATTGTCCGGGGACTACGCCTATGTCGCCGATAACGCCGGCGGTTTGCGGGTCATATCCGTCTCCGACCCCGCGCATCCGAGCGAAGTTGGCTCTTGCGCCATAAACGCCAGCAGGATGGCCATACTCGGGAACCATGCCTTCCTCAACGTGAATTCTCCCGGGGGGCTGGCGGTGGTATCGATTACCGACCCGGCGAATCCGACCGAAGTCGGCCACTACTACTTCACCGGGAATAGCGGCGTAGCCGTAGACAGCAACTACGTCTATGTCACGGATCACCGGACCGGTCTGTGGATTTACGAGTCCTACGAGGCGGGAATCCAGGAAATGTCGAGCGCCGAAATCCCAACGCCGAACGCCGGGCCGACCATCGTCCGCGGCGCGCTGCGCATGGGAGTGGACAGCAGGCAGAATAGAGAATACCGGGCGGAGTTGTTGAACGTCTCGGGACGAAAAGTCCTGGACCTTCATCACGGCACAAATGACGTGAGCGGGCTCGCTCCCGGCATATACTTCGTGCGCCAGCCGTCTCGTATAGCCAAGGTCATCTTGACAGAGTAGGGAGATACAATGCAGCAGGTCTTCGTTGCTCCGGCGCTCATCGCGTCGGCGGCAGTGTCGAGTTCGGCAAGATGATACGGCAGTGGATTGCCGACTATCGGTGAGGACGGCAACGCCTTTCAGATTGGTGATTCTAGATTACCGATTGGCGGAAGCTGCGGAACCAGAATCGTTCATCGTTGGTTCCGCAAACCCCGGTTGGACGGGGCAGTTGGCGCGGGAGCCGATGTCTGACGGGTTGAGGCAGTGAGCCATGAGTGACTGCATCGTCCGCACTTTCGGCCTGAGCAAGCGCTATCGCGGCGGCGTGCTCGCGCTTGACCGGGCCGAGCTTGGTATCAACCGCGGTGAGATATACGGATTTCTTGGTCTCAACGGGGCGGGCAAGACGACGATGATTCGCCTGCTACTGGGCATGATGTCGCCGACTGCCGGTCACGCCGAGCTCTTTGGCCGGCCGGTCCGCGCCGAAGCAACGGGACTGTGGCGGCGGGTCGGCCATCTGGTCGAGGCCGCGACCGCCTATCCCGGGCTCACGGTGCGCGAGAACCTGGAAGTGGCGCGACGTCTCTATGCCGTGGCCGGACGGCGCGCGGTATCCGGCGCCATCGAGGGGCTCAAACTCGGCGAGTACGCTGACCGGCCCGCGCGGACGTTGTCGCTGGGGAACCTGCAGCGGCTCGCGCTCGCCCGCGCGATGCTGCACCGTCCGGAGCTTCTGATTCTGGACGAGCCGGCCAACGGACTTGACCCGGCCGGAGTTGTCGAAGTACGAGAGCTGCTGCGCTCGCAGGCGCGTGAGCATGGTACCACGGTACTGATGTCGAGCCACATTCTGCCCGAGGTAGACCGGCTGGCCACACGCATCGGCATCGTTCACCGGGGGAGGATGATCGAGGAGCAGTCCGCCGAGGAGCTTGAGCGTCGCCGCAACCGCCGACTTCAAGTAGGCGCGCGGGACCTGGCCGCGGCAGACTCCGCACTGAGAAAGGCAGGCTTCGACCCGCGGCCGGCCGGCAGTGCGGAGCCGCCGCTCCTCGAAGTCAGCGAGCCGAAGGCGGTCGAGGCGCCGGACGCAGTGGCGAAGCTCCTCTTCGAATCGGGCGTTGCTCCGACCCACCTCGCCGTAACACAGGAGGACCTCGAACAGCACTTCCTGCGCCTGACTGCTGACGCAAAACCGAGGGACAGATGAGAAGGCTCGCCGCAGCGTTCTATTTGGAGGCGCTCAAGGCCCGCCGGTCGCTCGTGCCGTGGCTCACCGGCGTTTTTGCCACTCTCCCGCCGATCATGCTGGGACTGATGATGGCGATCAAGAAGTATCCGGCCGGTGCGGAACGGTTCGGGCTGCTCAACGAGAAGTCGCGCATGCTGGCCGGCGCGGCTGACTGGCCGACGTTCCTCGGTCTTGTCGGCCAGATGATGGGAGCGATGGGCGCGGTCGCCTTCTCGGTCCTTGCCGCCTGGGTCTTCGGCCGCGAGTTCGCCGAGCGCACCTGCCGCATCCTGCTCGCGACTCCAACCCGGCGTTCGACCATCGTCGCTTCGAAACTCGGCGTTACGGCCGTCTGGTGCGTGCTGCTCACCGGCTGGATGCTGGCTGCATCATTCGCCGTCGGGGCGATTATCGGCATGCCGGGGCTGAGCTGGCCGGCTGCTCGCGACGCGGTCGCCCTCGCCGGACGGGCCGCGCTGCTGTGGCTCGCGCTCGTCCCGGTGACTGCGTTCGTGGCGTCGGCCGGCCGCGGCTACCTGCTGCCGCTGGGCTACGCAATGGTGGCGGTGATTCTCGCCCAATTCCTGAGCGCTACCGGCTGGGCCCCGTGGGTTCCCTGGTGCGTGGCAATCAGTAGCGGGACTCCGGGAGCGCACACCGCCGCGTCGAGCGTCGCGGTCGTCGTTGTTACCGGCGTGCTGGGAATTGTCGCCACGTTGGTCTGGTGGGAACGCTCGGACCAGATGGTTTAGTTTACCGCCGACAATTGCTCCGATCCGATGACGGCGGCCGGTCAATTCTAAATTGCAGATTTCCGATTGGCGGAAGGGACAAAGGACGGCTGACGCTGGCGGCCCCGACCGGGCTAGGCAGGCGGAATGATGCGGAAGGGCCGATTGTCGCGGTGACAGATCAGCTCGGCCAGGTGGCGGGCGTGCATGATCGCGGGAGGCAGGCCGCCGCCCGGCGCCATCCATTGACCCACCATGTAGAAGCTCGACAAGCCGGGTAGCTCTTTGGGGAGGGCCTTGCCGGCGAGTATGCTGGCGGAGGGCTGCCAGCCTTCGTAGCTCCCCTGCCAGTTGTTGGTATAGCGGTGAAAGGTCGCCGGCGTAGCGACGTCGGTCTCTTCCACATTGTCGCGGATGCTGCTAAAGACGCCGTCCAACTCGTCGACCACACGAGTGGCAATCTCCTGCTTGCGCTGTCGGTACTCCTCGCGGTCGGACGCCCGCAAAGCGCTCCACCATTCAAACGCGCGAGTCTGAAGCATGACGGTGACGGCGGTCGCTCCTTCCGGCGCGAGCGTCGGGTCGAAGTCCATGACATGCGCATCCATCAGGCGCAACGTGGTGCCGTCGCAGAGGGTCCAGGGCGCTCGGAGCATGATCCGCGTCAGCCCCCCTCGTGCTCGGCAAAGCGACGCCTGACACCGAGCGATACGTAGAGGAGCGACGGGAAAGGCTGGTAGCGCTTGCCTTCGTACAGGTCGCGGGTAGCGCGGTCAAGGTAGCGCCCGCCCAGCGCCTCGAAGATCGTGAAGTGGCCGTCCGCGGCTGAGATGACGATGTCGGCGCGATGGTTCGTGCCACCTTCGGTTTCTATGCCCACGGCGCGGTTGCCCTCAACGATGATGCGTTTCACGCGGTTGTGGTACTGAATGCTCCCGCCGAGCTGCTCGTAACGGTCGGCGAACAGCCGCGCAAACGGGCGCGAGCCTCCCAATGGGTAGCCGACCGACCCTTGGTCAAACCACGCCATTTGCATGGCGACGATGACCATCGGGAACTCGTCGCCGCCGAACAGGTCCTCGAAGGCCTCGCGCAGGAAGGGGCTTTTCAGCCGCCGGGCGAAGGCTTTGTTGGATACCCGAGCCCAGCGCAGAACTGTCGGAAGCGCAGGCACCAGGCGCAGCATGGACAGCCGGTCGCGCCAGCCGGCGAGCTCCGGGGCCCGGTCGATTCCAGGCGGAAGGTCGTAGCGCTGGATTGTCCGCGCGGCCCGGATCAGGCCGTCGAACGCCTTCTTATCCTCGGGGGAAATCTGATGCAGGTAGTCCCGAAAACGGTCGATCTTGCTGTGAATGTGCAGCGTGCTGCCTCCGTCCGGCGCTCGTTGTTCGCGCACACGGATGCGTAACTGCACCTGAGGGTCAACCCAGCGTACGGCCTTGGTATCGATGAGTTCCCGCCAGATGTGGTGAAAGGAGTTGCCGGGATTGGAGCCAAGCACAAAGTGGATGCAGCCGTCGAAGGTGTAGCCGTGGCGGGTCCACGCCGTGCAGAGTCCACCGGGTTGGTCGTGGAGCTCGAAGATCCGGGTCCGATAGCCATTCATCTGCAGGTAACAGCCGGCGCACAAGCCCGCCATCCCGGCACCGACGATATCTACGGTCTTCTCGTTGCTCAACTCATCCTTCTGGCCGACATGTCCTTCCGGGACCATTGGGCGGAGCGCCGAACCAGGGCAGTTACAGCACGACCAGCCAACTCATTTCTCGCGAGACGCACCATTCGCCCGAATGATACAGACCCGCGGCAGGATATCAATTGCCGCGTCGCCAGGGAGCCATGCCAGCTGGGAGAAACCAGCGGCGGTCGTCCGACTCGATGACGGCGCAGGGCGCGGCGAACCGGACGGTTCGGATCCGGTCTAGTCAGCAGACCGGCCGTCTTGGACGCGGCCCTGTCCCAGGTGCTGTTCCTTGGCTGTGGTCTTGTCGTCGCGCGTGCGCGCTGAATGCGGCCGGAACACTGGCACACCAGTTCTGTCCGGACGGCCGGGGTTACACTGGCAGCGGACGACGTGTTGCGGCACGGTACACGGGCACCGAAACTCGCTCTTGCTGAAGCGGGACACGAGCGGCACGGACGGACCCGCCCACACGGGCAGACCTACGGACCATGCCATCAGGTTTGGTTCGGTTCTTCGCGCGTTCCAGGGCAGGGCGTCGGCCCGGTCGAGGTCCGGGCTCAGCTTGAGCCGGTTAATGTCGGCTGCGACCAGTGCCGGAAGCGCCAGTAATACGACGACGGCGGCTAGCTTTCTCATGCTTCCTCCTGAACTGCTTTCATTAAGACGCGCCACCCCGCGCTATGTTGCAGGTTGGCCTCCCGGCGAGGCGTACGACCGTGCCTCAAGAGCGGCAGGGGCGCGAAAGCGCCCCTGCTTCGCCTGCCAAGCAGTTCTACTTAATGAACAAGAGGCCCAGCCCATGCGGGTCGTAGGTGATGGGCTGCCAGTCGGCATTCGCCTTCTTCCCCGGTTCTTTCCGCCGGAAGTTGAGGCCCCAGACATCACCCGGCTTCGCCCTGGTGCCGAATTGCGCGAGCGGCAGTCTCGCCTCGACCGACCAGTACTCCTTGCCCTTGGCCGCCTTGACGGTCACGTCGGCGTTCCAGGCCATGTCAACGTCCATCTTGCCCTCGGGGCTGACCGTGATCTTCTGGTCGAGGACAACCGCGTTGGGGTTGAAGTAGACCTGGTAGATTGTGCCCTTTGCCGTGTCGGGGGCGAGGAACCAGCCGACGCAGTCGTCAAGGTGCACGCCCTTGTCGCGCTCGGTGGCATTGGCCCTGACGCTGTCCGGGTGCGGGTCGAAGCAAACCGCGGCGAGGTAGAGATTGGCGGTGTCGGCGGCAAAGTAGAACCGGACCGAGTCGGTCCCCATCGCCTCGCTGTCGTTGGTGAACAGGTCCATGACCGGCCTGCGCCACAACTGCTCAATAACCTTGCCGTCGACCTTCGGCGGCTTCTTGACGAAGCTGCACTGGGCGGTGCGGGCCACGTCGAGCGAGGCCGTGACCGGGCACGACTTTCCCTTGGCGTACGGGAACCGCAGCGTGACCCTGGGAGTCGGAAACGGCCGGCCCGCGCCAGCCACCGCGAACCGGTATTCGGCCTCGGCCCCGGGCGCCACGCTGACCGCCATCGTCTCGGGCGACACGTTCCAGCCGAAGGGCACGGTCCAGCGGAGCGTATCCGCCAACGGTGTCGCCAGCGGCTGGTTCCTCACGACGAGCGTAACGGTATCCGCGGCCGTCATGTCGTTGGCGACGAGCACCGGCTTCCGGAACCGGAGCCCGGCCAGCATGTTCCGGTCCACGGACTGAATGTCAGACCAGGTCACGTCGTCCCACTCCCGCGTCTCTCCGTCGAGCAGTTCCGGCTGGATGGTGATGCCCTTTCGGTTGTCCACGGTCACAAGCGTCCAGTGATACAGGATTCCGGTCGGACCCGGTTCGGTTGCGCCGCCGGAACTGCCGACGGCCGTGTACTTGATGCCGTCATAGGTCGCGCCGAAGTAGTAGTGATTGTGCCCGTTGAACACCGCATTCACGCCGTAGGTTCTGAACAGGCTGTGCAGCGTATCCTGTTTCCCCTCGGCCACCGACGCGGTCCAGAACGGCTTGTGGAAGAAGACAAACTTGTATCTCGCCTTGCCGGCTGCGGCCAGGTCCTGGGCGAGCCAGTCCAACTGCTCGGCCGGCAGCGAATCGCTTGCTTCCCAGCGGCTCGCGTCGAGGACGATGAAGTGCATGCCCTTGTAGTCAAATGAGTAGTACGGCTTGCCCGCGTTGCGCTCGTAGGTGCCGAGCGCATTGTCATAGCTGATGTCGTGGTTGCCCGGCGTGAAATGGAACGGCATCTTGAGCGGTTCGATGATGGCCTTGATCTCCTTCCATTCGTCGTCCAGCTTCATCGTGTCGGTCGGCTCGTAGCCCTCGATGTGGTCGCCGCACGTGATGACGAACTCGGGCTTGGCCTTCGCGACCTCAGCTACTATCTTCTCGTAGATGCTGTCCTGGTGGTCGCCGGTTCGGTCGCCAATCACTGCAAACCTGACCGGTGCCGCCACGGCCACCACTGCCAGCGCGAACGCCACCGTCAGAATCACTCGCTTCATGTCCGCCTCCCTTTCTCAATACTGCTGACTGCTGACTCCTGGCCCGCTAACCCCTCACAAATACCGCTGCCAGCACGGCTGCGAATACCAGCGCGGGGAGCATGTTAAGAACTTTGAGCTGCTTTATTTCGAGTATAGTAATACCCAATCCGATGAGAATCAAGCCCCCGGCAGCCGATATCTCGTTGACCACCGCGTTTGACATCACGGCGTGGAACGAACCGGCAAGCAGGGTCAGCCCGCCCTGGTAGACGAACAACGGGATGACCGAGAAGAGCACGCCGATGCCCAGCGAGGATGCCAGCGCCAGTGACGCGAACCCATCCAGTACGGACTTGGCCGCGAGCAGGTTCGGCCTGCCGCCAAGGCCTTCTTCGATGGCGCCGAGCACGGTCATCGAACCCATACAGAAGAGCAGGAACGCCGTTACGAGTCCTTCCGCGAACCGGCTGGGTTGGAGAGTCGGGAGTGGGGAGTCGGGGATCGATTCCCCGCTCGCTGCTCTCGACCCCTGCCTCTCCAGCCTCTTCCTCAGCCATTCGCCGAAGCGGTTGAGCAGCCGGTCGATATCGAACAGCTCCCCGGTGATTGCGCCGAGCACGATTGAGAAGACAAGGACCAGCAGGCTCTTCGTCTTCGCCGCCATTGTGAACCCGATGAAGAGCGTGAACAGGCCGATGCCCTGGAACGCGGCGGTCGTGAACCGCTTGGGCAGCCGGGCGTGGAAGAACAGGCCGATGAGGCTGCCCGCAACGACCGTTCCGACATTGAGCAGGGTACCGAGGAGCCTCATGGTTACTGGAACCGGTTCCAGCCGGGATGCTCGGAGTCGGCGGCGCCGCCCAGTTCGATAAAGGCAGTCTCGACATTCAGCCGATGCGCTTCTTCGTTCTGCTCCCGGTTCGCGTACTCCATCTCCGCGCAGTCAAAGACAGCGTCGGCCGCCCCGCGCCCCGCTGCGACCGCGGCTTCGACACGCCGCTGCAACTCGCCGAGGTAGGCGCGGTCAGTTTCAAATCGAGCCCTGACCTCTTCATGAGTCCGAACCGGGCTGCCGTGTCCCGGCACGAGGGCCGTAACCTTGAGCTGAACGAGACGGTCGAGCGTACCGCGGTATGCCTTCAGGCTGTGCATCACGAACGGAATCTCGATGTCGCTCAGCATGTCCGCGGCCCAGAGCGTCTGCTCGTCGCGGTCATAGACGACCAGTTGCTCAGGCGCGTGGCCCGGCGCATGATGCAGCTCGATTGTCTTTCCGCCGACCTTGAACTCCAGGTGATCTCCGAACGTCTCATCCGGCTCGTGCAGCAGGAATGGCATGTCCCGATGGACACCCGACTGCCGTTCCCACTCAGTGACCTGGCGCTCGATGCGCGTGCCGAATTCTGAAAAGACCGCGAGGCTTTCATTTTGCTGGATCACCGGAACGCCCGGGAAGTACTCGGGCCCCAGCACGTGGTCCCAGTGGCTGTGCGTTATCACAAGATGAGTTGGCCTTGCGCCATGTGCGTAGATGTGGGAACGCAGCGAGTCAGTGTCCTCTGGGAACAGACCGGCATCGATGAGTACAGCGTCATCGCCGTTTATCAGTAGACCGGAGTTATATGCCATAGAGCGGGAGTGTAACACAGCCAGGCTGGGCGTAAGTTGGAGGAGATTCACTTTGGTCCTTGCGGCCGCCCCACTTCGCGGTAGCGGAAGCAGCCGACAAGATGGTCGTTGACCAGGCCCGCCGCCTGCATGAAGGCGTAGCAGATTGTGGAACCGACGAAATGGAAGCCCCGCGATTTCAGGTCCTTGCTCATCAAGTCGGACTCGGTACTCCGCGCCGGGATCTGGCCGGGCGCGCGCCAGCGGTTCTTCTTCGTACAGCCGCCGGTGAATTGCCAGATGTAGCGGTCGAAGCTGCCGAACTCGCGCTGAACCGCGAGAAAGGCCCGGGCATTGGCAATCGCAGCCTCGATCTTCAGTCGGTTCCTGATGATGTCGGCATCGGCAAGCAATGACTTCACCTTGCGAACGTCATACCTCGCTATCTTGCGCGGGTCGAACTGGCTGAACGCACTCTCAAACGCCGCACGCTTCCTGAGGACAATCGCCCAGCTCAGCCCGGCCTGGAATGCGTCCAGGACCAGGAACTCAAAGAGCTTCCGGTCATCGTGCAGTGGGACTCCCCACTCCGTATCGTGATAGCGGATCATCTGCTCATTGCCTTCAGGCCATGGGCAGCGCCGGAGACGTTCTGTCATCATTAATCCAGTTTCGGCATGAGAAACGATCCCAGTTCCCCGGACGGACTGGGTCATGTCCCGCGCCTGCACGTTACCCCAAACCTCGCCTCAGGTCAAGCGCTGCCCAGTTTCCTTGACTGGGCCGTAGCGCGCCCCTACAATAGCTTGACAGTTGTATGACTTTCACGCCGAGAACGGAGATGCATGAAGCAAGACACGGGCTGCAGCCATTCGATTTCGGTCGAGGACATCGACCCGTTGGCCCTGCTCGGCCCGGCCGACGTCAACCTCACAACGCTCGCCAAACACTACAAAACCACAATTGTGGTGCGCGAGGGCCGCATCATGCTCCACGGTCCCAGGACCGAGGAGACCGAACTGATGAGGCTGCTCGACCGGCTGCTTGCCCACGTCCGGCAGAACGAACCATTGAGTCCTGAGCTGATAAACGCCGAGGTCGACCGCCTGCGCCGCTGCCGCGAGCCCGGCACCGGCGAAGCCGAGCCGGAGGTGCTCGCCATCAAGACCCCGCGCAAGGCGATATTCGCCAAGACGCGGAACCAGCGCAACTATCTGCAGGCGATTCAGCGCAGTGATATCATCCTCGCCGTCGGGCCTGCCGGAACCGGCAAGACTTACCTCGCCGTCGCTGCCGCGCTCGAGTCACTCGTATCCGGGCATTCCAGCCGTATCATCCTCACGCGGCCCGCGGTCGAAGCAGGGGAATCGCTGGGCTACCTGCCCGGGACGTTCAAGGAGAAGGTGGACCCCTATCTCCGTCCGCTCTACGACGCCTTATTCGACATGATGCCGATGGAGCGCGTCCAGCGCCTCATCGAGCAGGAAGTGATTGAGGTTGCGCCGCTCGCGTTCATGCGGGGCCGGACTCTCTCCGATGCCTACATCATTCTTGATGAGGCCCAGAACACGACGTCCACCCAGATGCGGATGTTCCTCACCCGGCTTGGCTGGAATTCGAAGGCGATTGTTACCGGCGACATCACCCAGATCGACCTGGCCGCCGCCCACACGTCCGGATTGATTGAGGCAGTCGAGCGGCTCGATGGCATCGCCGGCATCAGTATCGTTCACCTCACCGACGCCGATGTGGTCCGGCCGCCGCTCGTGTCGCGCATCATCCGGGCGTATGAGAACCGGCAGGCTCCCGGCAGCGATGCGCCCTGATATCTACGGCACGCAGGATGAACGCCTGCGCGCCGATGTCCAGCGCCTGTGCCGGCAGTTGACCAAGGACTTCAAGCCGGACGCGCCCGTCGTCAACGTGGTTTACGTGAGCGACCGGAAGATACACGAACTCAACCTCCGGTTCCTGAAGCGCGACCGGCCAACCAACGTCATCTCCTTCCGTACCGACGAGCCGTGCTTAGCGGGCGAACCGCGCCTGCTCGGTGAGGTGTACGTCTCCCGCGACCGGGCGCGCGCCCAGGCTCGGGAGTACGGCGTTTCGTACGCGGCCGAAATCCGCCGCCTTACGCTCCACGGACTGCTCCACCTGCTGGGCCTTACGCACCGGGAGATGGAACCGCTGTACCGGCGCTACCTGGAGAAGCTGTGAGCAGGGCGCCCGACCAACCTCCGCCCTGTTCTTCGCGCCCGGCTCAATCGCCGAACTCCGGGACTCCAGCCTGACCGATGCTCTGGTATCTCAGCGCAATCGTGGTCCTGCTTGTTTTCTCCGCCTTCTTCTCCGGCTCCGAGACGTCGCTGTTCTCGTTGACCCCGGGCAGGCGTGAGGAACTAAGGAACAGCCGCCCCGGAGCCGCCCGGCGGGTGGACTCTCTGCTTTCCGACCCCGGACGCCTGTTGGGCACGTTGCTGCTCGGCAATCTGATCGTCAACACGGCGGCCTCCAGCATTTTCACCCTCGCCCTGCTCGCGCTCGCCCGGCGCAATGGCACGAGCGAGGCGCTGCTGCTCGGCGTCGGCGGCGTTGTGATGACCGTGGTTCTCCTCATTTTCGGTGAGGTCACGCCCAAGGTCACGGCGAGCCGCGATCCCGGCCGGCTCGCGCCGCTCGTCGCCGGACCGGTCCACGTGGCGCGGCTGCTACTGTGGCCGCTCACGTCACTGCTGATGAGGGCCAGCCAGCGCCTGACCCCTACACAACCTGAACCGACATCGCTGACCGACGACGAACTCCACACCATGATTGACGTCGGCAAGCAGCGCGGCGTGCTGCTGGGTTCCGAGGAGGACATCCTTGCCAACCTTATCGGCCTTGAGCAACGCAAGGTATCCGAGGTGATGACCCCGCGGATCGACATCGTGGCCGTTCCCGAGAACATAACCATCCGCGATGCCATTGTCGCCTGCCGCAATGCCGGGTTCTCGCGGGTACCGGTCTTCAGCGGCGCGATTGATCACGTTCGCGGCACCGCCTATGCCAAGGACCTGCTCAACGCTGCCGACCCGAACGCACCGGTCTGTTCGCTGTGCCGCCCCGCCTTTTTCGTCCCGGAGGTGAAACGACTGCCGGCGCTGCTCGACGAATTGCGCCGCAAAGGCTCACACATCGCGGTCGTCGTCGATGAGTTCGGCCAGACGTCGGGGCTGGTTACGCTCGAAGACCTGCTCGAGGCGGTATTCGGCGAGATCGTCGACGAGTACGACGTGGCCGAGGAACTCCCTTACTCCAAGCTTGACGATCATAGCTACCTCGTGGACGGCGAGATCGACGTGGCCACTCTCAACCGGCTGTTCCGCCGTGCGTTCACCGGCATCCGTCACGAACGACTCTCGGGTTTCGTTCAGGACAAGCTGGGACGGCTCCCGCGCGAGGGTGACATCATCGCCCATCGCTCGCTCGAGATCACCGTGAAGGAAACCGACGGTCCCAAACTCGAAAAGGTGCTAATCAGACGGAAATGACGAATTCCCAGCACCGATTTCCCAGCGAATCGCTGATAACTGGGAACCCCGGTCCGACATTGGCTCGGAATTGGCAATCAGGAATCGGGGGTCCTTCCTGATCATGGAGCTTCTCTTCGGCTTCCTGCTGATTCTCGCCACCGGGTTCTTCGCCGGTTCCGAGACTGCGGTCTACCGTGCGAACTGGATTCGGCTCACTAACTGGGCGAGCCACAACATCGCCGGCGCCAGGCAGGCGCTGAAGTTCCTCGACCGCCGCGAATCGACCGTGGTCGTCACGCTGGTTGGTACAAACCTGTGTATCGTCTTCGCCACCGAACTCTTCTCGCACTTCTTCGAGGCCCGGTTCGGACCGGCCTCGGCGACCGCTGCCGCCGTCATCGTGATTGCGCTCACCATCATGCTCGGTGAATACGTACCCAAGGCCATCGCCCAGGCTTTCCCGGACCGCTGGCTGCGGCAGACGGTCCTACCGCTCAACGCGAGCCGCGTCATATTCGCCCCCGTGGTCGTCGTATTGTCAGGCATCGCCCGTCTGCTGGCCGCGCCGGCCGCCGCCACCGGCCAGCGCTTCCCGCTCACTCGCCAGGACTTCCTGGCGGCCATGCAGAAACGCGACGCCGAATCCGGCTCACCCCGGACAGTAACAAACATCGTATCTCGGCTCTTTCGCTTCTCGGCGATGAAGGTATCGGAGATCAGTATCCCGCTCGCGCAGGTCCGGTCGGTACCGCACACCGCGGGACTGAACGAAGTGCTTGCGGTCATCAGCGAGTTCGGCTACTCGCGTATCCCGGTGTACCAGGGCGATGTCGCCAACATCACCGGCGTCATCGTCGCCAAGGACCTGCTCTCCGCCCCGGCCTGGCGAGTACGGAAGATACCGCGGGTCGGTGGCGACGACCGGGCGATGGAAGTCCTACGTGTGATGCAGCGTCGCGGCCAGCACCTGGCGATTGTGGAGAGCCCGGACCACCGGGTCACCGGCATCGTCTCGCTCGAGGACCTGATCGAAGAACTGGTGGGCGAAATCCGCTCCGAAGGATGAACGGAAGTAATCAAAGGCCAGGCGGTCTGGTGACCCAGTGAAGAAGCCTGCACGAGACCACTGGACCACTGGACCACTGGATCACCTCTGTCGTGCGAAGAATCGTTAGGTCCGAGGCCATCTGCCTCCGCGTCCGGGACTACCACGAATCATCGAAGCTCGTGACGTTTTTCACGCTCGAAAGTGGCAAGGTCGACTGCCTCGCGAAAGGGGCACGCCGGCTCCGAAGCAAGTTCGGTGCGGCACTCGACCTGTTCGCCAAGTCGCGCATCATCTACTACGCAAGCGAGACGCGCACTCTCCTGACGCTCTCCGACGCCGAGCTGGTCCATTCCTTCTCAGGCATCGCTCTGCGACCCGAACGGTTCCTCGCGGCCGAGCAGATGGCGGAGTTCGCGCTCCGCGTCATCCAGCCGCACGACCCGAGCCCCCAGTTATACCGGCTCCTGCTCAACTACCTCTCGATACTCGAATCCTGTCCGGCTTCTACGGCTCCCGGCTCCCCGCACCCCGCTCCTTATCCCGCTCTGGTCTGTTCGTTCCTGCTGAAGGCCGCGAGCTTTCTCGGTTTCCGGCCGGAACTACGCCGCTGCCTCATCTGCCGCCGCCCGATCGACAGCCAGCGTCCGGCCTACTTCGAGCCCGGCCGTGGTGGCGTCATCTGCCCGCGTTGCGCCGGTGAGAATCCCAGCGGGACGCGCCTTGACCCTGCCGGCCTCGACACGCTCGCCTTCCTGCTCTACACCCCTGCCTCCGAAATCGTACAAGCTCTCTCACCCGGCAAGGGGCCTGCTACCGGGGACGGCCGCGAGGGGCGCGCCGATTCCGGTCGTCAGAATCTGCAATCTGCAATCTGCAATCTGCAATCCCCCCTCGACCTTGTCCTCGGCTTCCTTGGTCACCATTTTGACCCGCTCGTGCTCAACTCCTTCCGCTGGCACGCGGGTCTCGAACGCAACGCCTAGGCTCAGTCGACCAGACGCAGCCTGATAGGAGTGGGGACCAGCCGGAAGTCCACGCGCACGCCGATCAGGCTGTCCAGGCTGATCGCAGTCCGAAGGCTGCGATAGCCCACATAGACTGCCTCCAGCTTGTAGAGCCCGGGCGCGATTCCCGCGATGGCGTACTCGCCGTGAACATCGGTTGAGGCTCCGCGCGCAGTTCCCTCAACCACGACCGTGGCGCCGGCCAGCGGCTCACCGGATTCTGCATCGTGGAGATGGCCTGAAACAGTACCGGCGGGACCTTCCGCAACGATGGTGAAGGATGGCTTCGGCGCGGGTGGCGGAACTGGCGCGTCGAGTGCCGTCGGTGCAATCAGACGAATGACACCCCGTGCGAGAATCAGGGCGAGTCCGACGACGAACAAGTACTTCACGTCACCGCGGTGCGACGCCCGCCGGAAGCTCGGACCTTGCGGGGAC
>CAZAKP010000031.1:0-3827 GCA_964485845.1 uncultured bacterium | reverse complement strand
GTACTTCACGTCACCGCGGTGCGACGCCCGCCGGAAGCTCGGACCTTGCGGGGACTAAGCCAGCCTGCCGCCGACAGCACTGCAAGCAGCGGCATTATGGGCACGCGGAAGCGTGACGTGGCTTCGGGCCCGGAAGAGGTCAGCATGACGTATCCAAGCACTACCACCACGACCACGACGCCGGGAGTCCAGCCGCGCAGCGGCGTGCGCACCAGCCAACGGACGACTCCCGCATAGAGCAGCGCCAGAAAAGCGAGCGCCCAGAGCGAGGACAGAAAAAGGAATCGGTGCTCTGCCCATACTGCGCCCAGCACGGCCACGGCTGCGGCAAGCGACACGTCAACCCGGTCGAGCAGTTCCCGACCTCGCTGTCCCGACTCAGAGCCAATCAGGAAGGCGAGGAAGTACGTGCCGGGTTCAAGCAGCAGCGCCGCCACGCCGCGAAGATGCACCAGGGCGTACCATCCCGGGTTGCGGACAAGAATCGCCATTCCTTCGCGTAGCCACTCCTCGCCCAGCACCGCGTTGTTCTTACCGGCGAACTCGGGATGCTGGCTCACCCAGCCGGTGAAGTCGCCACGCTCAGTAACAAACCCCATTTCGCGGTGAACCTGAAACAGAGTCTTGTGGTCGCGCATTGATATAGCTCCGGCGGCCCGGTAGAAGTACATGTTCTGGCCTTCAATGTGACTGAACCGGGCGTTGCCGGTCCGCTGCAGGTTCTTCAATTGCCAGCCGCCAACAAGCAGGACCGGAGCGAGCAGGAAAGCGCCGGCGCGGCCCAAAGCGAGGCGCCATCTTGACCGCGAAGGAACCGCTGCCCGGGCCTTCAGCACGACGTAGGCCGCGACACCGACGGCACCCAGCGGCACGAGGTAGTACGCGACGGGCCGGATATAGATCGCGCTTGCCAGGGCGAGCCCGGACAGGGCGAAGCCGGGCCAACCGCGCAGCGGTGAAATACTCCTCGCCAGCAGCCAGACTGCAGTCAGCATCAGCAATGTGAAGGTTGTCTCGGACAACAGCATCTGCGCCAGGCTGATGCTCGCTACGTCGAGCGAGAGGATGACAGCGGCCAGAGTGCCGGCGCGCGGACCGAAGAGCTTGCGGCCCAGGATCCAGGTGAGCGCGACAGTGCCCGTGGCAAGAACCGCCTGCACCAAAGCGACCGGCAAGGTGGAAACGCCGAACGGCGAGTACACGGTGGCGAGCAGCAACGGGTAGCCGGGCGTGCGGAATACTTCGTAGACAAACGGCGGCCCGCTCGACCGGCTGAATACACCGTACCTGAGCAGGTTGAGGGCAAGATCGTGGTACGTAGCCGAGTCAGGATGCCAGACAGCGGCCGGATTGCGGAACCAGACGAAAAGAGCCAGGCCGAGCTTGGTCAGAAGGGAAAACGCCAGGACAAGTGCGAACAAGACAGAATCCCGGCCGCGATTCTCTGATGATGACACCGCCGCGATTCTATCCACCGACGGACCACGGTCAAGCAGACGTGACCCCGCCGCGGACGCGACAACGAATCCCGGACGACCGAAAGGTGGGCCGGATAGGATTGCGGCGGGGAGCTGAACTCCCCGCCGCAAATACTCAGGACTGTCGGGCTAGTGCGTGACTATGACCTTGGCCACGGGCGCCTCGGTGCCGGCGACGCGCGCGAAGTAGATGCCATCGGCCAGCAGCCGGCCGTCAAGCATGGCCTGGCCGCGGCTGAGCTCAAGCGTTCGCACGATGCTTCCGGTCGCATCGTAGACATCAACCGATTTCTCCAGTCCGGTCGCATTGAGCAACCGGATCGCGGCCGTCCGGCCGAATGGATTCGGGTTAACGTCAATCCGCGCTGGCACTCGGGGCAGGGCCGGCTCTACCGACTCGAAGATTCCGACCGGACCTGAGATCGTCGCGTTCGCCATGAACTCACGTACACCGGCGTCGGGGTCAGGCGCCCAGATGCCGGCGATACGCTCCCACTTCTGGTACGAGAACGGCGCCACCTCGTCCTGGCCGAACGTCGGCTCGCTGTCCACGGCCGACCATGCGCCGACATAGAATGCGCCGTCATTGACGACTACCGGGCTGGGTGGAGTCACGGTGACCCAGTCCAGCGTCGAGACGGTGACGGTCGTCATGTACAGCGTGTCACCGGGAGCCCCGCCGGGACCATTGTCGTCGAGAATCGCGACGAACGGATTCGAAGTCGCCGCCCGCATTCCCAGGTAGACCCGTGCGCTCTGAACCGAGCAGGGATACACCGGCGGCACGAAACGGTTGCCCCATCCGTTGCCCGCGTTGAAGAAGTAGTAATTGCTGGCGGCAACGCCATTGTCATAGGTGAGCAGTGCCGGCATGCTGACCACGTGCAGTTCGAGATTCGCGCTGTCGTTGACTGCGACCATGTCGCCCGAGAGCTTGGTGTAGACCTTGATGACGTAAGTGCCGTTGGTGGAGGGCCACCACGCATTAGAGAGAGCCAGTGATTCGGTCTCGCCCGGGTCCGACGCTAGGGCCCATATTGAATCAAAGAAGACCTGCTGCCCGCTCTGCCTCAGGACCTTGAAGTAGGTCTGGTAGTCAGGTTCGGGCTGGTTGCCGGAGTTTTGGACTACAGCCCAGAGGTAGAGCGGTCGCCCGTTGACAGCGAATAGACCGCCGTTGCGGTCGTTCATCGCATTACGGACGCCCACGTCGTGGAGCGAGCTCGATTCCGGCGGGAAGAAACGGACAGCCAGGTCAGGGTGGATGAGATTGCCGGGCGGAGTCTGGCCCGACAGATAGTTCAGGCCGATTGCGCCGGACGAGTTTTCGATGCCTGTCTGCGTGTTCTCGCCAGCCCAACCGTTGGACGGCGTGCCGCTCTGCTCTTTATACTGGAATGCTATGGACGAATCGGCCTTGGTCAGGACGATCTGGAACGTGTTGTTACCGCCGGCGCTCCAAAATGCGATGCTATCGTACTCGACTATGAAGCTATCGCTGTTGTTGGACCAGTACCAGATCGAACCACTGGGAGAGGTGGTATCGGTCGGGTCGAGGTCGCTGAGCAATGCGGCCAACTGGTCGTTCGGCTTCGGCGTGCTCGGAACCGATTTGAACGGCTGCTGGGACTTGGTCGCGTCGCCGAATGTGATGTAGCCGTTGGACCCAACCATGACCGAATCGACCGCGTACCAGTAGTAGGGGAAACGGAAGCCGATTGGGAAGGGCCCGACGATCGTATCGTCGGCCAGTCCCGTGACCCTGGTCCCGACGCCCTTGATGCTGACCCAGTTGTAGACCGGAGCACCCGGGGCAGTGGTATCCGAATCCAGGTACTTGTACCCATACGCGTCAGGTCCGCCTCCGCCCAGCAGCGCCGGGGGGGTCAACGACCCGCTGCTCCGCGGCGTCGCCGAACCGGATGGCATCGTACCGATCGACGTGAGCGCTGTCAGCGCGAGTGACAAAATGGTCAGAAACACACGTCCTCCTTTGGGGCTCCGCTCGGGCAGAGCCATGTCTCGTCTACCTAGAACGCTGCCCGTCATCCCGCGGGAACCGGCCAGTTTGTCCCCGCAACGACTGCAACTCTGTGATTGTAGCTCGTCCGCGGCTCCGGTCAAGGAGGCGGGCAATGCCACGTCAACGCACCATAACGCGAGCGGCGGGGAGTCAAACTCCCCGCCGCAATACTCGGGACTGCCGGGCTAGTGCGTGACTATAACCTTGGCCACGGGCGCCTCGGTCCCGGCGACGCGCGCGAAGTAGATACCGTCGGCCAGCAACCGGCCGTCAAGCGTGGCCTGGCCGCGGCTGAGCTCAAGCGTTCGCACGATGCTTCCGGTCGC
>CAZAKP010000030.1:0-22635 GCA_964485845.1 uncultured bacterium | reverse complement strand
CTAGGCCCGTTTTTCTCCGGTAGCCACCGGCCGGCCTTTTCGACGTCGGTACTTGAACGGATACCGTTCGCTTGTGTTGCTGATTGGGTGCGGGCTGGTCTGGGTGATTCGGCGAGGGGCTAGCGGAGCGGACGGCTCCACACGTAGCCGCGCGGGTCAAGCGTATAAACCCTGCCCGGCTGCAGGTACTTCATGTCCTTCACCCAACCGATTGACCAATTGGGCTCGGTGGTGTCGGCGTACTTCATGATGCACCATCCCCGCGAGTGTCCGGAAAGGAAGAAGAACCGCACGTTGCGGAGCACGCGGGCGGCCTGCAGTTCGCCCTCGTGGCGGATGGAGTCATTCTTCGACATGCGTAGTTCGAGCTCGCGCAAGGCAGTGGCCCGGCCCCGGTCGAACCCGGCTGTCCGGCTCGGCGAGTACGTGGCCGCTTTGGCCACCAATAGACCCAGCCCGACGGCCACAACGAACAGGGTCGGCACCACCGCCTTGCGGGCGTACCGATGCCACAACTCTCGATGGGAGATGGAGGAATTCCTGATTTCGGGCGCGGACTCAGTCTTGCCGGCGGGGACTATCGTCGTGTCAGCGGTTGACATGATGGATGCGGCCGTCGGAGCCGCTGTAGTACGAGTTTCCCGCGAGGACGCTTTCCCGCGACGTGAAGGTTGCGACTACCATGGTGTCTACGCCCCGGGCGGCGCCGTAGCTGCAAAGCTCGCGGGCCGGCGTCAGACTGAAGCGAGCAAGCTGCCAGGAGCCCTGCTGACTTCGGTCCGGCAGTATACCGGCCGACTCCAGGACCGCGTTCCCGGCCACCGACTTCATCGAGTCGGCAATGGCTGCGGCCTCATAGTAGCCGACGCTCTCGTAGCCGGCGCGGTATCCGCCGCGGTAGCCGGTTGCATGAAAGAGGATTGCCCCGCCGACCAGCGCGGCCACCAGAGTCAAGAACACGAGCCCGGATAACGCGGCCCGACGCCCGGACCGGGTCGGGAGGAATCGCACGGCCCGGGCAATCGAGCCGGCTGTGGGCCGCCCCTCCGCTGATTCGTGCGGCTCACCCGGGGAGGTGGGCGCCGGGGCGGGGGTGGATTCAAGCACGACTCGATTGTAGGGCTGGACAGGACTGCGGTCAATAGGCTGGAACCGACCGATTGAATCTGCGGTCCGAGTCCGCGGTTCGGGCCTGCCCGGCAGTCGTTCTCGACGGTCGTCAGGGCCCGACGCGCAGCCCGCGCCTTGTCGCCGGCAGATTGGCGAGGCACGCCACAACGAACAGCGCCAGCGCGGCCCAGTAGCCGGCGAGCATCTGCAGTTGCGCGCCGTTCTGACGAACTCGATAGGCGAGTTCTCCCCAGAGCGCGAGCAGGAGCAGGAAGCCGTGGTAGCTGAGGATCACCCGGGCGATGGCCCCGCGCCGTCCTCTTACCAGGGACAGCCCGAGGCCGACGACCGCCGCTATCAGGCAAGCGATGGCGACGACGTCCACCTCTGCCGCCCGTTCATTCCACCGCGGCCTTCCCCCGGTGGAATCCGTCTGGGCCGGTATCGTCTTGCCGAACGCCACCTCGTAGCCGGTAGCCTTGACGACCTGTGCCTCGCCGCAGGATATCCGGGCGAAGGGCAGCATGAAGCAGAGCAGGATGAGTACGAACAGACCCAGCGAAACGGACCGACCGACGTCTTTCACCTCAGTCCTCCTTAATCACTTTGCGGAATCTCCAGACCCGAAAGTGAGACCATTGTCGGCTTCGTCGAGGCATGTGTCAAGCGGTGCAGCCGCGTTCCCCGATGCTGGGTGCGGGCGGGTGACACCTGATGCCCGCCGGAAAGAAGCGCCCCTGCGGGGCAGGGGCGCTTGTACGGTCCGGTATCCTTGTCAGCGAGTCGCCGCGACCTTACCTGTTATGGTGGTTGAGCCGGACTCCAGCCGGTAGAAGTAGACTCCGGCTGAACGCGGCAGCCCCACTGACAGTTCGTTCAATCCTGATTGACCTTGCGCGGTTGCACGAGCCACGGTCCGGCCAGTCTCGTCGAAGAACGCGATCCTCACGTTCCCGGGCCGGTCCAGGCTGAAGGAGACGTGGGCGGCGCCATTGCGGTAACTCGCCCGGCTGGCTGCCACCGGGCCATCAAGCGGGTTTGCCTGGGGACCGGGCGCGAACGGCAGCACGACCTTGTTGTACGCATAGACGTTGTAGTCCGGTATCGTGACCGACTGCGCTGCGGAGCCGTACCTCGTGCCGTACTCGACGGAGACGAAGTCGATCGTCCCCGTCTTCCTGTCCTTCTTCCGGTCGAGGCACGCGACAAATGCGGTGTCGGTCTGGTCGAGATAGTCGACGCCGCCGCTCAGGTCGAACACCAGCTTGTTGTTCGGGAACGGGTGGTCGACGATCGCGCCCTCCAGGGCCCAGTACCGGCGGAAAGTGTAGTACGCCAGCGGGGCGCCCGGGCTTCCCGCCCCGAACGTGATGGTGATTCGGTCCCGGCAGGGATGGGTCAGCTTGACCCGCCCCAGCGCGTCCGGAGTGTAGTTGTACCGGTCGAAGGTGACGTAGGCCCAGTTCTGGCTCAGGCCTGCCTTCATGGTCTTGACGGCGTAGTAGGACATCCAGCAATAGCCGTGGTTGCCCCAGCCGGCACCCCAGGAATTCACGAGCCGGAACGCTCCGGGCCCGTCGGCCGTCTGCTTGTTGTCGTCGTAGCCGACGATGCAGATCGCATGACCACCGCGAGATCTGCCGCTCTTGTCGTGAACCGTGTAAACGGTATCGTAGTTCTCGATGTGGTCAAAGTTGGGGTAGATGTTGATTCCGAGGACGCAGGTTGTGTTGGCCGCGAGGACGTACTTGACCTGGTTGATGCCGACGTCGGACGTTATGCTGATGCCGTAGCTGTCATAGCCCCGGTACGTTATGGCGTGGGTATAGGCCGATTCGGAAGGCCAGGTGACGTAATCATTGTCATGATACGGAAAGTCGCTCAGCATGCACGCGCCCTGGTCGCAGAGCATTATCTGGGCATCCAGTATGCTCGCGCCCGCGTCGCTTCCGGCATTGATCTGGTTGTAGATGAACGCCGGGCTGATCTGATGCTGGGGAACGTCCAGTGTCCACGTGTGATCCCCCAGACCATACCAATGCTCGATGTACTCGACGTGGGTCTTGTCATAGTAGCCGGCTGCCCAGGCAACGCAGGAATTCTGCCTGCCCTGGTCGCCGACCGGTGGCATATCGGCGGTCATATCCACGGCGCCGGGCAGCTCGGCGAAGGACATGCCGCGAAGGCGCGGACACTGGTCCAGGAGCTTGAACCCCGGTACAGTATAGGGGTCAACGAACAACAGACCACCGGCCGGATGTAGCCTCGGGGATTCGGACAGGCCGGCTCCCGATACCAGTATAGCGAACGCTGCGAGACTCAGACACACCTTGAGCTTCATGACGCCTCCTTTGTTGTTTGTGCCAGTGGGCATCGCCACTGCTCTTGGTGCTGCGATTGTAGACTTGCATCGGGCCGATGTCAAGTTATGCGCAACCGCGCGTCCGGGCCGGATTCGGTCAAAACGCCGCGTGGCGAGGTCAGCCTCTGCCGCTATAATTGCCTTGCGGTCACGGCAGACCGCGAATCTGCAGTCTGCAATCTGAAATGTCGGCGGACGTGGCGCTATATCTGCGTTGGGCGTGCCCGGGTCCGAGTAAGCCGCGCTGTCGCAGCAGCGGTTCGCCGATGTTCAGGGCGAATGAGAAACGGTAGTTCCTCCGCATGTTCATATAGAAGAGGTTACGGTCCTCGCAGAAGTCTATCCTTACGAAATGCAGGTCCAGGCCAAGTCCCCATGTCAGGCCCCCGCGCGTGTCGCTGGCGTTTCCGTTATTCGAGCTGAACCAGCCGGCGCGGGCGGCCAGGAACGGCAGCGGCCTGATTTCACCGCCGACCTGGTGCGAGGGATAGTCATCAAGGAACACCTTGCGGAAATCGTAGAAGACCGACGCGCCCCAATTGTCCAGCAGCCAGTCGGTCGGGAATAACCGTTCGGGCAGGGAGAAAGGCAGGCTGCCCAACCCGAAGTCTCGCGCGGTCACGGTCCAGCCGACTCCGGCGTCGAGCAGCGCGGGCAGGGGAGCGGTTGCTGTCTGGTTGCTGTACTTGAGCCTCGTCCCGACGTTGCGGACCGACACACCCATGCTCGGTATGCCCAGGCAAGTATGCGGCCGGGCGAGCACGCCTGCATCGGCGGCGACGGCGCTGGCAGTTGTGACTACGTTGTAGGTCGATTCGTGCTCGAAGTCCCATCCGCGCATAACGTCGCGCAACCTCTGGGACTCGAGGTTCAGCCCGAATCCCAGCCAGTCGGAGATCCGTGCTGACACCGTCGCGCCAACCTCCCATTCGTACCACGACCATTCGTCGGACCCCATGTGATCACCGCTCGTGAACAGCCCGACGTTGAGACTGCGCCGGAGCGGCACAACGCCGGCCGCGCTCCAATAGTCGGTCGGCAGCATCCACGGGATGTGGCTGATCTCGATTCCCGCTTCCGGGCACTCGAGGAAAGCGGGTCCGGCCGGATTGTAGAAGACGCCATCCGCGGTTCCGGCCATGGCCGCGCCCACGCCGGCCATCGCGCTTTGCCGCGCGCCCGGGTAGACGGTTAGAAAGAGCGAGCCGTACTCCTGCGCCGATGCGATTGCGACGATCAGCAGAAGACCGATTGTGATTGCGGATTTCATGGTTCCTCCTCGTCGGTAGCCCCTGGCGCGAATTGAGGGCTGCCAATGACCATCGCGGACATGCTGGGTCAAGTGGCTGGGTGTCATTTCAGTCCCGGCATGAGGGGCGAGAGAAGGCCTGGGATTTCGAATTGACCGTGGGTCAGGACCTTGGTCTGGAAGCCGTTGGCCTCCCATTCTCGCCAGGCGGTGAACTCGCGGCCCCTGGTGAAACGCTGGCCGCCTTTGTGTGCCTTGAGGTCCCGTCGGACCAGCCCGCGCTGCTCCAGTTCTTCCAGTATCCGGCGTGCGTAGTTGTCCATTCCGAGTTGGCACAACTCCGATGCTTCCTTGGCAGTCAGGTTGTCGTGTTTCTCCGGATATTCAAGCATCGTTCTGGCCGGGTTCTTGTTGTTTGCCAGCGTCTAGCCCCTCATTGCAGGACGAAGGATGCCGAGTTATCGCAGCCGCAGAGCAGACCGGGTTCTTTCCCATCTGACATCAGGGGAGAAGATAGTGCGATTCCCCCTGCTGTCAAGCCGGGGCCCAAAGAGCCGGCGGCGGGACCAGAATGTGGGGTTGATGGACATCGATCCGCCCCGGGACAAGGTAACGGACTGAGTTACCCTGGAAACACCCGACCTCGACTCCCGCGGCCATCGCCGCGAGTATTCAGATCGTCAGGAACCGATTGAGAAGAGGCAGACGACGAGGTATCGCTACTTTTCCGGCTTCAGCCACTTCTCGATGTCCTCGGCTGATGGAATGCGGCCATAGCACTTCACCTTGCCGTCGATGACGACCGCGGGCGTGCCGAGAACACCAAAGGACATGATTTCCTTCATGTCCGTGACCTTGCACACCTCGGCGGCGATGCCGAGACGCGACAGAGCGTTTACCACGCGCCGTTCGGTCTCGTGGCAGCGGGTGCAGCCGGAACCGAGTATCTTGATAGTCATGTGGTTCTCCTAACGGATGACAGCGTTGAATAGGTAGCCTACGAATACGATTGCCAGCGCGACGATGCCGAAGTAGATGGCAAGCAGCCGAGGCTTCATCACCTTGCGAAGGATGATGGCCTCGGGCAGGGAGAGCGCGGTAACGGCCATCATCAGCGCCAGCGCCGTGCCGATGGGAACGCCTTTGGCGACGAGAGCCTGAACAATGGGAACAGTGCCGGCCGCGTTGGAGTAGAGCGGCACACCGATGAGCACGGCAATCGGTACGGCGAACGGGTTGCCGCGGCCAGCTATCCTGGCCAGCCAGTTGACCGGTACATAGCCGTGGATCAGGGCGCCCGCACCGACGCCGATGAGCACCCACGGGAAGACCTTCTTCAGAATCTCCTTCGTGTAGGCCCAGGCGTCGAAGGCACGCTGCCGGAAGGTCAGCCGTTCGAGTTCCACGCTGCCGAGCCTGGTCTGGTAGACGTACTCCTCGACGTAGCGCTCGAGCCGCAGCCGGCCGATGATGATGCCCGAGACGATCGCTATCACGACGCCGCTCGCGATGTAGAGCGCGGCGATTCTCCACCCGAACAGGCCCAAGAGCATCACCAGTGCGACCTCGTTGACGGTCGGCGAGGAGACGAGAAAGGACATAGTCACGCCAAGCGGCACGCCGGATTCGAGGAAGCCGATGAAGAGCGGGATAGCCGAGCAGGTGCAGAACGGCGTGACGATGCCGAGCAGTGCTGCCAGGATGTTGCCGATCCACGTCCGTTTGCGGCTCAGGAATCGGCGGGTCTTCTCCGGTGGGAAGAAACTGCGGATGATTGCCACCACGAAGATGATTACGGTGAGCAGGATGAATATCTTGATGACGTCGTAGACGAAGAAGTTGAGGGCATCGGCAAGGTGCGCGCCCGCTCGCAGGCCGAGCCAGCGGTAGACCATGAGGTCCGCCAGGCTCTTCAGAACGTCAGGCATGGGCAGTCGGACTCACGTTAGTTGCCGGTCGGGGTAGTACCGGCCACGACGGGCATGCCGAACTCGCGGAACCTGGCTTCAATCGAATCGCGCGGGTACACGCCGACGTGGCGAAGGAGTTCCTTTCCTTGCACGTCGATGAATACCTGCGTCGGAATCGTCACTATCCTGAACTTACGGGCCAGTTCAGTTTCATCGTAGATGTTGATGATTCGGATGTCGATCTTGCCCTTGTAGTCGACAGTCATCGGGTCCAGAATCTGCTTCATGGTTTTGCAGGGTATGCACGTCGTCGACCCGAAGTCCCACATCTTAGGCAGCTCCTGGGATTTCTCAATGGCCTTCTCAACAGCTTTGGACCTGGGTGTCACCGCCGCCGGTTCCGCATTCCCGGCCGGTGCGGATTTCCGGGTGTCGGGCGCTATCGCGGCGGACGACGCCGCCGACGTGTCGAGCGTCGTGTCGCAGACGACGCCGGACTTGGTCGCGGTGTCAGTCTGCGCTACGACAGGTCTGGACGCGCTGCTGCCACAGCCGGGCGCGGTGACGGTGGAAATCGCGGCCACCGCCAGAATGAGGAGTGTTCTTCGGATCACTGGTCTCTCCGTTCTACCGATGGAAAAGGTCATACGCGAAGTAAGCGGCCACGAGCAAAAGGAGCACGCCCGAGGCCTTCTTGATAATGGTCGAGGCGCGCTTCAGGCCTTTCGAGTTCACCATGATTCCGGCGATGCCGATAGAGCTGCCGGCCACCAGCACCAGTACCGAATGGCCGAGCGCATAGGTGAAAAGCAGCAGTCCGCCGTACACGATGTTTCCCCTGGACGCGACGTAGGTCAGCACGACCGCGAGCACCGGCATGGCGCAGGGCGTGGCGATGACGCCGGTAATGGCGCCGAGCACGAACGCTCCGATGATGCCGCCGACCCGGGGTGTGAACCCTCGCGGCATGGGTATCGCGAGATTGGGGAAGAAGAGGATCTGCACGCCCATGCCGAGGCAGACTGCGATTATCAGGAAGGGCCAGAACCGCGACGTGGTGCCGAAGAGCGTGCCGGCCAGGCTGGCGATGATACCGAGAACAGTGAACGCTGCGGCGATGCCAAGGAAGAGGAAGAATGCCAGCAAAACGGCGTAGCCTTTGGAGCGCCCGGCCGCGTAGCCGCCCACGAACCCGATGGCGAGCGGTATCGAGGCGAGCACGCAGGGATTGAGCGCAGTCGTCAGCCCGCCGAGGAAGACAACCGGAATGGCGAGCAGGGGCTGGGTGCTGACGAGCCGCTCGACGCCGGCGAGGACTCCTGCGAGCATGACCGCCTATCTCGGCTTGAGGGCGGAGACCCTGACGCTGCGGACACCGGCTGCGGCGTTCCGCAGTTCGTCTAGCGAGAGGCCGGACTCGCGCACGAGTGCCCGGAGTGTCGGGTCGCCCGCGGTTGCTTCAACCGGGAAACGCTCCTCGGATACGACCGCGACGTTCCCGAAACCGGCAGCGATTATCATGCCCAGATAGTCGGCCTGGAGGCACGCGCCGGAGATGCAGCCCACGTACGCCGCGGCGGAGTCGAGCAGTCGCTTCGGCAATGGCGAATCGAGCACGATGTCGGAGACCATCAGCCGCCCGCCGGTATGAAGCACGCGGAACGATTCGAGGAAGACCTGCGGTTTGTCGGGGGATAGATTGATGACGCAGTTCGATATGACCACGTCCACCGAGTCGTCGGCCACCGGAAGGTGCTCGATTTCGCCCAGCCGGAAGTCGACATTGGTGACGCCGGCGCGGGTGGCGTTCCTGCGGGCCTTCTCCAGCATCTCCGCTGTCATGTCCACGCCGATTACCTTCCCCTGAGGTCCTACTCGGCGGGCGGCAAGGAAACAGTCTATACCCGCCCCCGATCCGAGGTCGAGTACGGACTCTCCGGGCCGAAGCGAGGCGAGTGCAATCGGGTTGCCGCAACCGAGCCCGAGGTCCGCGCCGTCAGGTATGGCGGCGAGTTCCTCGTCCGAATAGCCTACCGCGCGACTGAGGCTCTGCGGGGTCGAGGAACCGCAACAGCCCCGGGACGGGCCGCAACATGAGCCTGAGCCCTTGGCGACCTTCGCATAGCCTTCACGGACTGAGCGTCTGATATCATTTTGTCCTGCTGGCATCGGTACTCCTTGATGCTGGTTTGCGGTATGCCTCGCGCACTGAGGCCCTGGACTTTGCGGCAGTCGGGCGACCGGGCTTCCGCCCCCGGGCAAGCTCGCGGGCCATTCCCAGGAGCTCGAGCACCGAGTCGTCCGCAAGTCGGTAGCGCATCCAGCGGCCATCGCGGCGGGAGGTGATGATGCCTGCCCGTTCGAGCACCGACAGGTGGTGCGACACGACTGAGAATGCGGTCGTGAAGTGCGGCGTTATTTCGCAGACGCAGCGCTCGCCGGCGGCGAGCAGCTCAACTATCCGTACCCGGCTCTCGCTACCCAGCGCGGCGAAGAAGTCTGCCAGTTGCTGCCGACTACTCGTATCCATATTTCTATAATTGTAGAAATTTTCCAGCCGCGGTCAAGGACTCCGCCCCGCCCAGATTCCCTCCCGGACGTTGGGGGAGATGCTGACCGGGGTGCCATCGCCTGAACCAACCGGACTCGACCCCAGAGAGCCGGGCAGAGAGCTTACCAGTGAGCCGGGCAGAGAGATTGACCGAGAGCCTGGGCGGGACCCTGGGAGGGAGTTCAGGAAACACCTTACGAGAGAGCTCGGAGAGACCTTGCTGAAGAGTCGTGGAGAGGCCTCGCCAGAGAGTTCGGGAGAGAAGACCCGGTCTGGGCCCGTCACCGCGCCTTGACTTCTGTCCATGGCAGGACATAATCATCACCGATCATGAAGACAGAGAAGTTCTACCTTTCCAAGTTGGAGTGGCTCAGCCCCATTCTTGTCCGCGGGTTGAGACTGCTGACGTCGGTCGAGGCCCTGGGACAGGATTACTCTTTTTCCCAGGCGACGATCCTCCAGACCCTCTTGATGCAGCACGAGTCCCGGATGAACGACCTTGCCAGCTTCCTTGGCCTCACCAAGGCGAATGCGTCAGGCCTGGTTGACCGGCTGGTGGGGAAGGGGCTAATCGCCCGCCGGCAGGGCAAGGACGACCGCCGGGTCGTGATCGTCTTTCTGACGCCGAACGGCCAGAGGGTCGCCCGCGGACTGGCCAGGGTGCATCGCCAGGGACTGGCCAAGATGATGCGGCGCGTACGGCAGGCTGACCTGAAGGTGTTCATCGCAACCCTCGAGCAGATGGCGATGGGCCTGTCCGACACTCAGCGGCGCACTCCTTCCGCCTGACCGGGAATTCCCCGATGCCACCGGCCGGACGCGCAGGCGTCGGTTGACGCGGCGTCGTTCGTACAATAGACTATCTACATAGCTGATAGTACTGTAAACGTACGGTCCGGCAATCGACCCCTGGCCGTGGTCACCGGTGCAACCGGCCACGTCGGCAACGTGCTCGTCCGCGAGCTGGTGCGGCAGCGCCGGCTCGTCCGGGCAGTCATCCAGCCGGGTGAGACCACAGAGGCCATCACCGGGCTCGCAGTCGAGTTGGTCCGCGCCGACGTGCGGGACTACGATTCGCTGGTGGCGGCATTTGCCGGCGCCGACCTCGTGTATCACCTTGCCGGCATCATCAGCATTTCCGGCGGCCAGTCGCGGCTGTTGGAGGAAGTCAACGTGTGCGGAGCGAGCAATGTGGCGCGGGCGTGCCGCGCCGCAGGCGTGCGGCGGCTCGTCTACACCAGCTCGGTTCACGCCCTCGAAGTGCCACCGCCCGGGGTCCCGCTCTGTGAATCGACCGAGTTCCGACCCGAGGCCCTGGACGGCGATTACGCCCGGTCCAAGGCGCGGGCCAGCATCGAAATCAGCAAGGGCGTGGAGAACGGATTGGACGCCGTGATGGTGTTTCCGTCCGGGATAATCGGGCCGTACGACTTCCGGCTCTCGGAGATGGGGCACCTGTTCGCGGACTTCGCCCGCGGTCAGTTGAAGGCGTATGTCGATGGAGCGTATGACTTCGTCGACGTGCGTGACGTTGTTGCAGGACTCGTACTGGCGGCCGAAAAGGGCCGGCGCGGCGAAGGTTACATCCTCTCGGGCGAGCGGATCTCGGTGAAGGACCTGCTCTTGCTGCTCGAGCAGGTGACCGGCGTGAGGTCAAGGGCTCGGCGGCTCCCGATGCGACTCGCCCGTCTCGCGGCGTGGTTCGCCCCCGCGTACTACCGGCTGCGGCGGACCAGGCCGAGGTTCACAGCCTATTCGCTGAGGGTGCTCGCGTCGAACTGCCTGATGAGCAGCGCCAAAGCCGTGCGCGAGCTGGGCTATGCACCGCGGCCACTGCCGGAGACGGTGAGGAATACGATCGAGTGGTTCGTCGCGACCGGAAGATTACAGCTCGAGCTGCCGGATGTCGGTGCCCCGTCCGTGCCATGAGCGTGCTGCTGTAGCGCGATTGCCCCGCGGGCTTCTGATTCCTGAAAAGCTGACGCCATCCGTAACCGGATGGCGTCTGGCAAAGGAGAACTGGGGGATAGGGATTTGAACCCCAACCGGCTGGTCCAGAGCCAGCTGTCCTGCCAGTTAGACGATCCCCCAAAACAGTGGCGAGTGTCGATTACCGAGTGCCGAATCAGGGGCGGACAGACGACGACCGGGAATCGGCCTTGCGGTGCAAAGGATAGGCCGGGCGCAGCCAAAGTCAAGGCAGGCAGGGGGCAGGAGGGAGACGGAGAGTTCAGAATTCAGAATCTAGAATGCAGAATTGCGGACGCAGCGGAGAGGCGGGTGGGCGTGGGAGACGGGCGAAGTCAGAAGTCAGAGCGCAGAGTAGTGAAGTCAGAGGTGCCGAGGGGAGACACGGGCGAGGGCAGAGCAAGTCAGGAGTCCAGAATCCGGGATGCGGAGGTGCGGTCTAGCGTTTCAGCGCGAGCTTGACCGACGGACCTGATATGCCGGCCACCTGCACAACGTAGATGCCCTCGGGTACCCGGGCGCCAGTCAGACCCTGGCCGGGCCAAATCATCCTGCCGCCGGCCGGCACTTCGGCCTTCCAGACCAGCGTACCGGCGGCCGAGTAGATGCGGGCAACCGCGCCGCTCGGCAAGCCCGACAAGGCCACCACGCATGAGAACGGGTTGGGAGAAGCCACGGGAGCCGGGAGCCGGGGATGGGGAGGAGGGAGTTCCGCGATTCCGACTGACTCCGGTTTCACAATGATGTCGCAGATGATGGTGTCGCCCGACTCATGGATATTCCTGATGCAGACCCCGGTAGAGAGGTTGTTACGGTCCCGGCTGGAGGGCTTGCTGGCTGAATCGAAGACAACCCGGTTCCAGATGCCCGGAAGCAGGTCGGACGTGTCGCCCATCTCCTCGTGGTAGACGTGCGGGTCGGGTCGATACCCGAATCCGCTGTCGAGGTGAAACGTGGAATCTTCCTCAAGGTCCACAACGTTCCACATGCCGCTGCGGGAAGGGTCGATGTGCCAGATGGCGAGGCCGTGTCCGGGGAGGGGCGTGTCAAATCCCTGCTGTTGGCGGTTCTCCAGGTAGAAGCAGGTGTCGCGGTTCGCGCCGCGGCGCCACGCCTTGTACACCACCGGTTCGTCTACCACTGGCGGAAGGTGGACGTCATAGAGGTTGGTCGTCACCACTGTCGGCGCGACAAAGCCTGCCTCGTTCAGACACCACGCGTCCGGATGCGAGGGGCTCCAGGGCGTGTTGCCGCCGGCGCCCCACGCGCCATACGACATCAGGCTCCAGTAGCCCGGGCCCCAATCGGTGCGGCTGCCGTTGTACAGGTCGGGAAGTCCGACGAGGTGACCCATCTCGTGGCACATCACCGCAATACAGCACATCGTCGTGTCCTTCACTTCCGTGACCATCGCGAACTCGGGTACATTGGTGACTCCGTCGATGATGACACCGTCATTGGTGCTGTAGCCGAAGTAGGGTATGGCGTGAGACCAGAGGCAATTGACGTTGCCGTTGTCCGACCCGTCGGCGCCGGCATGGACCATGAAGAGCGCCGGGATGTGCCCGTCGTGGTTCAGGTCGTACTGGCTGAAGTCAACGGCCGAGTCAACCTGGGCCATGTTCTCTTCGGCCAGTTGTCCGCCGGTCGAGAGCAGGTAGTTGCCGTCGTAGTAGCGCGAGTAATTGTAGCCGGACATGAACCAGCGGTCGCCGCCGATTCCGCCGCGCACGTGGTAGTTGCCGTAGGAGCACTCCAGCCAGTAGTCGTTCAGGCTGCCCTTGCGGTACTGCTGGCCGTTGTAGACTCCGGTCGAGTAGAGCATCGAGTCGAACCGGGCCGGCGAGCGCGCCAGTGTGTCGGCCCTGTTATCGGGGAACTGCATCAGGATGGTGACGGTCTCGAGGGTGCTTTCATCCTTCAGCCGGTTCGGGCCGGCCACCTCGACGCCGGGCGGAAAGACCGGCAGCGGGCCGGCGGTGCCTTCGAGCATCCCGGGTCGCGGCGGCATGGCCGGCGCTAGGACGGACAGAGCCAATATCAAAAGGGAAATTCGCATGTGCTCTCCTTGCGGGTCATCGAGAACCACAATACACAAAAGCTTGTCCCCGGTCAACCAACCGGGATCCTCGCGTGTCGACTTCTGACCTCATCCGGCAAACCCCGGAACCGGGATGGGACCTGGGATAGTGAGTCGGGTGGAGGTCGGGCTTTCCCCTCACCTCAGCTGGCTTGGTGGTTCAGTATCGGGTTCAGAACCGCCCCGCTTCCTTGACTTACGTCGAGCTTCTCCTATAATCGGCAATCAAGCCCCTGTAGCTCAGGTGGATAGAGCGACGGTTTCCTAAACCGTAGGTCAGGCGTTCGAATCGCCTCAGGGGTAGAATGAAAAGGATACCATGCGCTTTAAAGGCAAACACTACGTCAGCAAGCGGGACCTGAAGGAAGACCGGTTCCAGAAGTTCGTCGAGCAGGCGATGGAGTTCTACTATCGCGACCGGCAGAAGGTCTGGGTCGGCGCCGCGGCCGTGGTTGCGGTCATCGTTGTTGCCATTCTACTGCTGCAGAACCGGAGCTCCGCCCCGAACGCCCAGACCGAGCTCGCCTTTACGCGGGCGGTCGGCATCTACTCATCGGGCAACTTCGGACAGGCAGAGACCGCGTTCCGGGACGTAGCTGGTCGCGGCGGATTCCTGGGCGCCAAAGCGCACTTCTATCTTGCCAACGTCTACTACAATACCGGTCGGGTGGCCGATGCGAAGCGGGAGTTCGAGACTTTCCTCGGCCGGGTGAAGAACGACCCGCTGCTCAGCCCGGGCGCGCAACTCGGTATCGGCAACTGCGAAGAGCAGGCAGGCGACAACGCGGCAGCGGCCAAGTCCTACGAAGCAGTCTGGCGGCGCTGGCCCAAGTCACCGCTCGTGTACGACGCGATGATGGCGGCGGGCAGGGCCTACCGCAACGCGAAGGACTTCGCGAAGGCCGAGGCTGTCTACCAGGAGTTGCTCAAGACCAAGCCGGAAGGGGAGAAGGGCGAAGACGTGAAGGTCGAACTCGCCCGGGTCCAGGCGCTGCAGAACAAGTTCTAGTATCCAGGCCGCCGCCCGTTGGTACCGCCACCCGGTTCCGCGGGCGGCGTTCCGTTTGGCGGCCTGGCTCGCACCGATGATTGAAGGGACAGCGGCCGATGTCAGAACCGCATGCGGAGGAGCCAGTCCGCGGTCGACTGGGGGAGGGCCTCAAGCAACCGGGCGGCCGTTACCATGTGGCCGACCGAGTACCGGCGCCGGGGACGGGGGGCGGTCAGTGCCTGATAGACGACTTCCGCCACCTTGACCGGGTCGGTTCGTTTGCGATCGAACTCCGCCATCTCTCTCGCCCAGCGGCGCAGGGCATCAACGTAGAGCCCGACCCGTTCGGGCGGTCCCTCTCTGAGCAACGACTCCACGTCGGCCGTGGTCCGCAGGCCCGCCGGCGTCCTGATACCGCCGCAGTTGATGCGGACGTTGGGGATACCCCAGGGCTTGAGCTCAATGTCCAGGGTCCGGACCAGGCAGTTGACGGCGAAGTCGCAGGCATGGATGCTCGCCACATACGGCGTGGGCATCAGCGCCGGGGTCATTATCCAGAGAATGCGCCCGCGGGCCGGGCGGACGAGCGGCAGACACTGCTGGACAAGGTCAACCGAGCCGAGCACGCGCGTCCCGAGCTCGGTATTGAATCGGTCGAGGTCGAGCAGTTCCACCGGGGCCGGCTGGCCTCCGCCGGCATTGTTCACCAGGGCAAACAAGCCCGGCTGCTTCCGACGGGCGAGCTCGTCAGCCACGAACCGCATGGCGCCGGTGATCTGCTTGTGGTCGGTCAGGTCAAGCGGGCAGACCGGAATGAGGTCCGGCAGGTTCAGCGAGCGCAGCGCCTCGGCGTCAGCGTCCCGGCGGACGCCGGCGAGAACCGTGAACCCGCGACGGGCCAGGAAGAGCGCGCTTTCCCGGCCGATGCCGGAAGAGCATCCGGTTACCAGTACCGCGCTGCCCGTGTTCGGCTTGCCGTTCACTGCTGGTGCCTGCTCCGGCTGACTACCGTGACCGTCTGACCATCGAGGTCGGCTGTCGCCACAAAGGAGTTGTCGGCCGGAGTCGCAACCGCGATCGGTCCCGCGCCGGTGCTGACGTCGTCAACTATCGTGTTATCGGAGGTCCGGACGATCAGTACCGAACCGCCGTCGCACGCTGAGGCCACAAAGAGATACTCGCCGTCGTTCACGAAGCACATGCCGGTTACCTCGTCCCCCGCTTCGATGGTGGCAACCACGGAGTCATCGGCGGTCCGGACGACGGCTATCCGGCTGCCCCAGTACTCGCTCGCGTAGACGTACCTGCCGTCCGGTCTTGCCCGAACCCGGTGCGCGGTGAAGCCGAGGTCGATAGTGCCGGCGACGGTGTTGTCGGCGACGCGCACCTTGGTCAGGGTCGTCGCGTCCAGGTTGGCAGAGTAGACGTACTCGCCGTTGCAGTCCACGTCCCGCGGCGTCGGCCCGACCCTGACGCTGGCGACGACCGTGTTGTCGGACGTCTGGATTACCGAAATGGTGCTGTCGTTCTGGTTCGCCGTGTAGCAGCGGCTGCCGTCCGGCGAGAAGCATAGCCGGTGCGGACAGGCGCCGACCGGTATCTTCTTCACCACCGTGTTGCCGCTCGTCCGGATTACCGACACGTCGTCGTCCAGTTCGCTCGTCACGTAGACGTACTGCCCATCCGGCCGGACCGCGAGCATGTAGGGATTCCGGCTGCAGGCGACCTGCTGTACGACCGCCAGGCTTACCAGGTCCACGACCGCGACGTACTGCGACCCGGCGTTGGCGGTGTAGGCATACCTGCCGTCGGGCAGAACGCCGATATCACTCGGGCTGCCGGGGTCATCGACGGTGGCGGTGACCGTGTCCGGGTACTCGGACAGAACGCTCGGCTTGTGGCAGGCGGTGGCCGGGAGCGTGCCCAGCAGGAGGGCGAGCAGGCCCAGAAGCTTCAACATATTGGCCGGCATGGTAAGCGATGATATGGACGGCGGACATGACTGTCAACTTCCAGCGGCGTGATGCCTGCCGGCCCGACGCCGCCGAACGGGCCGTCGCAGCGCCTTGGTCCCGGCTGACGCCGGCCGGAAGCCGCTACTCGGCGCGCGACTCGGGCGGCCGCCGGTTCGTATCCGCGGCCGGGAATGGCGGCACGTCGGTCCGGGGCACGAGGATGAGCTCGGGGCGGGTCCTTGCTCCGCTCCTGGTCCAGAAGACGTCCGCGTTGTTGAATGTGCGTGAGCGTACGTCGTAGTTGGCCAGCACTGCGTCCTGGAACATGCACGGGTGGTCGAGGACGATAGCGCCGAAGCGGCGCCGCTCGAAGGCGTCGACGATCTCCGATACGAGCGCGCCACCAGCTTGACTCGGACCCGCGTTGAGCACGTCGCAGATCGCCATCTGGTGCGCATACGACTGCTTGCCTGCCAGCGTGGGCAGATAGCCATGGTGGGGCATGAACAGCTCACCCGGCAGTCCTGCCAGTGCCGCGACCAGTTCCTTTCCAGCACGGGCGTCCTCACGGCTCGGCACGAGCGTGGCCGGATTGTACCACAACCGCCCGAACTGGAAGATGAGCGCAACGTAGACTACTGCTGTCACGCGTCCGCCTGCGGGCTTCGTCGTCTTGAGTTCACGCGCCAGCACCCACGCGCCGGTCGCGCCGAGGGCCGCGAACGCGGCACAGGCCGGCAGCAGCGCATTGCTGTATCCGCCGTGGTGCAGTCGGCCCGACCAGGCGGCGGCAATCACCCCGGCAAGAGCGAAGCTGTAGAAGGACCTCGCCCGTCGGTCGATTCCGTCTCGCTGGCGAACCAACCATACAGCGGCGAGCGTACCGGCCACGGGTACGGTCAGGAGCAGGTCGTTGAGCCAGAACTTCCAGAGGAACGGTGTGATGAGGGTTCCGTGTGCGGGCAGGAAAAAGACATAGTAGTTGTACCATCCGTGGTGAATGGAGTTCAGGACCGGCATGGCACCGAGTCCGAGTACGGTGAATGTGCCGATGAACGGGAGCGCACGCAAACGGCGCAGCGCCAGCAAACCGGCCATCACCGGCAGGACGATGAACAAGGCGGTCTGTTTCGCATGGAACGAGAGCGCGAACAGCAGCCCGCCAGTGGCAAGAGCAAGAGCGGAACTACCGAACCGAGCTAGGTACAGCCCGGCGAGCAGAAGCGCCAGAAAGAGTGAGTCGGGCCGGGCGAGGTCGAGCCAGGCGCCAGACACGCGGAACGTGGCCGCGAATAGCGCCGCGGCCACGAGGCCGTAGAACCGGGACCCGGTCTCACGGCGCACGAAGGCATAGCTGAGCGCGAGGCAGGCGAGCGAAGCGATGAAGGAGACGAGGCGGAGCGGCAGCAGACTGAAACCGATGACCTTTGCCAGACCGGCCGAAGCGTAGAAGTACAGCGGTGCGTAGATGAACGGTACGAACTCGAGGCTGGGGGGGGACGTAGAGCGGCTGACCGTCGAGGATGCGCCGCACGTGGTCCGCGATTGTACCCTCCATCCACTCGAGTTCGAACGGGTAACCGACCCGGAGCAGGGCTACGGTCAGGTACGAACCGAGGTACCAGGCTGACAGAACGACCAGCAGCCACCGCAACGCGCCGGCAAAGGCGGCAGGCCGAACCGGGTCGGGTGGGGCGATCACCGACGCTTCGCTCACTCGCACCTCAGTTACCATGGAAAGCGGTCAGCCGCGTATCGGCCGTCGACCACGCACCCGCCCATGGGCCCGGCTCTCCTGTCGTGCTCAGCGCTTCGGCGGCTCGGGCGCGGTCCAGACCGCGTGGCCGGTAGTATCTCTGAGTCTGATCGTGGGCATGCCGGTCGAGTCCTCCACCGTCAGCAGGATGCGCGGGTGGCCGGCCGTGTCGGCCAAGGCCATACTCGGTCCCTTGCCGCCGACGCCGATGCTCGTGCCCGGCTTGCCGTTGTCGCGGGCGAAGAAGAGGAACGGGCCGTACTCCTGCAGACCGACTGACGCGCGGAACTCGCCCTTCTCGCCTTCTCGCCCAGGAACCGCAACACGGGATTACCTCTTTCCATCGCCAGCACGGCGCGAGTAACGCCGGCTGTGTCCACCAGCCGGAAAGCCGTGGCGGTCGAGACGCCCGGCTTCGGTGTATTCTCGGCGCCGGCCCGGCTCGTGGCCAGCAGACCGATACCGACCGCCAGCGCAACAAAGGCAGTCACCAGGACCACCGTGCCGCCGCGCCGGAAAAGACGGTTCTCTCGCTCCAGCCTCTCGATTCTCTGTTCCGGGGTCATTGCCGACTCCTTCTCCCGCCTCGTCGCGGGATTAACCGGACGTCCTGTCTCGCTAGCCGTCACTTCCACGGAGGGAGCGCGTTGCCAGGGTCGTAGTACTTGGCGGGTTCCTTCCCATTGGCGTTGATTCTAATCACCGCAGAGAACTGACCAAACTTGGCGCCAAGATCCCAGTTCTCATTTCGCCCACCGATTCTCACGTCCAGGGAGGCGCCGCCGGTTCCGCCATACTCGCCAGTCATCTTCTTCCCAAAACCGAAGACGACCGAAGGAAAGTAGAGCAGCGGGTCGCCTTGTGTTGGCTCGAATGAGGCGGCAGTCAGAATGACGAAGGCCTTTGCCATGTCTATCACATTCTGGGAGGTTATCTCACGGCGGGTCTCAACGAGAAGCCGGTTGAAGCCGCCTGGCATTATGCACCGCTGCTTCCCAACGACAGCCATGGCGTACGGAGGCGCTGGCGGCTCGCTGGGCGCGAGGACCTTGTAGAACCGAACTCCTCGAAAGAGGCGACTGAGGGCAGGGCTTGCCATCTCGGCGATCTGGAATGCCATCGCGAGGCGCTCGGTATCGTTCTCCTTGCCGGCCATGTACTCGGGAACCATTCCCGGAAACCGACGAAGGATGTCCCTGACAGCACTGGTCGAGACTCGACTCAGAGTGACACCTGCGGAGTCCTCCCTGGATGGCTTCCTGCCCCATGCCGCCGCAAGAGAGGAGGCGTTTGCCACGAGTAGGCAGGTAACGAATAGTCGGTGTCTCAAGCCCGACTCGGTCACGTGTCGATTCTACGACCCGCGGGCGGGGGTGTCAAATCGGCGGGGCATTGCGGCCTCGCGCCGAAGGGCGCGGTTCATTTAGATGCTCTGCCAGTTCACCCCAAGGGGTTACAGGTGCACGTGCGACGACCCGAGGGAGTCGCGTACACCGCCTTAGGGGTGGAACCCCTGAGGTGCGGGGTTTGGGGTGAACTGAAGGCAGGTGCCGTCCGACGGCTCAACCGCGGAGTCTGGCATCGAACCTAGGGGAGAGGAACGAAGAGCTGAGAGGAAAGGGACGAGGAACTGGCAGGGAGCAGTCGCAGTTAGCTGTAAGCCGTTAGCCGCTAGCTGTCAGCCGACGGCCGGCAGCCGGCTTGAGCTTGTGCTTGAGCTTGCGCTAGCGATATGCTTGCGCTTGGGCTAGCTTGATGCTTGCGGTTTGGGGCCAGCGGGCTGCGCCCGCGCCAATCTGCAATCTGCAATCTGGAATACCTCCGGCCTCATATCCCGTTTCCGGAGATTCCGGGTCTACTCGACCGGGCGTACTGCTTCCAGTTGTTGGATTAGGGAAGGCAGGTCCTCGACAACGGTTTGCCAGAGGATGTCCCGGTTGATGTCGTAGTAAGCGTGAATCAGCCGGTTGCGCATGCCGATGATCCTGTCCCATGGGATGGCCGTGTGCTCATCCCGGAACCGGTCGGACAGCTTGTCGGCCGCCTCGCCGATGATCTCGACTGACTTCATCAGCGCCAGCACAAGCCCGATGTCCCGGGTCAGGTCCTCTCTCGTCTTGCCCTCCGCCAGCATCAGCGCGACTCGCGCCGAATCGAGCATGTGCTGGAGGCGGATGGCGTCAGGCTGCGGCATACAAAAGTTCGGCCCTGGCGACCACCTCGTCGCGGAAGTACCGGCTCAGGTCCTCAGCCGTCCGGACGTCCGCCTTCCTCCCGAGCAACTCCGATAGCTCGATCTCCAGACCGGCAAGCGTGAGAAGACCAGGGATGTGTTCCGGCTCGAACTCGACCAGGACGTCTACGTCGCTGTCCGGCCGGAAACTCTCCCCCAGCACCGAGCCGAAGAAGGACAGCTTACTTATGTGATGCCGGCGGCAGAATTCGGCCAGGCGAGCACGGTCAACGGCAACCTGTGGACTCATGCCTCAGTCTATCCCTGCGCAGGGCACAAGTCAACCAAGCATCTCGGACGACCGAGGCGTGGCCGATAGCGGAACCCTCGGGCGGAGTATCAGATCGAAGGCGATAGGGATCGATCGATCAAGGCATCGACAGAGCGAGTGGCCGGAAGCGTTCAGGGGCTAGCCGGATGCTCGGGCTAGACGATTGTCTTTGCGAAGCGGACTGATGCCCTTTCGTATCCCAGCCTACGGTAGAACTTGTGCGCGCCGGTTCGTTCGGGCGCGGTAGTGAGCTCGACCCGATGGCACCCAGCGCGACCGGCGAGTGACTCGGCCGCCTTCAGCAGTCGGGTTCCGACGCCGCGCCGCGTGTAGTCTGCGTCCACGCTTATTGCCAGTATCCGGCACAGGCCGCGATCACGATGCAGCAACGGCATCAACTGCATGCCGACGACTCCTACCACATTGCCGCGGGCCACGGCCACCAGCACGTGACTGCCTTGAGACCTGCGGATCTGGCCCAGCCTTCTCCTCACGGCGCTAGCCTCGGTCGGATAGCCCAACTCGCCGAGCAGCCGGGCTATCACAGCGGAATCGTTCACCCGGACATTTCGTACGGCGATCCTGACCCGGCTTTTCTCTCTCATCGCGGACATGATAGACTCGCGGGCGGAGGTGTCAAATCGGCGGGGGAGAGCGGCTTACGGCTCACGGCTGACAGCTTGCGGCTTGTGGCTTGAAGCTGAATCTGCCCGAAGCTTCCCGAAATGGGGTGCCTGTACCCGGTAATCTCTGTCCCTGATAATCTCGGGTCGGCTAGGACCTGGCCTTGCGATCTCGGACTACGGCTGTAACGGCCTGCTCGCTCCGAGACCTGTCTCCCACGCCGAGGAGCAGCGCCGAAACCAGGATGTCCTCGTCGAGACTGTTCCAGTGCAGCCCGCTACCGCCGCCACTGATGACGCAGCGCCCACGCTCTGCAGGAGTCGCTCGGAGCAGACGAGGGAAGTAGGCCAGCGGCACACCCAGCCGTCTGCCATCAGCGAGGTCAACCCACATCGTGTCGGCGTCGAAGCTGACGCGGATGGCCTGTGGTTCAGTCGCCAAAGTGCTCATTCCAGAACCTCTCAATCTCTGTCCCGTGTGTAACTGCGATCTCCAGAAGCTCGCGGAGCTCATGAGCCGCCATCCCGTGCGAGCTCGCGACCTCGGGTGTCGGTTCCAGCCAGAACTTCGCTACCGCGCTTCCCTTTCGGACATGCACGTGCAAAGCCTCGCGCGGCAGCCCTTCGTTCGAGTAGAAGAAGAACCGGTAGCCCTTGTACCTGAAGATGACCGGCACAACGGGATTCTAGGACTCCAAGGCAGCCGTGTCAAGCCGGCGGGGGAGAGCTTGCGGCTTGTGGCCTGAAGCTGCACTGTGGTTGGGTGCAGGCTCTCAACCCTAACCTCAACCTCAGACTTACGGCTTCGCCGCGTCGGATGTCCCGAAGCTTACCGAAATGGGGTGATTGTCCCTGAATCCCATCCCTGGTTCCCCCGAGGTTCTTCCCAGTGGGTGTCTGTCTCTAGCACCCTTCTGGCGATTCTTGACTAGCTCGGGGAGCAGGTCATAATCAGGCGTGGTTGTCAAAGTCGAAGTCTACAACGACGGCGAGCAGTGGTGCGCCCGCGGCATCGGTGCCGACTTCTTCACCTGCGCACCGACGCTCGATGAACTGATGGTCGAGGTAAAGGACGCCGCGGCCTGCCACTACCACGACCAACTGCAGGCCGGCCAGACCCTCAACCTGTTGATTCTGACCGAGACCGAAGTCAACGATGCCACCCCGGTTGCCGCAGACCGACGGTGACAGCGTAGTCGCGCTGCTGCGGCGACTCGGCTATGAGGTCGTCCGCACAAAGGGAAGCCATATTCAACTCAAGAAGAACACGGCGGCGGGGGAGCATCGCGTGACCGCACCGGCGCACAAGGTGCTGGCCAAGGGAACCCTGAGCGACATACTGAATCGCGTGAGCGAGCGGAACGGCATCTCCGGAGAAGAGCTCCTGGACCGTCTCTAGACCGCCTGCCACAGCCTGCAATCAACAGTCCGGGGCCGGTTGTAGACCGGCGGGCCGTCGCGGTTCATTTAGATGCTCTGCCAGTTCACCCCAAGGGGTTACAGGTGCACGTGCGACGACCCGAGGGAGTCGCGTACACCGCCTTAGGGGTGGAACCCCTGAGGTGCGGGGTTTGGG